>JAJRTO010000413.1 GCA_024278235.1 Candidatus Poribacteria bacterium
AATGTATGAGAAGTGGGACAATGGGGACCATACGGGCGCCTTGAAAGCCTATCAAGCCATCCGCTCGAGGCTTGCCGAACCCGGAAGACTGGGGCTTCCGACAGTGATTCAGGGATTGGGGCAAGGGGACTTCTGGCCACATGGTGAAGATACCCAAGCGTTGCTCGACCGCATCAAGGTGGTGGAGGCTGGAGAAAACGGGCAGCCCTCGCTCTATCTTGATACGTCCAGGCTGCTCGTCTACGCGCACGACGAGATCGCCAAAGTTGAGCGCCTCATTCAACACAATGAGGATTATCGCTCAGGGCTGCTGCGAGCAGTTGGGCTGAAGGAAGTTCTGCTGCGTGCTCGATTTCTGGTTCTGATGACCACCGGCAAGGTGGCCGTCAAGTCGAAAGCGGGAGGAACAAACTATCAGGCATGGGACAACGCTGCACCAGAAATCAGACAGTGTCAGGGGAATATCATCAAGCAAGCTATTGAGATGTCATCCGTCCGGCCGCTTGAACGAGCACTCCGATACCGTGCTGATGGTACAAGAAGAGACCGCGGGGGACATGTGAAATTTGTGTGCCGAGTAGAAGCCAATCAGCAGAAGTACGAGTTCTATCTGCGTCGTGCCGACGATGCGCCGTTTCTGCCATACCATGCACGGCTCCATGATGAATACGATCTGCGGAACAAGGCAATCCACACCTATCTCTCCGTGCCCCGTTCTGTGGCTGAAAAAGCGGTCGCCGGGGCGCGTGCAAGTGTGGAAGATTTCGCGGAAAACTGGGCCACGTTGATACACGACGAGCCCGTCGAGACTGTAAGTGAAACCGTATCCTGGACGGATCTATGTGAAGCATGCGGTGTTGATTTTCTTCCACCCGTATAGGAGGGAATTACTATGGCTCGTTACCTACTCGCCGCCGAAGCGGACAAGATTCAGGACTTTGTATTTCGCGTCTCACGCCTGCGGGAAGTGGTCGGAGGTAGTCAACTGCTCTCCCGCTTCTGTCAGGAAGGTGCGGAGGCGCTGCTGGTTTATCACGGTGGTAACCCCGCCACAGACATCATTATCAATGACGGTGGCGCGTTTCGCGTGCTGTTTGGCTGTAAACGGAAGGCACAAGCATTCGGCCGTGACCTAGCCGAGCTATACCGTCGAGTCGCAGATAGCAGTCTGACCGTCGCTGCCCCAGTGCCCTACGATGGCCCCTTTCAGGCGGCAAGTAAACAAGCTCAGGAGTATCTCCGAGAGGCCAAAAACCAGAGCGATGTTCCTGGGAGTTCGGTTCACCTGCCTTATCTGGCTTTCTGCGCATCCTGCGGTATCACCATTGCTAACGAACGATACAAGCGTCACGCGGATGAGCGTGAAAATTACTACTGTGCCTCATGCCGTCAGAAAGAGAACGAACGGAATGAGGAACTCAGGAAGATACGTGAAGAACAGGACCGAAGCGGTTTTCTAGGACTGTTTCAGGATGCCGTCTCGGAGGCATGCAAAGCGCAAAACAGAACTCACGCTCTCAAATCGTTCCCACAGGACGCAGATCGTGTCGGAGCCTTCGACTGGACAGGACGTCGCTATGTCGCCTACCTGCTCGCCGATGGCAATGGGATGGGCAGGATCTTCAGCGCGTGTCCCGACGAGGATACCATGAAGAAGCTATCACAAGCTCTGTCAAAGGTGCTCCGGGCCAGTCTTGCCGAGCCATGTCCTGACCTGCTGGATCGGGTCAAACCCAGGAATAAAGATGAAGTACTCCCCGTGCTGCCGCTCATTCTGGGTGGGGACGACCTGTTCGTGCTCCTGCCCTCGCCCTGGGCTATTGATTTCGCAGCGCGATTCTGTCGTGAGTATGAGCATCGGATGGCAGATGAACTGCAGAGCCTGGGATTGCTCGACGATGAAAGGCCGCCGACCATGGCTGCCGCTGTGGTGATCTGCAAGGCAAGTTACCCGCACAGTCTTGCCCACAGATACGGGGAGGATCTGCTTCAGGAAGCGAAACAACTCGCACGAGGGCTCGAAGCGCATCCGGATCCAGCGAAGCGAGGCTGCGCATCGGTGCTTCACTTCGACATGATCACGGGAAATGAGGTCGGGAGACCATCTGCTGACGAATCCAGCGGGAGGTATCGACCAACAGCGTGTCCCTATTTCGTCCGGGAAGATATCAGCGAGCCCCTGCAAAAGGCCGGGATTCCCGTCCAACAGTTGATCCAGCACCGGCTTTCGCTTGCGAAAGCAGAACTGTCCGGCAAACGGCGAGCACAACTGGAACATCTCTATGAAAGTGCTGCCACTATTGAAAATGACGAGGAAGAGCTGATAAACCGATGGAAACGACACTGTGATCAGTTGCTCAGGCGGATCAAACTCGGCAGCAGCAAGACGGATGATGCTGTCAAAAGCGCGCTGGGGGAATTGGGTAACGCAACGCGAGAGGACATCGCTCATTGGCGATTCCTTGACCGTCCAATGAAACAGGGATCTTATGGGCATGGACTGCCGGACCTGCTCAGACTATGGGACTATGCCTACGACCTCACACAGGAGGTCAGCGAATATGAGGGAGGATGACGATGCAGTTAGACTTTACACTCACGTTGAGATCGGACTACCACATCGGTGCAGGGCATGGTCTGGGTTCACAGATTGATTCAGCACTGTTGCGCGATGGGGATCGCGTCCCTGTGCTGCGTGGCTCGACTCTGGAGGGTCTGCTACGCGACGGGCTATGGCGTCTGTTACAGACACTACCCCTCCGATCCAGACGGAAGTGTCGTGCCTCGGGCCTGGATGATGATAGTAGCCCTGCTTATTGCGCGGCTGATCCCTGTCCCCTCTGTTTGATCTTCGGCACGCCTGCCCAGCCCAAGCATTGGCGGATCTCATCCGCGCGTCCTGAGGGAGTCAAAAAGCCCTTATTCAAGGACGCGCAATGGAAGCAGGGACAGACGGGGACGCAGGTGGCCGCACGCGTGCGGGTGAGCCCACGCATGCGTCGCACAGAACCGCGCAAGCTGTTTCAGCAGGAAGAAGGCGGCAGACAACTGAAGTTCGCGTTCACCGCAGACTGTATTGCGACTGACGCCGAAGCACATCATGAAGCGGCGCTACTTGTGGCAGCCGCACGGATGGTACGTCGATTTGGTTCTGCACGGAGGCGTGGGCGTGGAGAATGCAGCCTCGCTTTGACCTCAGTGACAGGTTGGTACGCAGAGCTAGCTGAAGACACTGATTGGCAGGATCACCTGCTTGAACACTTCAATGAAGCGTGGCTGGTGGATACACCACCTGAGATATCTGTGGCACCGGCGACATGGACAGGCGTCCAGGCAACGGGCAACGGCGCCAAACGATTCCTGCTCATCATCCGGGTGGATGAACCTATCGTTGTCGCCAGGCGTGCGGAAGCGGGGAATATCTTCGATTGTGCGGAGCATATTCCAACTTCGACCCTTATCGGTGCGCTCGCTCACGAAGCCGCAGAACGCTGGGATCTGTCAGATCAAGTGATCTATGGGCATTTCCTGGATATCTTTCGGCGGGGAGCCATCCGGTTCATGCCCCTCTACCCCGCGCACTTCGATGAGAATCGCGACAGAGTCTTACCGACCATCCCGCCACCCATGGATCTGCTCGTGTGCAAGATCGACCGCAGACTGGATGAGCACAACGAACGCAGAAGCTATGCCGTAAGTAGAGTGCCCGATGAATGCTGTCTTCACAAGTGTGGCATCCCACTCGTGCCACTTGGCGAATTCGTCAGCGTAAAAGGTGTTCCTGAGCCGATCAGACCCAAACTCTGCGAAGAGATGCATCCGCAGATCAATCCGCGCACCCAGCGCGCGGCCACCGGCAATCTGTATGGCTATGTCGCCTTTGCAACCGGGCAGTATTTCATCGGTGAGATTCATTGCCGCGATGAACATACCTGGAAGACCTTGTGTCAACTCACAGGCATCGTGAAGGAACAGCAACCATTCCCACTTCGACTTGGTAAAGGTACAGGTCGTGGCTATGGCCTGGTCGCGGCATACCTGGAGCCGATCACCGATGTTGAGATGGACCCGTGGCGGGGTATACCGCTCACGGATCGAGTCCCATCAGCCACGGCTGCAATTACCCTCACGCTCCTCACGGATGCCATCCTATCCGATAGATGGGGGCGCTTTCAGCAGACCCTGGATGCCCGGTTGCTTGAAGAATTGATCGGCCAGCCTGTGGAGATCATCAACACCTTCTGCAAAACCAGCCATGTAAGCGGTTTCAACAATCATCTCGGGCTGCCGCGCTGGCGCGACCTCGCAATCAAGGCGGGATCTGCGGTGGGATTCCAACTGAGGGGATCAACGGATCTCGCATCATTGCAGTCAAGATTGAGGGCAATCGAAAACGAGGGCATCGGCCTGCGGCGTCACGAGGGCTTTGGGTTGGTTGTGTTCAACCACCCCATCTATGCAGGTGGGGCAGGCGTAAGTGGAACATCGTTTGTCCTGCCCACAGAACTGGAACTTGGTGATGCGCCGACAACCGGTATCGCAGCCCAGATTAGATCAGATTTTGATTTCATTCGAACATGGAGTGAGGATCTCCAAGACGAAACGAAGTTCAGAGAAGGCCTCTTCCGCGACTCAAAATGGGATGCGGTCGCTCGCTGGCTGTATGGCCATGCGAGCCAAGAGGTGAGTCACCTGAAGACCCAACTGGAGGCGTTTGGCAACCCAGGATTACTGACTGACGTGACTCGTAAAACGAAAGCACATTTTACTGAAGCAGACGCCCAGAAAGCTATCGAGCATCTGCATACCTGGCTGGATAAGGCGAAGGACCAGCCTGTGATGGTGAGAGGCATGGTCATCCGAAGCCTGGCTCACCGTATTGCCGCCTCAGTACAAACGAAGGGAGAGTGACCATGAGCTATCGGGCAGTTCTAGGCAGACTCGTGAGCCGTACAGCGGTTCATATCGGTACCAGCGTACCGGGCGATGTCACGGATAGCATCTTCCGACGGGATGTGGAAGGCAATTTCGTGCTCCCCGGAACGGCCATCGGCGGCGTCTTGCGCAGTGTTGCCACACGATTAGCGCCGAGGCTGGGCAGTCCCGTGTGTCGCGCTTTGTGGAGCACGGAAGAAATGGGTGAACTCTCAACGATACAGCGAAACCAGCCTTGCGGTTGCTGGGTGTGCCATCTGTTCGGAGACATCCAGCCTGGCGAGGGCGGTAGTGAAAAATCCGGCGGACGTGCATCCCGTCTGATCGTTGCCCATGCAAGGGCGTGCTCACCCGATGGGAAAATACCACGTGTCCGGGATGGCGTGGGTATTGATCGATCTACCGGTGCATCAGCGCGGGCGGGCTCTGTCAAATTCGACTTGGAGATACTACCCAATGGCACCGAGTTCGCTCTGAGATTAGAGTTGGAGGACACGAACGCCAACGACGAGATGCTGCTTGTGGCCGCGCTCGCCGAGTGGCAGGCAGGTCGCGCCTGGATCGGCGGGCGTACTGCCCGTGGACTCGGTGCGTTTGACCTATGCGATGTGAGATTGATGGAACGTGAGTTGTCGAGCACGGATGGGTTGATGCGCTTCCTCAAGGCAGAGGCTCCCTGGGAGAATGCGACCGAGATCCCCGACTGGTTACCATTTGGATTGAATAAGGCGCGCAGACAGTTGCAGGGATGTACCGCGTGCCACGAGGGAGTCGCACGGTCGTTCGCAACGGTGCGTTTCGATCTGAAGATCGATGGGCCATTCCTCATCAATGACACTATGGCAGCAGTGCAGAGTGACTTTGACCACGTGCCGCTGCTTGACAAAATCAGCACGGATGGTAAGCCGGTCTTACCGGGCGCAAGTCTACGGGGTGTGCTCCGTTCACACGCAGAACGGATTGCACGCACGCTGATAACCCTCAACGTGGGAGACAGAGCAGTATTTCTGGCGAAATGCCCGGCATGCAATCCTGTCGAATCGCGCGAAACAGCAGCATTAGCAAACTGCGATACGCTGTTGCGCAAGGTAGCAAAGATTCCTGATGAGCAGGAGATCACGGATCAGCAGCTTTGCCTTGCGTGTCGCCTCTTCGGGAGCACGCGACGAGGAAGTCGGTTCATCGTGGAAGATGCGGAAGCTGATGCGGAGACTTTGCGAAAGGTGCTGGATTTCCTCGCCATTGATCGGTTTACAGGCGGCGGCAAAAAGGGTGCGAAGTTCGATGCTATCGCCTTATGGCAGCCGACATTTCACGCCCGCTTGCATCTGGAGAACCCGGCAGCATGGGAGCTAGGTTGGCTTACGCTGGTATTACGTGACCTGGCAGATGGCATGTTGACGATCGGCTTGGGTGGTGCGAAGGGATTCGGACGGGCGAAGGTAGCATCGCTGAGTCTGGATCATGGGTTCATCCGTGATGAAGACTTCGTCGGCCCCATACAGATGGTTGCCAAGCATACAGAACCGATGAGCGGTCTCTATCGTGTCAGGTCATGGGATACGTCGGACGCAGACCAGTGGGCTGAACTCAGCGTACTTGCCCAGTCCTGGGTCGATAAGTTTCACAAAGTGGTAAATGCTTTCGAGCGCAAGCCTAAGCTGCAATTGCAGGAAGATTCCTATTTTAGTGACCACCTTCCAACGCTCTACGGCAAGGAGGACTACCGATGCCTGCTGAATCCATAGACTTTGACAAAGAAGTGAACCAACTCGTCAATGACCGGTTGGTAGGCAGAGACGATGGTATCGCGATCTGGGGCGGTGAGTTCCATGCGACACGTGTGTCCGAGTTTCTGAAGCAGTGGGATTTTTCCATGATGCCCTATCGTATCTGGGAATACGTCCACCGAATTGAGTTCGCGTGCAATAAACTGCCCGATGCCGCTGAGGCAGCTTTGCTTGATCGGGGACGTATCTTTGGTCATGGCGGTGATTTGAGTCTCCGGCGCGATGGTGACGAGTTCCTGTGGCACTTTATCGGATCGACGAGTATGGCAGAGCCAGAAAGCTTCGATGTATGCGACTTCTGGACAGAGAGCCCAGGGATAAAGGCAAGGGCTGATTTCAGCCTACGTCAGCGTGATGAATCTGCCTTGTTGTGGGGCGCCTATCACAAGGATCTCGCCCGTTGGCAGGAGGATCGTGTCGGCCGGGCAGACCTGAGCTATCCTTTCCAGGCAGTTCAGGGAGGACAGCGTGTGTGGATTCACTATAGCGTTTTCACCGATGGTGGACAGGTAGCATTCGTTTGGTGGAAGGAGTTGAAAGATCATGGCTAAGAGAAAAAGATCATCCAGGGGCAGAGAGCGATCGGGGTCTTTTCGTAGACAACCTCCGTCCCAACACACAGGAAGGGATTCCGGCTACCGCTTCTTGAATCCCTATAACTTCGTCCGTTTCCTCGGCAAAGGGAAAACCCAACCTGATGATGCAGCCGTCACGTTGCTTGGGCGCTGTTCGCCGCCCCCACACGACCGTTATGTTGGGATCACAGGCCGAATCACCTGTTCGCTCAAGACCATCACACCGCTGTTCATCTCTGATTCGGAGGGCATCATCGGTGAGGGAGACCATAAGACCTACCGTTTCTTCCAGGTGGATGGTCAGCATGTTATCCCGGGGACATCGCTACGAGGAGTGGTGC
>JAJRTO010000414.1 GCA_024278235.1 Candidatus Poribacteria bacterium
CATGCTCCCACAGGTCAGCAAATGAGTTGTCAGGACTGCCACAGACTCGATGCAACACCCGTCGATTATCAGCAGATGAATATCCTGGGGGCAACCTGTCAAACTGAAAGTTGCCACAACACAATCGGACAAGAGAAATACGTTCATGGCCCTGTTGGTGGGGGAACCTGTATTGCCTGCCACAATCCACACGGTTCTCTGAGCGAGTATGAGGTATCCCGATCCCGCTTACCCCTCTGTCTCGTTTGCCATGAGGATAAAACGACCGAGCTTGAGGGACAGCCATACATCCATAAGATTATCACGATGTCCGGTTGTACTGATTGCCATGACCCACATGAGTCGCCCTACAAATATCAGTTGCGTGCTGATGCAACCGGTGAACTCTGTTTGACCTGTCACGACGATTCAAAGATGAAAATGCCGTATGTTCACGGTCCGGTTGCTGCGGGCGACTGCAATGCCTGCCATGATCCGCATGCTTCAAAGTACAAATCCCAACTGGCTGAAGAAGGAAACAACCTTTGTTTCTTGTGTCACGACACTGTCCAGGAAGAAACGACCCGGAAGGACGTCCATCCGCCGGTAGAGCAATCCTGTGTCGACTGTCATGATCCCCATGGCTCACCCAACCCAAGGATATTGAACAGCGCCGAAGGTCCTCTCTGTTTTGACTGTCACGAGCAGATGCAGCAGGTGATACAGACGGCCACGGTGTCCCATAAGCCGGTAGCTGACAACAACTGTATGGGTTGCCATCTGCCGCACGGTTCTGACTACTCTAAGCTGCTCCAGGGCCCCGCCGGAAAACTCTGCTTCGGCTGCCATAAGAGGCTGGGAAAGCTTGTCAATGAGAGTAAGAACCGTCATGGTCCTGTCCTGGAAGATGACTGTACTGCCTGTCATGCACCGCACGGTTCAGCAAACCCAAAGATCCTGAAGGAGTATTTCCCGGCGGAGTTCTACAATCCCTATCGTCCAGAGAACTATGCGTTGTGCTTTGAATGCCATAACAATGATATAGCCCTTGATGAGTTCACAACCACGCTGACAGATTTCCGGAATGGCGACCAAAATCTCCATTATCTGCATGTCCATAAGACTCGGAAAGGACGAAGCTGCAAAGCCTGTCACGAAGTGCATGCTTCGAACCAAGCCAGGCATATCCGGACAGAGGTTCCTTATGGCAAAATGTGGAGCTATCCTATCAGTTACACAAAAACTGAATATGGTGGCAACTGTGTTGTCGGGTGTCACAAGCCCAAGACGTACAATCGCGTACAGCCGGTTGTGTATAACTAAGCGTAGATAGTCCATCGCCCATTTCCTGGAGATGGGCGATGGACTATGCATCTGCGATGGGAGACCACAATGGCTGCAAAGAGAATAAGGAGGCAGGATACGAGGATCCTCCGTACGTCTCCGATATTCTTGTCAATCTTTGTTTTAGGACTACTAGCGACATCGCTCTGTGCGCTCACTATCTCAGAACTACTGGAGATTTCGCTCGCTGCGCTGAGGAGCGTCGATGTTGGCGACAATGTGCCAGATTTTGTCTTGTCAGACACGAACGGCGAAGAATTCTCATTGGCTGATTTCAGGGGGAAAATCGTTGTCGTCGTGTTTTGGAGATCAGGACAGGAACGTGGTCTCAAGGCACTGACGTCCTTGCAGACGGTATATACGACGTTCAAAGATCAGGGAGTTGAGGTCGTGGCGTTGTCCAGCGACGATGGTGGGCTGGATGTGATCCGTCAGGTCAAGCGGGAGCAACGGATCACTTTTCCTATGTTGTATGACAAAGAAGAGAAGGAGTATGGTGATTATGGCGTGCTGGTCACTCCAAGTACGATCATCGTCAACCGGGAGGGTAAGTTGAACTACTACTACCCTGGCTATCGAGATGATTTCTTGCCACAGATCACCGGGCGAATAGAAATCTTACTGGGTAAGAAGACACTTGACGAATTGGAGGCGGAATTAAATCCAGTTCAGAGACCCCAGCAAACGGAGGCAGAAAAGCAAGCACACAGATATCTCAACGCGGGAAACCGTCTCATGGAAAAAGGGATGGTACGAAGTGCATTGGCTCAATACCAGAAGGCTGTCAAGGAGAACCCTGATCTGATCGAAGCGCATCTTCGCCTAGGAAGTATTTACCTTGAGTTGGAGAAACCGGAAGACGCGTTTGCTGAATTCACACAGGTGATCAAGTCGAGACCAAATTCGTATCGGGCCTATGCTGGCCTGGGTGATGCCCTTTTCTTCCAGGAAGAGCATGAAAAAGCGATAAAAATGCTCCGGACTGCTCTCAAGCTCAACCCAAAATTTGCCAGAGCACACTACCGGTTGGGTAGAATCTATGAGGAGCGGAAGCAGATCGAAGATGCTCTCAAGGAATACAAAACGGCTTTAAGGCTCTTGCTGCAGGTAGAAGATTAGTCACTTATTCTCAGAGAAGCTCGTAGGCCGATGGCTGAGAGCTATTCTCAGAAAATTCGGGAACAGACAAAGATGCAACTCAATAGTAAACGGAAAACTGGGAATAAGATGTCCACCCCAGCAGTTCTTCGGTTGTTGAAAATCCTGCCGGTGGCTTTTGTCTTAGTGGCCCTGGCATGGTTGGTGCAAAGCTGTGCTATCGTATCCCCAAAGGGGGCCAAGACGGAGAACTGCAGTTTGTGTCACCAGGAACAAGTGGAAACGTTTCAACAGCAAAAATTCCGTCATGCGTCCGTCGCCAAGAATCAGTGTCGGGATTGCCATTTATCCCACGGGGTAACGAATAAGCTGGTCTTGGTGAAAGAGAAGGCGGAATTGTGTTACTCTTGCCATCTTCAGCAGCAAACAGAATTTCAGAAGGCATATGTTCATTACCCTGTTGTCAAAGGCGACTGCTCAAAATGCCATGATCCCCATGGCGCATCCGATCCGAATTTCCTTCCGAAGACCGGCCAGGAATTGTGTTCCACCTGCCACTTTGAGATGGATGAGGAATTTGCCAAACCCAACGTGCATATGCCTGCCCGGGAGGGGAAGTGTGATGCATGTCACGAATCTCACGCATCGGATCATCCGAACTTGCTGAAGGCTACAGGCGATACTTTATGTGCCCTTTGCCATGATTCTCAGGATCCGCAGCTCCAAGCGAGTCACAAGCGGTATGCTGTAGACAAAGCGGGATGCCAGGACTGTCATGATGCGCATGCTTCAACAGAAAAGGGGCTTTTTCAGCAGAGTGTGCACTTGCCAGTCGCACAGGGTGAATGCGATTCCTGTCATGCATCTCCGGATTCGACAGGTTCCGCTGACTTGGTTGCTGAAGAACCGGCCTTGTGTTACTCTTGTCACAACGAACAGGAATATCAAAAAAGCAATTCTCATCCTCCTGTCCAGGAAGGGAAATGTCTCTCCTGCCATCGTCCTCATGCCTCCGAGGATGATTCTTTACTTGTGGAAAGCGGCAAGGATTTGTGCTTCCAATGCCACCCGGACAGCATGGAGGAATTCAACAAAACCTATGTTCATACCCCTATACGTAAGGGGGAGTGTACGGGATGTCATAACCCTCATTCGACAGATAAGGAATCCTTATTGGTGGAGTCAGATGCAGAACTCTGTTTTACATGCCACCAGGCGGAGGAGCAAAAATACAGTCAGGGCACGGTACATGCCCCTATCAATATGGATCAATGCCTCATCTGTCATGATCCACATGCCTCCAATGTGAAAGGGCAAGCCGTTGCGCAAGGAGGCGAACTGTGTTACACGTGCCATAGTGATACAAAGGCCCAGTTGCAGAAGAAAGATGCCCACCAGCCCTTCAGTAGCGGTAATTGTCTGCGATGTCATGAGTCGCACGCGACACCACAGCCGTATCTCCTGGTGGATAGGGAAGCCGATCTTTGCTATTCCTGTCATACCAGAGAAGCTCAGAAACTGAATCAGCCTTTCGTCCACGGCCCGATAAACAAAGGGCAATGTGACACCTGCCACTCCGGGCATGCATCCGATTTGGGGTCACAACTGCTCGATACTGAGACGAAACTCTGTTTCCAGTGTCATGAAGATGTGCAGCGTAGTTTGGCAACCAACCAGTACATCCATCAACCTTTCGCGACAGGGCTGTGTAGTCAGTGCCATGAACCACACGGTGCTGGTAACAAGTTTTTCCTGAAACAGGAGGGTGCACCGCTCTGTTACAAATGCCATGTCGACGAAGAGATGCGCTTCAAACAGGGAAAGGTACATATGCCTGTGGCACAAGGAGCCTGCCCAACCTGTCACGCTCCCCACGCCTCCAACAACAAGAAAATCCTTGTGACGCCCGAGAGTGAGCTGTGCTCATCGTGTCACGATTACGATCAGATAGACTTCCAAAATACGCATCTTCGGAGTCTTACAGCAGGTACAAAGTGCACCGGATGTCACGAGCCTCATGCGTCCAAGCAAGAAGGGCTGTTTCACCAATACGCCCACTCACCGTATGAACAGGGACTGTGTGGAGCCTGTCATGAATTACCTTGATGATATCCGA
>JAJRTO010000415.1 GCA_024278235.1 Candidatus Poribacteria bacterium
GTACACTACATGATGGTTGCCCCTCACAACGTGGGTGGCCCCGTATCCACAGTGACTGCGTTGCATCTGGCAGCATGCACGACCAATTTTAAGATTCAGGAGCATTTCAATGATTTCTCGGAGGCATGGGTCAAGGAGGCTGCCATAGGGTGTCCGGGAGTTGTGGATGGCTACTTCAGTTTACCGAATGGTCCCGGACTCGGCGTAATACTCAACGAGGATCTGATCGCAGAGCATCCGTATCGCGAGGGATCGTTCGACCTCTGGAAAGATGATTGGCACAGGCGGGAGTACTCATGATGCAGATACTTACACTTGATAAATCTCAAATGCGGCCCGCTCATGGGGGGACCATCCTGGCTCAGGGCGGATTTGGCGGAGAGGAGATTGCGGCGCCCTTCGGCACTGCCTGGGGGTATCTGCAACCCGGAATGCGACAGGAACCGGAAAGCGTTGTCCACTCCAAGCTCTATTTTATTGTCGAAGGGGAAGCTGAGATGACCATTGAGGATGAGATTGCCACGCTGCAGCAAGGAGATCTGCTGCATATCCCTGCTCATTCGATGCATTCCATTAAGAACCCCGGGCCTGGCGACCTGATCACTTTTGCCATTTGGTGGAACCCTGTGGAGGGAACATCATGAAACCGATTCGGATTGGTTTGATTGGCTGTGGCGGGATTTCACGCGCTCATGCGCGAGGATATCAGAGCCTGTCAGAGCTGTTTCAGGTAACGGCTACTTGTGACAAGGAGAAGGCAAATGCCACGGAGCGTGCACAACAGCTTGGCGCAACGGAAATCTACACGGACTACGAAGTCATGCTGAGGGAGGCAGCGATAGACGCTGTGGATATCTGTCTGCCCCATGATCTGCACGCCAACGTAAGTAATGCTGCCTCGGAGGCGGGAAAGCATGTGATTGTCGAGAAACCGATTGCGATCACACTTGCTGAAGCTGACAGCATGATCGATGCGGCTAACAAGGCTGGTACCATCCTGATGGTGGCGTTGAATGAGCGGTACGATCCGGTGCATGAGCGGATCAAACAGATGATTGATGAGGGAACGCTCGGCCATATTCTGTGTATCCGGATCGATCACAATCAAAATGTCCGTCTCCCGGAGGGGCACTGGATAAAATCGCGTGCCCGGCTCGGAGGCGGTGTTCTGATCGGGTCTGGCATTCATCGGGTCGATCTGCTACGTTGGTTCGGCGGAGAGGTCGCTCAGGTCGCCAACTTCCAGGTGTATCAGCCTGAGCGGATGGAAGGCGAGGTTGGCGTCGTTATGAGTGTACTTTTTGAGTCAGGGTGTATCGGTGAGGTGACAGCTCTGTGGGCTGTGCGAAAAGCTCCCTGGTATGAGGGGGTTTGGGTCTATGGTACGGAGGGAAGTGTGTACCGGCTGAATGATCTGTTCTGGGACAGCTCGGATGGTTACGTCAAACTGGATACCCCGGAAGCCGATTCTTTCACGGAGGAATTGCGTCATTTTGGACAGTGTATCCTGGAACATCGCCAACCGCTGACCAGTGGCGAAGAAGCGCGCCGTAGCCTGGAAGTTGTCCTGGCAGCCTATCGTTCTGCGGATACGGAGGAGATTGTGCGGTTGCCTATATAGCGTGTACGGCAGCGTAAACGTGCTTTGAACTGCGTGGGTGAAGCGGGAAAATCTGTTTCCTTGCTGCGGAACAAATTGCCGTTTTGCATCTTGACGGTGCGCTGGTATCGTATCCCAGAACAAAACAAGTCCGCACCAAATGGTGCGGACTTGGCAGGAGGAGTTTGTATTTGGAGCAGGTCGGGTAGGAGGACTGGTACCCGACCTGTGGGTTGTGTGAGGAGATGCAAGGAGTATCGGCATCTATCCAAAAAGTTTGAGGAGGCAATACGTTACTTAAATATTGCAATAATTGTGCCAGGAGCGGTGGGGGATTGCACACTACCAGTCGAAAAGTTCTGATTGGGGTGCAAGACCGACCAAGAGCTTGCCTTTTCTAGCTTTCGTTACTCTGTTCACTTTAGGCACTTTGCTTACATGGATATCCGTGAAACTGAGTAATAATTACTCTCACTGCGTAATTATTACCATATGTTGTGGCGTGCAGACCACATCCAAAATTTCACGCGAGTTTGTCAAATTATTGATACTCTGTCAAAAAAATGAGACTCTCTGCCAACTTTGAATTGAGAGATGAGCTTGGAAGGAAATATAGGAGCCAACCCTTGCTACCCGGTCTGTATCGATCTGAGACAACGCCGATGCGTCGTTATCGGTGGGAGATCGTTCATCGTAAGGAGGATCGAAGGGCTTCTGGAAGCCGGTGCAGAAGTTACTGTCATCTCGCCCGATCCCTGTAAGGTACTTGATCAGATGGCTCAGGCAGGCCGAATCACCCTTTTGAAGCGTCATTACCGATCTGGGGATCTCGCTGGGGCATTTCTCGCACTGAATACGAGCCGCGATCAAGCTCAGCTTATAAGCGAAGATGCGAAGACGCATCATGTTCTTGTCAACAATATCAGCCTTTCTGATAGTGACTTTACCATCCCTTCCGTTCTCCGTCAGGGGGGATTGAGTATTGCCATTTCGACGTCGGGTATTTTTCCCGCGCTTGCAGTGCGTATCCGCGAACGCTTGGCCTCGTCGTTCGGCCCGGAATACGCACGCTTTCTCGAATTAGTTGAGCCTTTACGACGAACGTTGCCACAATCGATACCGGACTACGAACGACGAAGAAGGGTCTGGTATGAGTTGGTTGACTCCGATGTGCTCGACCTCCTCAGCCAGGGGGATGAAGATGCCGCCTGTGCTCTGATCCAATCCATTGTTCAGAATCATGTCAGCGAGTCTTGAAACACCGCGTGGATGTGAGTCGCAAAAGTTTCTTGATTGGCCGGTGCGCCTGTGCTATAATTCCACCCTCAATTTGCTCTGTTTTATTGACTCCTATTCTCGCACTGGAATTCGGAATGACTATGGAACATCAAATACATCGTGTAAGGGTCGAACCGGAGGGTGTTGAACTTCAGGTGGACCATCTCACATCCCTCACAGAGGTTCTCGCGGAGGCTGGCATCCTGCTGAGCGTTCCTTGCGGTGGCAATGGAACCTGTGGGAAGTGTAAAGTGATCATTCAAGGAGAGTATCAGCCGCTTACGAGCTTGGAACGAGGTCTTCTCTCCTCCACGGAACAAGATCAGGGCGTCCGTCTCGGATGTCAGATGCAGGTTGTTGGCGATACCATCATCACGGTCCCTGAATCATCGCGAACGACCGAAATGCGCGTGGTGCTTGGAGGGACGAACCGGTCGATCCGGTACGATCCGCCCCTTGCCAAACGGTATGCCCAACTGCCATCCCAAACGCTGGAGCATGCAATCTCGGAGGTGGCCAACATCCGTGAAGCTTTGGATCTGCGCGCCGATCTTCAGGCAGATCTGATGACGGCTCGACAGCTTGCCAGGATACTAGAGACCTCCGAGAGGCAGGTCACCCTCGTGCTTCATGATAATCGTCTACTCACGGTTGAACCGGGGGATACGGCACAGCATGTTTATGGTTTGGCCCTTGATATTGGCACGACAACGGTCGTGGGTGCGCTCATGAATATAGCGACCGGCCAGGATGTCGCAGTTGCTTCGGCGATCAACGAACAATCGCAATACGGTCATGATGTCATCTCGCGTATCCTTTACACCATTGAACACCAAAGTGGACTCGACGATCTTCAATCCGCCGTTATGCAGTCAGTCCAACGGGTGATTGACAGTGTGACCGAAAAGGCGAACATTCAGCCGTCACATATCTATGAGGCCACGGTGGCGGGCAATACGACCATGCTCCATCTGTTTGCCGGGATCGACCCCAGGACGTTGGGTACGTTACCATATGTGCCGGTGATCAGCGATGCGCTGGATATAAGGGCATCTGAGTTGGGGCTGGGCATCCATCCGCGTGGGAATGTTCATCTTTTGCCCAACATTGCGGGTTTTGTCGGGGCTGATACGGTCGCGGCTATCCTGGCGGCGTCCTTCGACGAAGATGATGGCCGTGTCCGTCTGCTCGCGGACATCGGCACCAACTGTGAAATCGTGCTTCGCAAGGGGGATCAACTGCTTGCTTGCTCGACCCCCGCCGGTCCTGCGTTCGAGGGTGCACGGATTACTCATGGTATGTACGCATTACCTGGTGCCATAGAGGCGGTGGTGCTGAACCATGATTGCGAAGTGAAAGTCATTGGCCGGTGTGAACCGGAAGGAATATGTGGATCCGGTTTGGTGGATATCGGTGCTGAACTGTTGCGTGTCGGGTTGATCGACATGATGGGGCATATGCTCAGCCCGGAGGAGATCGATGGGAACATCCCTGATCGCATTCGTGAGCGTCTCGTGGAAGATGATACCGGCGGCGCATTTGTATTGGCACATAATGCTGCCGATCAGGAGATAACGCTCACTCAAAGGGATATGCGAGAACTCCAGCTTGCAAAAGGAGCCATACGTACCGGTATCGATTTGCTCCTGCAAAACGCTGGCGTCGCTTTGGCAGAAGTGGATGAGCTGTGTTTGGCGGGCGGGTTTGGCAGCTACATCGACAAATCGAACGCCATTCGCCTCGGCTTGATTCCGGAACTTGCGGAGGAACGCATCTCCTATATTGGTAACGCCGCTGTGGTTGGATCGAAACTTGTTCTCGCTGCGCGGCAGATGCGACAACGATCAACCGAAATAGCACGGATAATAACGCATCTTCAGGTGGCACATACTCCAGAATTTCAGATGGCTTTTGCGGAGGCGATGTTGTTTGAGAATGCGGTGGTTTAATTGTGTGAAATCATACTTAGCAAGTTTCGCGTGAAACGTTGGAACGTTGAACGTTAGAAAATCGCTGTGGTTGCTGGTTTCTTGATATTTGAAACTTGACATCCATTTCTGAATATCGCTTTGGAGGATTCTTATGGCAATTGAGTTCGTTATTGGTGAACGACTAAATGGAAGCATTATCAGGCGCGACGGTGGCCTGGGACGTATGGGAAGGGCCATTGAGAAAAAGCAGCGTAAGTATGTTCAGAGTCTGGCTCAACGGCAAGTAGAGGCGGGTGCAGATTATCTGGATGTTCACTGTGGTGCTCCCGGCAGCGGTGCATTCGTGGGAAGTCCTGAGGCGATGGAGTGGCTCGTGAAAACCGTACAGGAAGCCGTGGATGTCCCGTTGTGTATCGACTCCGATAATGTTGATATTCTCGAGGCGGGATTTAACGCCTATGATTATGATAGAGGGGGGATGCCGATCCTTAACTCAATCGCATCTGAACGTGCGGAGGGTATCCTGGCTCTACTGGATAGGAGCGGTTATGAGTGCCTGGTCATCTTGAACAGTTATATCAAAGAGAGTGCGGGAGAATATGCATCCGCGGAGCAACTGTTGCAAGAAGCTGTGCGTCTGGTTGAGTTGACGGATAAGGCCGGGATTGCTCGGTCGAGGATACTTGTGGACCCCGGGATGAATCCGATCATTGCACCATACGCGGCTTATCAATCTCTGGAGGCCATTCGTGTGATTAAATCGGGGATATCCGGGATCCGTACAACGATTGGCATTTCCAACATCTCCTTTGGAGTGCCCAATCGAAGTGCTGTCAATGCGCATATACTCTTTCTGGCTATCGATAAAGGGCTCGATTCGGCTGTGGTGGATCCAATGGACACCGACGTCATGCTATCGCTGAAACTGGGCAATGCAATTGCTGCTGCCAAAGAGGGTGGTGACCCCTACGTCGGCATGACGGAGCTTGGAGAGTACACCAGTTTCTGCAAGCAACTGGAAGCAACTGAATGATGATATGAGGATAGCGATCCTGCTGTTGGGGCATGGAAGTCGTACAGAGGGAGCGAATGATGGGATATACCGGGTGATGGATAGCCTGCGGAATCAGACAGATTATGTCGTTGAAGTGGGCTTTCTGGAGCTGAGTTCTCCCTCTGTTGAGGATGCTGTGGCGACATGTGTTGCGGAAGGGGCAGAACGTGTGGTCATGATTCCCTACTTTCTGCATCAGGGGTTGCATGTTCGTCGCAATCTCCCCGCGAAATGTGCTGAGGTGGGGCAGCGCTATCCCCACATTGAGTTCGTTCTGGGGGATGCGTTAGGGTTCCATCCCAAGTTGGCGGAGATCGTCCTCGAACGCGTTCATGCGTCTCTGAAAACAGGCGAGCGCGTGGGCAAGGGGGATTGCCGTCATTGACCGGTGTCATCTCGTCATTTGGAGGAGAGGTATGCTATGGCTGATTATCTACTTGGCATCGATTTTGGCACGGGAGGTGCGAAGGTATGCCTGATCGATGATGAACTGAACATCCTTGCTTATGCGTTCAGGGAGTATCCGATTCTGATGCCTCGGCAGGGCTGGTCAGAGCATGATCCGCATTCCTATTGGCAATACACCGGCGAGATGATCCAGGAATGTCTCCAGAAGGCGGGGATCGATCCCAGGCTCATACGAGGCATCGGGACCTCCTCCGCGTTGCCCTGCATGGTGATGGTGGACAAAGCACATCAACCGATCCATCGTGCCTACAACCTGTTGGATCGCCGGGCGACCAGGGAAGTCGCCTGGTTGAAAGAGCATATCGGCGAACGGCGGATCTTTGAGGTCACAGGCAACCGGTTGGAGGATCATCCGAGTATCGTAAATCTCATGTGGGAGCGCAACAACCGTCCCGAATCGTATCGGCGGATCCACAAGGCACTCACCATCGATGGGTACATCCGTCTCAAGCTCACGGGCAAGGCCACCGCGAACTACTCCACAGCAGTGTTCTATGGGGTTGCGTTCGACATCCTCGCCAGGAAGTTCGATGGGCAAATACTGGAAGAAATCGACATCGATCCGGCACTGTTGCCCGACGTTTTTTCCTGTGAGGCGATCATCGGTGAAGTGACGGAGGAAGCTGCTGCATATACGAAACTCGCACCAGGAACCCCGGTGATTGCAGGTGGAGCAGATTGCAATGCGGGCTACCTCGGCGCAGGGGCTGTCGAAGAGGGCGACATCCAGATGAATCTGGGGACCTGCGGTAACTTTGGGATCATCCACAAGCGTACGGACTTTCTGAACAGCATGATCGTTTTTCCCTACACGATCCATTCGGGTGACACGTACATCACCGTCCCAACGACAACCACCGGTGGGCAGAGCATCCGCTACCTGCGCGATAACTTCTCGCCGATTGAGGTGGAGATGGAGAAGATGCTCGATGACCTGGATGCCTATGACTTGCTCAATATGGAGGCGGAGAAGATCCCACTCGGCTGTGGGGGGTTGGTGATCCTGCCGTACCTGATGGGTGAGCGCAGCCCGATCTGGGATGTGAACGCGCGGTGTGTGATCTTCGGCCTTTCGCTCTCCCACACGAAGGCACATCTGGTGCGAGCGATGATGGAAGGTGTCGCCTACGCGCTCTATCATAACTTCGAGATCATCCGCGATGCGGACTGGAAGATCAACTATCCCATCGTGCTCAATGAAGGGGGAGCAAAGAGCAAATTATGGCGGCGTATCATGACCGATGTGTTCAACGTGCCCACAGTGCTCGTCAAGGAGCGCGCCGGCGCGCCTTACGGAAATGCCATCCACGCGGGGGTTGTCACCGGAGTGTTTCCCGACTATGGCGTTGCACGCGAAAAGGCGGAATATATCGAACCGATGGAACCGATTGCGGAGAACCACGAGCCGTATATGGAACTATTCGCGATCTACAAGAACCTCTACCAGCACGTGAAGGATGATTTCAGGGATCTGGCGCAGGTCAGAGAAAAGCTGGCGTAGAACCCGGAACCCCTTAGAAAGGTGAATACGATGCCTTTAGTGACTCTAAAGGAGATCCTTACAGACGCTCGTAAACGCGGATATGGAGTTCCCTGTTTGCTCGGAGGGAGCATAGAGATGGTAGTGGGCACGATTCGGGCGGCTGAGGAGAGATATGCCCCCCTGATCCTTTGCTTCAACGAGGCGATCACACCAACGGTGCCGATAGCTCTGGGGATGCCGTTGCTTGTCAACGCTGCGAGGTTTGCCAATGTGCCGGTTGCCACAATACTTGATCACGGCACCGAGTTCGACTCTATCGTGCAGGCCATCTACTATGGTTCCTCGTCGGTGATGTTTGACGGTTCCATTTTACCCTATGAGGAAAATGTGCGGATCACGCAGGAGTTGAGGAAGATCACGCGGGCTGTCGGCGTGTCTCTGGAAGCCGAGTTGGGGAGCATCGGTGGGACCGTGCTGGAATATAAAGAAACGGATAGTATAGAGAGCGTTTTTACCGATCCGGATCTGGCGGTGGATTTTGTCAAGCGCACCGAAGTGGATATGCTGGCGATTTCCTTCGGCAATGTGCATGGTGTCTACAAGGGAGAACCCTCCCTCGACCTCGGCCGGATACAGGAGATCTTCTCGCTTGTGGATGTGCCGCTGGTGATGCACGGTGGCTCGGGGCTTTCGGACGAAGACTATCCGGGGATCGTCGCAAGTGGGATCAGCAAAATCAACTACTACACCGCAATGGCTCGGGGGGCCGGCCGGGAGATCCGCCGGATCGCAGCGGAGCAGGGAGAGCATCTTATCTATCATACCCTGATTGCGCGGGGGATCGATTTCTTCGACGAGGATACGAAGCGCGTATTGGATCTGCTGGGAGCTTCGGGGAAAGCGGACAGAGCGTTTCCGGTCTTTATTGGTTCATAAATCCGATTTGTGCCCTGCATATCCAGGTTCTGAAAGGAACAGAACAGTTATGAAACATCAAGCGATGACATTGGGTGTCATTATCAGCAATCGCAATTTCTTCCCCGATAGGTTGGTGGCGGAAGCAAGACAGGGTATCGTGGCCCTCTTCGAGGCGTTGGGAATCGAGATGGTCGTGCTGGATGAGGATGCAACGGAATTGGGAGCAGTCGAAACGTGGGAACATGCCAAGAGATGTGCTGATCTGTTCAAGGCAAATGGGGATAGGCTCGATGGCATTCTGGTGGTTCTCCCCAACTTTGGTGACGAAAAAGGCATTGTAGATGCTATCAAATTGTCCGTGCTGCAGGTGCCGATTCTGGTGCAGGCATACCCGGACGGTTTGCAGGAATTCAATATCGAACGACGTCGAGATGCGTTCTGCGGCAAGATCTCCGTGTGTAACAATCTGCGGCAGCATGGTTATCCATTTTCCCTGACGGAACTCCATACAGTCCATCCTGCCTCCGAGGACTTCAAGGCAGATCTGCGTAAATTCACGGGTATCTGTCGGGTTGTGAACGGCCTGAAAAATGCGCGGCTAGGAGCGGTTGGTGCTCGGCCAAACGCTTTTAATACGGTCCGTTTTAGTGAGAAGTTGTTGCAGGCATATGGTATCAGTGTCAGCACGGTTGACCTCTCAGAGATCTTCGGCGCGGCAGAA
>JAJRTO010000416.1 GCA_024278235.1 Candidatus Poribacteria bacterium
AGTCTGGACGATTGACGATTCTCTGGTGGAGGATCCCCAGCCTGCAACGCAGATCTTTGCGATCTCGCTGACGATCCAGGATGAATTGGAGATCAATAATACCCTGGATGAAGCCACCTCAACGATCCCGGATATCAAAATTCTGGGTCGGAGTTTCGACAATACAGATCAGGACTGGTTCAAGTTCTCTGTGCAAGAACGCCAACTTACTGTGAGTTTCCAGCGGCCCCTGATCATCGAAGGCAGCTTGCAACCTTCCCGCAGTATCACCACAATCAACCTGTATCGCCATCCTTTCATCGACCAGCCTATTGGCGCTTTGATTGTGGATGAAAATTCAGAACAACGGGGAACCCTTTCTCTGGGCGTGAGTGAGGGAGATTATCTCATCCAGATCGTACCCACGGGCATATCAGTACCTGGCGGTGAAACCTATCGCCTCACACTGTCCGAATCACCCATGCTCCCGGGCACTCAGTGGGATGTGGAATCGAATGACAATGCTGAATCGGCACAAGTACTCGACCCGGTATCCGATGCTGCATTTGTCATCGGACGAGCGCAATCTGCCGATGACCAAGACTGGTTCAAGCTCCATATCACATCTCCAACCCCCCAACGGCTGCGATTGCGGCTGAATCGTCCCGAAGCTACCGGCAAGACTCAACTGAAGATCTACCGATCCCTGCCCATCGTCGCAGAGCGTCAAGTGGGGTATTCAGCCATTGATATATCCACGGAGCAGCAGGCGGATTTCGAGACAGCCGTTGTGCTCGGTGACTATTTCTTTCACATCGATCACGCTGAAGAAAACAGCGGCGCGGAATATCTGATTTCATTCCAGCTTGAACCCATTTCCCCAGAGCAGTTCCAGGAAATCGAACCGAATAATGTCTCTCCTGCGATAAACCCCACAGCAGCCACGGTGATACCACGAGACCAGGAGGTATCGGGCACAAACTGGGACGGTGATGCGGACATCGACTGGTTCCGCGTGGATGCTCCCACTGAGGGTCATCTTGCCGTTTGGTGTTCACGTCCTCTGGGGACAGGAGCTACTCAGGTTATCCTTCATTCGCCAAATCTCGCGGAACTTGGATCGCTGACACTCGACAGCACCAACGACCAAGCCCAATCACTCGTAGCACCCGTGAAGGGTGGAACATATTACTTACAGCTTGCACCCCAAAATGAAAGTATTCAAGCGGATTATCGGCTGATCGTTTATTTCCTGGCAGAAGCCTCGCATGATGCGCTCCAGCCCGTTAGGCAAGAAGAACCGGTGCACATCCGAGTCGGTTGGGTTCCGGGTGGTTCCGTGCAGTATAGTGTGGATGGGGATTTCGTCGATCCCAGGGCGAGGTTACGTCTGACCGATCTCCCCCTCTACGACGATGGACAGCATCAGGATGGGGCCGCACGCGATGGAGTGTATGCAGCAACCTATCTGCCCCGGACGGGCGATGATGTGCTCGACGCAGTGATTCGACTCGAACTCAAAGATGCCACCGGGCGTGCGATTCAGTTTTCGCTAACGCCAACGATTGAGGTCGATACGGTATTTCCCAGGATAGATTCCGTCGTTCATGATAGTGGTGGCATCCTACTACCGGGGCAAGATCTCCATGTCACGCTTGTCGGTGAACCTGGCCTGAGCGGCTTCTTCGATATTGAAGGATTCAAAGCGGACCTGCCGCTGCTCGAGCAGGAAAATGGAACATACACAGGGACCTATCGTGTGCAGGCCGGTGATCAAGTTGTCGGCGCTCGACTCATAGGTCGCCTCGTCGATGCCGCATCCAATGTCAGTTCTCTGATCGCGGATCTCCTTGTGAACCTTGCTTCAGAAGGGCCCGCGCTGACGCGACTCGAACATACGGCGGAACGACCACTACGTTTGGGCGAGAGCTTCCGCATCACGCTGACAGCGACACCAGGCCTCTCGGTTAGCTTCGATCTGGAGTCCACAATTGCCTCCACGGTTCCTCAAAGTTTGTCCTTGTACGATGATGGGATGCACGACGATAGCAGTCGAGACGATGGGATCTATGGTGTCATCTACACGGTCCAAGATGGAGATCTCGCCCAGGAAGCGCAACTGCGTGTAACAGCGACAAACCCACAAGGTCAGCAATCTCAGTTGCTCCATCCACGTCGCATCACAGTGGACGGTGCACGACCCGATCCCGTGCAGAACGCCGCTGGCCGCGACAGACCCCAGGACCAGGGCTCAGTTCTGTTGATCGATTGGGAAGCTGTTACTGTCCCCGATCTTGCTTCCTACAATGTTTACCTTTCCCGTACGCCGATCATCTCGGTTGCTGGTATGCGACCGGTGTTTGCAGGGTTGACCGTCACAACCACTGAACTTATCGTCGATGAAAACGATACCGACTACTTCGTGGCCGTTACTGCTGTGGATACGATTGGCAATGAATCCTTGCTGGGGAGTACGTCCAGCGTTGGCCCGTTGCGTGCACAGGACGACCTGCTGCCGACTTCGATAGAAGGTTTGCAGGCGATGGACACCCCGGATGATATGGGCAACAGCGTCAGTTTGCAGTGGCGTCCTATTAGTGCCAGCGAAGATTTTGCCTATTACACTATCTATCTATCACTGCAACCGATCAACGACGATCTCTCTGCATCTATCGTCATGGCGCGTGAAAGCAACCTCTATCTCACGGTGCATGATGTCAAGGGACTTGCGAATGGAGTGGATTACTATTTTGCTGTCACCGCTGTGGACCGCTCAGGGAATGAGTCCTCCCTGTCGCCGGGATCCGTCGTGGGACCGGTACAGTCGGTTGATAACAAGGGAGCTTTGGAATCGGGAGACCTGCCATTCCTTGTCGCGCCATCGGGCCTTCTTCGGGATAATAGCGTCGTCTTCCACTGGTCACGATTCAAGGATGGCACACCGATCACTGCATTTCGCTATCAATTGGACTCCGGCGTGGAGCAGCAGACCACGTCAAACCAGCTTGTGTTGCAGGATCTTACTCCAGGGTCGCATGTGCTACAGGTCAGCGGGTTCGGCAGCAAAGGAGAACGTCTCAATACAGGTGTCCGTCGATTTACGATTGCATCGTTCCTTCTGCCGCCACTGATACCAGACGATGAGCCAGCAAACGCCCCCCTCCTGCCTCTGGATGTCACACTTACAGGGCAGATCGATGGTGGTGCGGATCACTACCGACTGGAGATAGAACGGGCCGGTGTGCTGACGCAGCTTGTGCGAGGTAACGTCACGTTGAACCTGTGGCGTGGAACCGAGCTGGTCGCCACATCCCGGCAGAACCATACGCTGATCACCGGCGTTCAACCAGGCGACTACCAACTCACGGTCGAAGGCTCAGACGCCTATCAACTTTACTCGGCACTTAGCAATTCGTCTCCAGAACTTCGTATCGAATGGGAGCCGAATGATGTCCCTGAAGATGTGGAATCTGCCGTTTCCTTGACGGACGGCAGCATCGAACTCGTTGGGTCGGCCAAAGAAGCGGGCGATACCGATTGGATACTCCTGAGCATTCCCCCCGACACAGACCAGCGTATCCATCTCACAGTTATGCAACCCGGAGCCGAAAGCAGCACCCGTGTTGGCCTTTATGCGTACGAGGATCGGCAGGGCATCACGGAAGCGTTGTTTCATCAAGACACTCCCGGGGTTTTGGAGTCAACGGTACGCATGGCATCCGGCAACATTTGGTTGAAAGTCGAGAGCGATTCCACTGATGTCCCTTACCACCTATGGATCAGGACAGAACCTCTGGTGGATAGGTGGGAATTGGAGCCCAACAACTCAGCGAGTGCAGCGACACCGTTCGACCTGGACTCGCCCATCCAGGGGACCCATTGGCGCAATACGGATATCGACTGGTATCAGATCACGCTGGAACAGCGTGGTGTGCTCGCTGTGAGCCTGAAGACAGATCCAACTGCTCCTCCCGGCGTGTTGGCTCTCTATGACACCAATCTGAATGCGATAGCGACGACGGAATCGCCTCCAAGTAGCGGGCATGAAATTTCTATCAACGGCGAAGTGGGTCCAGGTGTGTACTACCTGGCAGTGGAACCTGTAGAGTCGCAGCAAGATACCGGTGCCGCCTACCGGTTGCACGGCGTTCTTATCGCTTCCGCCTCCCACAGTGCGACGAGTCCATTGACGGCTGGCGACTCGCTGGATGTCGCCATCCAATGGTTGCCAGACGCAGCGATCACGGTGAACATTGGTGATTTTCAGACAGGTATCTCACTTTATGACGATGGGATGCATCATGACGGGATCTCAGGGGATGGAATATATGCCGCGACGGTCGCTGTTGCAGATGGCATCCAGGCGGACCGAGTGCCTCTGATAGCGGATCTGAGTGACGCTACGGGACGGCGAGTACGATTGACTGTATTGCCGTTGTTGACCATAGACACGATCACCTCTCCGATCCAGTCGGTCCGTCATGATGCAGAGCGACCACTGGGGTTAGGCGAGACCCTGCACGTGACCATGCAGGCGATACCGGGCGCAAGTGCCAGCTTCGATGTGGGCACGGCACGCGCGGGTATTCCCATGTTTGACGATGGGCAACATGACGACGGAGCGGCGCGTGACGGGCTCTATGCCGGGCAGACAACAGTACAACCTGGTGATGTGATCACCGATGCTGTCGTGACCGGCCGTCTGCGTAAGCCTAACGGGAGTTTGATGAGCCAGGCCGCATCTTTGCGAGTCAGCCTGGACGGTGAGTTGCCCCCTTCCGTTGAAGGGGTCCATGTCGAGGACAAACCGGATGATGAGGGTTTCCAACTGATACTGACGTGGGATGGTGTGGCCGCAGCGGATTTAGCCTCCTACGAGGTGTATCGTTCGCGTGAGCCGATTGCCATCATCGGATCGTTGGAACTCGACAGCGTCCCGGCCATCGACGACCGACTCTCGTCGACCGACCATCGACTGTCCGTGTTGGTCGATGAGAATGGCATCGATTATTTCTTTGCCGTCGTCGCCGTGGATACCGCCGGCAACCGTTCGGTGCTTACTTCGGCTTCTGTCGCTGGGCCTGTTCAGGCTCTGGATAACGTCACTCCTGAACCTGTGACAGGATTGGCTGCGTTTGATACTCCCAATGACCGTGGTGGCTCGATCACGCTTACGTGGCCCCGACCGAGCGCGGCGGTTGACTTTGCCACCTATCGTGTGTACCGAGACACCCAACCCGTGGAACAGGTGACCAGCGATCTCCGCATTTTAGAAATACCATCACGCGGTATCATTTCTATCGATGTGGCGGTTCCTCTCAACAACATCGATTATTACTTCGCTGTGAGTGCAGTCGATGCCTCCGGCAATGAATCGATCCTTACGGATGGATCTCATGTGGGGCCCGCCCAGGCCGTTGATAACAGCCGACCACCATCGGAAACTCAAGTACGTCTTCTGGCCGCACCTCCCGGGCTGGTCCGGCATGCTGATATCGAGTTTGTCTGGAATCGATTGTCAACGGACACTCAAGAATCGTCTGCCCCTGGTATCCTGGAAACTTATTCTTACCGACTGGATGATCGACCTGTCCAATCCACTCAAGAGACACAGGTACGTTTCGATGGACTTCCCAATGGCTCCCATCTGTTTTCAATCCGCTCAGATGGAGATAATGAGTGGCTGGCCTATCCGTTCACCGTTTCGATTGTGAATGTGGCTGAGGCGGAACCCAATGAGGATCCTTCGTCAGCAAACATGGTGATACCTGGTCGCACCATGATTGGACAACTGCTGCAAGATACGGATCTGTACCGTTTCGAGGTTCGTATCGACGGCGTGGTGCAGTGGATCTATCGCCAGTCACAGGGAACTGTCCGGGTTCGCCTGTATCGGGATGTCCTGGCGGATCAGAACGTCCTGCTGGATCAGACCGTTGATGGGATTTCCTCGAACCGTACATCGGGCGTCTTTGGAGTCCCGGCGGGAACTTACTGGCTGGAGTTATCAAACACCTCCCCTCAAATCGTGG
>JAJRTO010000417.1 GCA_024278235.1 Candidatus Poribacteria bacterium
CCTGTATGAGGTCTCCATCATGCCGCTATGGCAATATGGACGGAAAGAGGCAAAAATGGCCGTTCGCCTCTACGCGCGTGTTTCTAAAACGGTAGAGGACAGCGAGTTGCCAATCCTGAGCGCTTCTAAACCGTTTCCGCTTCAAGTATCCGATATAGTGAGAAGATCCTCAGATCCCCTGCTTGTTCCCTGGGAGGAAAAACCATCGTACCCATCGGTTCCCTATCTTCAGAAATATGGGACCGTTGAGATGAATCTGGGCTATGGTGAAGATCTGGGTGTGGAAGCGGATGATGAAACGACTTCCGCCTATACGAAATTCTCAGCAAGACATCGATACCGTTGGGAGCCAACCCGATCCCTTCATAGGGGAACGTTGGCACTTCAGTGGGCGGAGGCGCAAACCCCCACCTATCGCGCTGAAGAGGTGCTCTATTACCGTCTGCCGTTTC
Source organism: Candidatus Poribacteria bacterium (assembly GCA_024278235.1). Lineage (GTDB taxonomy): Bacteria > Poribacteria > WGA-4E > JAJRTO01 > JAJRTO01 > JAJRTO01. The sequence continues at coordinate 453 of JAJRTO010000417.1, forward strand.
AGATGGACGGACGCACACAGGCAGGATTGGGCTTGCAGATGGTCCGTGGGAAGATGGGAGCATTGGCGCAACTGCGCACTGAGATCAAGAAATATGTGCACCTTACCCCGGATCTCACGAACATTCTTGGCCTGGGATACGATTACAAATATCTCTCACTGGATGCACCAGAAACGGGCCATGAAAATGCGGTATCGGAGGATATCTTCTCCGTTTACAAGAGAAACCACTACAGACAACTGTTCTTCCAGAACACGCTCTGGTACACACCATTCCTGGATCTCATCCTCTATGGCAAGGTAAGAATGCGAACGAACACAGACTTCAACCCGGCGCGTCCGGACTACTATTATGGTAGGTTTGGCTTGAAGAAACTCTGGGGTGGGTTTGAGTCACGCATCTATTATGAAGCGCGACGATGGCTGGCTGATGAGAATCGGCTCTTCAGTCGATGGGAGAACCGGCTATACACACATCTCGGGTATGCCTGGTGGTGGAATCACCGTAGAAGGATGCAGCTACAGTTTGTCGGGAGATATTCGTTCGAAAGCAAAGAAGCATTCCTGTACGCCGGTTTAGGCATGTCCATCAGCTCGGACAGATTATTCCGTGACTTTCATTCCAGCGAGGTCGATTTTGAAGCTGAGAAATCCTACCTGGGTGCAGGGCAATGAGAATCGATTATCTGCGTGAAATCATCGAAAATACGCTTGAGGATCGAAAGCGGCTTCTGCAACAGAATATGATTGACCGCCTTCTGGATCAACTGTCACAGCAGCCGGAATTTCTATTTGATCTGCCCTTCATGTCGCCTGAGGACATCGAAAAACTGTCCGTGATCCGTCAGTCGATGCGTGTCATCGAGCAAAGTACAGAGCGCAAAAAGCAACTCGCAGGACACTTTCAGGTGCTGTCAGATCGATTGATATTCGCAACGACTGATACGGAACGACAAAGCCTCATGCTCGACTTCCTGAGTCTGATGACTCCCGATACAAAGAAACGACACGGGGATGAAAAAGCATTCGGACGTTTCATGGGATTGGATGCCATCGCTGAAAGACATAGGAAACGTATCCTGCATGAGGAGATGTTGCAGGAATTAGCAACGGAGATGGTTGGAGAAATCACAGCCGGGATCCTCCAGGATTACACTTCGAAGACCGTCACGGCAAAAAAACAGATCCTTGATAGCCTGGAGGTGCAGGATTTCCTGTTTGAGCGTATGCGATCCACGCAACGCTGGCAGAACAAGGTTGCGACATTCAAGGCTCTCAGCCGGATCATCCAGGCTATCCCTGAAGAGAACAAGTTCGAGATACTTGATTTTCAGGCGGGTCAATTTATCGCCCAATATTGCCTGGATGTCGGAGAGAATACCTGGATACAAGTTGGGGCACTCCAACTGCTTCCACTGATAAACAGGGATGATGCCCTCAAAGCTTTCAGGAATCGATTGCTTGAGATCGAAGATAACATGGCTGATAACCTCTTTGTAAGAAAGGCAATCCTCGAACTCATCGGCGAGTATTTTCTCAATGAAGAAGGGTTTGCCATCCTGAGACAACTCGCAGACCGAAAAGACAGCAGCGATTATGTCCGTGTTCAGTTGATGAGGACGTTAGCTCTGTTTCCAACCCAAGAAGCGAGGACCCTCCTGTGCGAGTTCATCAAAGGTGCATTCGATGAAGCATGTCCCCAGGTGCAGGCACAGGCTGTCGTCGAATGGGCGAATATCGGACGGGCAGCTTTGGAATCTTCACAGGATGACCTGCTGTCGCAAGCCGTCGCGGTGCTCGCCTGGGCGATCCGCAACGGCCACGATCTGCTGGTGCGGCGAGTGGCATTGGAGGAAGCGGCACAACTGTGTAACCTGAGAGAAGAATCGCTGAATAAGAAAAAGATCGATAGGTTGGACCGGTATCTACTGGCTGCGATGGATGAAATCCTGTATCGGGAAGATGTCGATGGGAAACTCAAACGTTGGGCAGGAGAGGCGTGGGAACAGATCGTCGTTAAGACTCTTCCGGAATACGAAACCCTGTGCGAGACGCTATTGCCGCAGCTCCTGACACTGCGAGAAGGAAAATCCATCAAGATCGCACGGAACCTGCTTCCAGAAGATGAAGATCGACTGGGCCGCATCCTCGCCTGTTTTTCTCGACGCAGCTTCGGAATCTACGCGGAGTTCGGTTCCCACCAAGTAAGGCTGATCCGGGGAGATCGTTTCAAGCGTTCTCTATGGCGAATTCTCCATGAATTCAGGAATCTGAACCCGGACAAACGGCAGAGCTTTTCGCACACCGTCGCACGCCGATTCACTGGAACAGTCCGGGCACATCCCGGGATTCTTGCCGAAATGAC
>JAJRTO010000418.1 GCA_024278235.1 Candidatus Poribacteria bacterium
TGCCTCCATGCTGATATTTGACACGCGGTTGATCCGCATTCGCATAACGATATGAGCCGAGGACCGCTGGATGGAACGTACCAACCACGCATCCGGCACTCGCCGCACGTCCATGCCCCGAAGCGATGGCCGAGATCGTGCTCCCCGCATCCCCATGCTCTCGCCCGTCGATCAATGCACGCCTCGCCAGATACAGTCGTTCCCGGGCCGTTTTCAACGCTCGGTTGAGCCAGGCACCTTCCCCCGTGATCTGATAACCGAGCATCAATGCAGAAGGAGAAGGCTCTGTATATTCACGGATCTGCCTACTCTGCAAGCGATATGCCCATTGAACTTCATCGAATCGTCGTCCAATGCCCAGAGGATGCGCCTTCTTCTGAGAGTCGAGCATGAGAATCGTGGATACCGCATCTGACGGTGGTTCAAGATATCGCATCCGAGCGACAAGTCTCTGGTCATACCGCGTATCTTCGGTGATCATGCGATATTTGGCGAACAAGGCTGCCGGTGTTTCTGCAAGGGGATCGGCGAATGCAGGGATCATCTCATCCAGGATTCGCTCTGCCGCCCGAATGTAGTTCTCGCCACCGGTCAGTTTGTGCAAATCGAGTAACACGTCAACCGTTCCAGCCGATGCGTGCAACTCGATCCGAGCATCCTGTGCCCCTCTTTCGACCTGCAATAGATGGCTGGCATTCGCATTTGCATCCCCATAGATCCGTTCAATCTCTTCGTCGTCCTCTATCGGCCAAAGAACCGCCGGAACATGTCCGGCGTAACGCAGAATCGCTTCGCACCAGGCATCTGTGTAATCTTGTGAGATCTCCAAATATCGAGTGGTTCCCGTTGCCAGGTAGGCACTCAGAGCGATCTGAACCAGACGAAAGTGATCCGGCACATTGAAATCATAAGGGGGCATCGCCCGTACGACCTCAGTACCAAGATACCAACTGCGAAAAAGGCGTTTTTCCCAATCATACCAATCGGGGACCCCCTCGACCCAATTGCCGAGATGGTGTGCGACATCCTCCAGCGCCTCGATGACGGCTGGATCCTTTTCAAGCGGCCAAAGGCGAGCTACAAACAAGATATGATTCTCGGTGCCGTGATGGACTTCCCCTTCTCCATAATGGCCGTGGTAGAGATGTTTCCTGGCCCAATCCAGGTAGCCATCACGCATCCAGCGAAAGAACTCGACAATTTCAGGATCTCCCGTTGCCCAGTAATACCCATACCAGGAACTGATGAAAGCACCTTCGTCATGGATTCCCTGCCACGGGATCTTCTTCTGTTGTCGGATGCTCTGTTTGATCCAGCGTTGCATCTCTGATTGCAGATCTTGGAGATTCTTTGCCCAGTCAGGTTGACTCACCATGCCACCTCCTTAAACCGGAAGACCGGAAGGCGAGAAAGCCGGCTTTCCGACCACCCACCTTCCGGGAAGGATACTCCACAACACTTGCAGTACGACACCTAGGCACGCGCTCTCTTTACAGCTTCAATCAGTTGTCGTGCCGCCTCCGTCAGGACATCGAACTGTCCTGATTCGATGACGGCCTTATTGACAAGGGCACCACCAACCCCAAGCGCAACGGCCCCCGCTGCGATGAAATCCCCGGCCGTATCGACATTGACGCCACCGGTTGGGATCAGTTTGATCTGGGGGAGTGGAGCCAGTATATCCTTGAGATAACGTGGGCCTACTGCTCCTGACGGAAAAACTTTCACGTAGTCCGCACCTGCCTCCCAGGCTCCCAGAATCTCCGTTGGCGTGAAGGCCCCTGGCATCACGACCTTGCCATAGCGATTGCAGATGTCGATCACATCGATACGGGTCACCGGCGAAACGACAAATTCCGCACCAGCGAGCATGGCAGCGCGTGCTGTCTCAGCATCGAGCACGGAACCCACTCCAACAAGCACACCGTCACCGTAGCGTTGAGAAACCTCCCGGATGACGCTCAAGGCATCAGGGGTTGTCATGGTGACTTCGATGATATCGACACCCCCCGCTCTGATCGCTGCCGCCACATCGATGAGTTCCGCCGAGCTACTGGCTCGGATAATGGCCACCACACCACAATCTTCGATTCGACGCATCTGTTCTTGCTTGTCCATGTGAATATCTCCTCACGCAGCATGTTTCCTATATATTTTCATGGTCACCCCGATAGGGCTTCCTTCAGTTCGCGTATCCCTTGCAACATCAGCTCTGGACTTCCCCAATGTTCAATACTTGCCGAGGCGTTGAACCCATCCGCGCGCAAAGCCTCGAAGATATCCTGATAGGTTCGTTGGGTTCCACCGAGTGGGTTCATATGCTTCTCACGGTTCGGTTTGACGTGGACATGAGTCACAAGCCCCTTGATATAAGAATACCCTTCGGGATAGGGATTTTCGCCACAATGCAAGCTATTGAGCACATCCCAGCATACACTCAGGGCAGGACTGTCACCCAATGCAGTAATAACAGCACGTGCTTCCTGACAGGTGCCGATGAGTGTCGAACCCTCTGTCTCAAAGGAAAGTGTCACATCTTCTTGCTCCGCGACCTTGACGATGGGAGCCAGTTTCTCGGCGATCATATCAAGGTAGTCCTCGATATTCACCCGCTCACCTTCCCGCCGTTTTGGATTCCAGAAGGCGAACCCTCGGATCACGCGGGTATTGAACGCATGGGCCAACTCCACCATCCGATCAAAATAGCGCAGATGCGTTTCGTACTCTTCCTGGTGATCATGATGGCATTTTCCGACAGGAGAACCAATACAGGTGACATCGGCACCATATTTCGCCAACACATCCTGCATCCGCTTGACGCCATCATCGTCAACGGTTGTGACACTCTTGCCCCAGAGGCCGCCACGGATTTCCACGGCATCAGCACCCGCTTCCACGCCAAGTTTCACCGCTTCCTCAAAATCCTTCGACACTTCATCAGCAAAAAAACAAACACGGATCATCATCGTCTCCTGAAGGTGTTCTGGTTAGCCATTTTGTATCCAGATCTCAATGATCTATAGGATTCCTTGCGCCGTCTCTCCCGGATATTACCATTCTACCACTCCACACTATTCGGCGCAATGGTTTTGTACTTGATCGAGTCCATCCCAGCTCTGCAGATAGTCAAGGTTTTACAAGCCAAACCTGATCTTGCGCCACGAGGCATGTCTGATGTATAATTGCAGCAATGAAAGCATCCGCAAAGATATCCGTGATTATTCCCGCCTACAACGAGGAAGCCTCGATACAACAGGTCATTCGAGCCATTCCCGGGAATCTCGTGAATGAAGTGATCGTCGTGGATAACGGTAGCACAGATAGCACTGCCGAACGTGCTCAGAAAGCTGGTGCCCGGGTTATCCATGAGCCACGTCGAGGATATGGTTCTGCCTGTCTGGCCGGGATCGCCGCCGTCGATCAGCCGGATATCGTCGTCTTCTTAGATGGCGATTACAGTGATCATCCCGAGGAGATGGGACGTATCGTCGACCCGATCATTCAAGACAGGGCAGATATCGTGATCGGTTCCCGAACACTGGGGAAACATGAAGCGGGGGCACTCCTCCCACAAGCACGCTTTGGTAATGCGCTGGCTGCCTGGCTGCTGCGACTGCTTTACGGAGTGCACTATACGGATCTGGGACCGTTTCGGGCGATCCGTTACGATAAGCTCTGCCAGCTACGCATGCAAGATACCAATTTCGGTTGGACGGTCGAGATGCAGATAAAGGCAGCACAACATCATCTGCGGAGTTGCGAAGTCCCTGTAAGTTACCGCAAGCGGATTGGTGTCTCCAAGATCACAGGAACCTTGAGCGGCACGTTACGTGCTGGATACAAGATCCTCTACACGATTTTCAGGTATGGGTTCACAGGAAGGCGGTCATGATCATACAGGTGTTTTGGTATCTGAAGGGCATTCGTATCTTCAAACAACTCGACGCAGACGCTTTGGAAGCTGTGGCGCGAGTGGCTCATCTTGAGACCTACCAACATCATAAACAGATCCCTCTTCCAAAAGAGGAAGCTCAACTCGTCTACCTCATCACGAATGGCCGTGTTCGACTCGTTCGCAGACAACCCAATGCACAAGAAAACGCACAAGAAGATGTCATCGCTGTTCTCGAACCGGGGGATATCTTTGGAGAGATGGGGTTTCAGCAGCAGATCCCCGACACTGTGGCTGATTCAATGGATGAAACGACGGTCTACGTCATCCGTCGTGAAAGCTGGGATTGGATACTGAAGAAGCATCCACAATTGGTTCGCCAGGTAACTCGATGGAAAGAGTGGCGACGGGGGAAGATCCAGACACATCTGACCGATTTGATGTTTCGTAGCGTCACTTCTCGTCTGGCATGGTTTCTGTTGAGTCTGGCGGAAAGCCACGGTAGCTGGAAAGGAAACTCAACGGGCCTGGATATCCGTCTCACAGAGCGGGATTACTCGATCCTCATCGGGGCATCCCGTGATACCATCCGTCGCGTGTTGAAAGCCTTTCAACAGGACAAATTGATCCGTGTGAGCCGACGTCGAATACACATACTCAATCTGTGGGAACTCAAGAAATGGGCACGAACTTATTATGGGGAGATCGAACCTGTCACCGAACCACCGGAACCGGATCAGCGAGAGATGTTATTACCGGTGAAAGACCAGCTAGAATCGGAGAGGCCCTGAGTACGATGATGAGTTTTTCGTCGTACATATCTTGCAAATCGGGAAGGTCGAGAGATCTGAAAGTATCGTCTAAGATGGGCAGGGAGAGATGTAGGGAGAAGTACGTTCTGGTCGCAATGCAAAAGAGCATACAAGAGGACTCGTTTAAGCTCGGCCAGGTTTCCTGGCCAGGAATAACGGCTCAGAATATCCATCGTATGAGTGCCCATTCGCTTTTCTGGCATATCGAGCATTTGAGCGGTCTCTTGCAGAGCAATACGGATCAGTTGCGGCATTGCTGACGGTATCTCACGAAGTGGATGGAGCCTCAGTGAGCCGACTATCATCCGATAATATATCTCAGGAAATCGATAGGCACAATCCCTGGGAGTCGCATTCGTTGCCACGGCAATTCTTGTGTTCAGCTCGTATCGTGTCCCATCAAGAGCCATCCAGCCACCGGTATCGATCAGTTCGAGTATGCGACGGCGAAAGTAGGGGGAGAGATCCATCAGTTCATCCACGAACAACGTCCCATTTTGGGCATCCATCCATTGATGGGACAGATGGTGGTCCAATCGAATAGCGTCATCCCACTGGTTCTCCTGCATGAGACGTTGAAGTCTAGCAGCCACTATAGAACTGGCACGTACAACAATGAAAGTCGCTGCACGATTTGAGCGGAGAGCATGCATCCACTGTGTAAATGGACGAGATGGTAAACCGGGTTCACTGAACAGTAATATCGGGTGGGAAGTGCGTGCTATCCGGATGCCGGCTTCGATAAGGTGGCCATCCTGAATCAACCACTCGCGCAGCAAACTGCCACAGCTCAAAGCCGTGGGTTCGTTCAGCTTCGTTTCGGATCTTCTCAAGAGCGGATGTCCAAAACGAATGCTCGCGTGATTCAGCAAGAGACGATATGTTATCGAAATACGCTTTTGAAGCGGATCTCGTGTCACCATGGGCCCATCCTGGATATGTGCGACACGCCGGTTTAGCAAATCCTACCATCATCTTCCTGCTGCACGGAAAAACACTTTCCGCACAGCAGGTTGCCTATTCGACAAAAGGGCAGGATCTGTTCCTCATAGTGGAGAAACTAGATTCGCTCTCGAATGGCCTTCTTGATTTCGTCTTCTGTTGGGAAGCGTTTCTCTTTTAGCTTCGAGAAGACCAGATCCCCGTCGAGGCTTATCTCGAATTTTCCGCCCCCGTCGGGAATGAGATTCACAGAAACTTGCTTGCGGAACGTGCTCAGAATATCGCCCGTCATACTGACGGCTTGTGGTGTGTAGTTTCAATCCATGCAGAAGATGATCTCGGCATTCATTGAAAATCCTCCAAAAGGGTTCATAGAGTATCGGTAACGTGTGGTTACCTGAGTATCATTATACCACCGTTTCCTACCGCATGTCTAACGAGAGCGATACATTCTATGCGGCTTCTCCAATGAATGCATCCTGATCAACGTGTCTCCCTATTCAATAGTTTCATGAAAGTACTGGCCGGTGATCTTATACGATGGGCATTTCAAGCCCAAGTTCTGCATAGACTCTTCGCCATCGCTCTGGCTGAGAGGGTTCACGATACAGGGGGATGAACCCTAAGTTGATATACGTTTTGATGGCGGGAAGGCGGAAATCATCCGTATCCAGCATGGCTCGTTGGATCGATTGGTTTCGCAAATAGTGCAACACTGCAAGCGATACCAGCCTACCAAGACGATGACCTTGATGCTCAGCCTCGACCCCTACCATATGGAGGGAACCGATCTCTGTCTGTCCTGGCTCGATCCAGGCACAGGCTGTTCCCACGGGCTTCCCGCTATACGTCACAAAGAAGAGACCTTCAGGACGGAATTGCGAACGCTCCATGAGTTCGTGCCTGGCACTCTGTGCTGTACGCTTTCCACCAAAGGTTGCATTGATGATTCGAGCCCAATGAACTTCATCATCCGCCTGATAGATACGCAGTGCATATCCTTCTGGGATTTCGATTTCTGGCAGATGTGTCAGATCCGATCTCTCCATACGCAACTGCTTCTGGCTCATGGGGCACATACTCCGTAGTGTAGGAACAGCTCCTGTCCTACCTGTTCAAAATCGATCAAACAGAAACGTCGAATATCGGAGAAAGGAAATCCTTCTCCTTCAGCAACGGTTGGCGCATCCTCTCCTCCCAGGATGTAGGGGCAGAGGGTCAGGTAAATCTCGTCAACAAGATCCTCATGAAAAAGAGCGAAGTTGAGTCTACCTCCACCCTCGGCCAATACATGTCGCACCCGATACTGTTCAGACAGAATACGCAGAACCTCGTGAAAATCAATCTCTGTGACACCCACGGAATGGATCGTTGCATGTTTTTCCAACGCATCTCGTTTTTCATCACCCATCTGTTCCGTCGTAAAAACCAGGGTGGGAACATCCGGATCCTGAAAGACGGCAGCATCGACAGGGACGCTCCCGCGCGCGCTCACAATGGCACAGATCGGCTGCGGTTCGAGGCCAAGTTTCAGTCGTTTTTGCCGGGCTTCCTCCGTCCACACACGCATCCGATCATCATCCACCCGGATCGTCCGGGCGCCCACTAAAATGGCGTCCGTCTGCGTACGGAGGTCCAATAACCGCTGTTTGTCCGCCGCGCTCGAGAAGTGCGCACCGCTCTGATCAACAGTAGAGATTTTGCCATCCAGACTCATTGCCATGCAGAGTTTTATGTATGGACGTGTCATCCGTTTCCTTCCAGTGTTCAGCATTCGTTTTGCCAATCTCATCGGTGGTCAGTATAATCGCAATGACAAGTGTTCGTCAAGATCTGCTTTCCCTTTACAGGATCCGGAACCTGCCGCACGGATAGGAGTCATGCGAAACATTCCTTGATACCTGTAACGAACTGTTGTAATATTAGAGGGATCTTCCTCCCCGGAGCCCTGCCAGTTCAGTTTAGCATACCAACAATCAACGAAGGGAACCCAGATCATGGCATACCGCAGCAGGTTGTTCCTCATCGGAGGGTTTCTCCTGATTTTCTCGGTCATCAACAGTCACGCGCAACTCTTTGTCACAGATGTCCCTACGCCGACTTTATCAGCGTTCCGTTGGCAGCCGAGGATTTCTGGTCCAGCACCGATGGGTTTACCACCGGGGGATACCATTGCCGGCCCCGACTTTGACACAAATATCACAAATACCGGGGGTTACATGTTCATCCCACCGGATCCCATCGGAGCCGCAGGGCCGAACCATCTCGTAAGCGTGGTCAACGTGACGATTGAGTGGCACACAAAGCAGGGAGTGGAGCAAAACAGTCAAAGTCTCAAGAGCTTCTTCACCTCCCTCTCCCCTCTGACATTCCTGTTTGACCCCAAGGTCATCTATGATCAACATGCAGGACGTTTTGTGGTGGTCGCTCTGGAAATGACGGACGTGAATAATGGTGATCCTGCGAACACCTCTCGCATCCTCTTGGCTGTTTCAGATGATAGCGATCCGAATGGGAGCTGGTATTTTTTCGCAATTGACTCAAAAACCAACATCGGTGGCACCGATCACTGGGCAGATTATCCAGGATTAGCGGTAGATGCAGACGTCATCTACGTGACGAATAACATGTTTACGTTCGGTACAGGATCCAGCGGTGGTGTGCGATTGTGGATCATCAACAAAAATCCATTCTATTCAGGAGGCGCGGCAACGTTTACGGTTCACGACCCGGATACTGAAACAGGTGCATCCCCGACCTCTTTTACGCTACAGCCTGCCCACATCTTTGGTGCAGCACCTGCAGGTGTCGGCACATTTCTCGTGATGTATTCGGGCTTGACAAGTGGGATCAACGAGTTCATCAGAGTTTTCAGGGTGGACAATCCGCTGGCAAGCCCATCCTTCAACGAGCAGACGATAGCCCTCGGCAATATCGATAGGGCTGCTGTGAGTATGCCGGATGCCCCTCAGTTGGGGAGCAGTACTCTCATTGAAACCAACGACCGCCGGGCTCTTCATGCTGTCTGGCGAAACAATTCGCTGTGGATGGTCACAACGATTGTACCTGCTTCATTGAGCGGTCCGGATGCCGGAGAAGCAACCGCTCATTGGATTCAAATCGACACGAGCAACCTGGGATCCTTGTCCCTGCTCGACCAGGGAAACATCGGTGGTGAGGATATTGGGTCCGGTACGTACACGTTCTTCCCATCCATCGCAGTGGACAGTTCGGGCAATGTCGGCATCGGTTTTGCCGCATCCAGCCCGAACATCTATGCAGGGGCATACTATACCGGCCGCCTTGCGACAGATGCCGCAGGAACCGTTCAAGCAACCGAAGTGTTGGCGGCCGGTGAGGACTACTACGTTCGGAAGTTCGGAGGGAGCCGGAATCGATGGGGAGACTACAGCGGCATTAGCCTCGACCCGACCGACGATAAGACGTTTTGGGTGTTCAACGAATATGCTATGACACGTGGCACCGCTTTAGGGGGCGAAGATGGTCGGTGGGCAACCCGATGGGGGAGCTTCAGTTTTAATCCCCAGATCACGGTATCGAAGACCGGAGACTACGGCGGGGGAGCGACAACGCCGGGAGCAACGAACGTCTCTTTGCTCCAGTTGGGAGTGATAGCAGATGCCGGGGCCGGCACCATCAGTGGAATCAAAGTGGACTTCACAGACAGCTCGACTGCTCAGGATTCGGATATTGCCTCCCTCGATGTGCATGAGGATGCCAACGCAGACGGAACCGTGGATGGAGGCGACACGATGCTCGGATCGGCCACCTTCTCTTCAGGGACCGCTACAGTGACGGGTCTGTCCCTCGACGTGACGGCAACGATGAAACATTTGCTCCTGTCCCTGAATATCGCCAACACAGCCGATCCAACCCGGATCGTTGGGCTGAAGCTGGCCGACACCAGCTACATCTCAACCTCACATGGTGGCGTGTCAAGCACCAACTTCCCCATCGCAAACTCTTCGGATACCGCCCTGCCTGTCGAGTTGACAATTTTTACTGCTGAAGCCATCGAGGAAGGCGTTGTGCTGCGCTGGCAGACGGGAATGGAGATCGGCAATCTGGGGTTCAGCGTCTATCGCGAACAGGAGGAGAGTGAGCCTGTCAAAATCGGATATGTGAAAGGATCCGGGAGTTCGGGCGGTTCCAGAGATTACAAGTTTACCGATCGGGACGTCGTGCATGGCGAAGCCTACACCTATTTTCTTGAGGACGTCAGTGTCACAGGCGCAAGGAACCGATCCAGGAAGATTGAGGTGGTGTTTAAGCCCCAGGAGTTCTCTGCCGCGCTCCCGACCAAATTTCGACTATGGCCGAGTTATCCTAATCCGTTCAACCCGGATGCATGGTTCCCTTATGAATTAGCATCGGAAGCGTACGTCGTCTTCAAGATTTACAACGCGAATGGTCAATTGGTACGCCAGCTTGATATCGGGCGTCAATCCGCAGGACGTTACATTGACCGATCAGATGCTATCCATTGGGATGGGAGGGATGAGATGGGACAGCGCACAGGGAGCGGCATGTATTTCTACCAATTGACAGCGGGAAGTTTTACAGCGACGCGCAAGATGGTTCTCGTGAAATGATATGGCTTGCTGAGGAAGGAGAAAGTTCATGTGTTTCAAGCGGGAATTGATGTGCATCACGTTCACCAGCATACTTTTGATCAGTGGTTGCCTTCAGGGAGATGGGCTGATCGACCAGATCCTGGGAGCATACCCTGGCGATCTCAAAGGCACAGTGACCATTGGGCCACTGTGCCCGGTGGAGCCCTGTGGTCTCCCATCTGAACAGGTTGCTCAGGTTTACGAGGCGAGGAAAGTCATCGTGTATCGGCAATCCACAGGAAGCAAGGTTGCGGAGAAGAACCTCAGTGCAAATGGCAAGTATGCTTTTTCGCTGACACCAGGCACCTATATTGTGGATGTGAGCGATGCTCAGGGAAATGCGCTGCCCTTGGATGGGAATCGGTTAGAGATAGGCAATGCCAAGCCTCAGACAGTGGAAATCAAATCGGGGGAGACGCTCATCCTCGACTTCGATATCGATACAGGGATACGATAATAGACGTCATTGGAAATAGGCACTCTGCTAATGATATTAAGGATTTTAAGCCTATCTTTCTTTTGCGCTCTACTGCTGCTCCGGAGCATACCGGCGGATGCCGTGGAAATGGAGCTGCTCTTTACAGGTGAAACACACGCCGCATTGGAGCCATGTGACTGTCCCATTGAGCCCTATGGTGGTATCATGCGACGGGCTGCCGCTGTAAAGCAGGAGCGCCAGGAGCATCCGGACCTGCTGTTACTCGATGCCGGAGGAGCCTTCGCCGGCGGGATGTACGATGAATCCACTGAGGGTAAGGAACGGGATCGAACTAGCACTGAGATATACCTGGAAGCGATGCGGATGATGGGTTACACGGCAATGGTGGCAGGAGACGAGGAATTCTATTATGGTCGGGAGTTCTTGCTCCAACAGTCGCTCCAGTTGCCGATCCTGTCCGCGAATACCTTCTTTGAGGTATCGGGGGATGAGCGCTCAACGCCAACCTCTGCGGAACGGCAGGACATGGCCCTCTCCAGAGGAGGTCAGAGGCGTCTGCTTTCCCCCTACTCCATCCGGGAAGTGGATGGCATCCGCATCGGCATTGTGGGATTGACGACGCCCGAAACCGCTCAGTTCAGAATGGAGGGGATCGAGTTCAGAGACCCCGTTGCCTCTCTGCGTGAGATACTGCCAGAACTACAGGCCGACATCATCGTTGTGTTGGCTCACCTGGGAGAAAAGGCGTCACGGAAACTCATTGAAGATGTCCCCGGCATCCATATCCTGATCAATGGTCATCGCAAGCAATCCCGTCAGCCATTTGAGATGTTAGGGGAAACCATCTGGCTTCAATTCAACTATCAAGGACAGAAGCTCGGTAAACTGGTTTTTGAGTTCACGGATGGCCGCATCCAGCATCCTCAGTTTGAACAGATCCCGCTGGATGCCTCTATTCCCGATGATCCGGAAGTTGCTGCATTGGTTCGAGAATATCAGCGGGCAAGTGCCCAACCGGCCCAGTTACGTCTGGATCTGTATGTCATGAGCTTGTGCCCCTACGCACCTGCTGCTGAGAGAGCCGTTGCTGAAGTCGTTCAGCGATTCAAGACCCGGCTCGATTGGAACCTGTACTTCATACTACAGGAGCAGGACGGCCACCTGGTGAGTCTGCGGGGAGCAGAGGAGTTGCAGGAGAACCGGATCCAGGTTGCGATTGCAAAATACTATCCGGAGAAGCTATGGCAGTATCTACAATGGCGAAACGAAAGCATCCGGGGGACACCCTGGCAAGAAGGAGCACGCCAACTTGGCTTGCACCTGACACGTCTGGAGATGGCGGTACGTAGCGGACAGGTGGATCAGATCTTACGTGACCATGCATGGCGTACAGAGCGTCTCGGTGTGGTCGATTCCCCGACCATATTCATCAACAACCAACTATATGCGGGGCCGATGAAGACAGACGCGCTCATGCGAGCGTTATGCGCGAAGCTCGGCGAAACCAACCAGGCTACACCATGTGAAGCATTACCTGAATGTATCGTGGATACTGACTGCCAACGGGAAGGATTTATCGGAGTTTGTGCCAATGCAGGAACACCCAAAGCTGATTGTAAATACGAGAAAGCAGTGAAGATCCCCCTAACGGTCATACGCGATCCGGAAGCATATCTCTCAAACGAAGAGGATATCATCCGTTCCACACGCACCATGTTCCCCGGCGTCCAGATAACACTTGTGGATGCGCAGACACAGGAGGGAGCTGATCTCATTCAGCAATATGCACTCGAGCGGCTACCGGCCTATCTATTCGGTCCTGAGATTTTGAAGGCCCGCCATCTGAGTCGTATCAAATCGGATCTACGCCGTGTACAACATCGGTATCTGGCAAATCCCATCAGTGTGGGATCTCCTATGTGGATCAAGCGACATCGCAAGCCGTACCGTCTGGATCTCTTCATACAGCCTCTCTCGCCAAACGCCATCCGTGCATGGATTGCTCTGCAACATTCTCTGCGCAATACCTCCTGGCAACCTCACCTGCGCTATCTGTTAGAGTATCGTGCGGCACGCGAGGAAGCTGCACGGCAGATCGTCATCCGCTCCTACTATCCCGAGAAATTCCAGGACTACCTCACAGCACGCCTTGAGACACTTGACAGTTCTTACTGGGAAGATACACTTGTCGCGGTAGGTTTGGATCCCCTCACCATTAAACAGATGGCCCGGGAACACGGCATGAGGCTACTGGAAGAGGACAGGCAATGGGCAGAAGCAATGGCCCTGGGGGGAGAACTCGCACTGACTGTCGAAAACAGGGAAACCGTTGTATTACGAAATGCCGCTCAATTGAAATCCTTGATCCAGCGGATCGCAGGTGTGAGCTATCGGATGCCATAGACATACGAGTTTTTCGCTTACGGGCAAAGTAGAACATGCTGCCAGCTTGTTTGTGAGGGTGGTTTCGTGCCGGAACGAGCAAGCTGCACGCTCTACTCAGCTCACTGAAAAACTCGTGCAGATATGGACAAAAACGTTCCGGACTCATGAACAGGCGTCTCTCAAACAGCCTGCGAAGCAATATCCAGAAATGGATGTCAATTTTCAAATGCCAAGAACCCAGCAGCCACCGTGCTTTTCTAACGTTCAACGTTGAACGCTTTACGTGAAACTTGCTTAGAGGCAAAACAAGCACATGAAGCAAAGACACGCTCCGGCCATAGGGGAACCAGCGCCGACTTTCATCCTTCCGTCAATTCAAGGGACAATCTTCAAGCTTGCGGATCACTATCAGAAACACCATGTTCTGATTGCGTTCATGAGGGAGATCGATTCAGTAAGTTCACGCCGCTTCCTGGCAGGCCTCCAGAGATATCATGATGCCTATCTGACTGTGGACATCCATGTCGTCGTGATTATCAGCGTGGCTCTGAGAGAACGGGTCCACTGGTCGGTAGATTGCCCCTTTTCCTTCCCGTTACTTATGGATGAGGATCATCGGATCGGGCGTCGCTATGGTGTTGGCGAATATCGAGGCTCTATCAAGTGGCGACATTCGCCAACCATATTCCTACTGAACAAAGAGGGTAAAATCGAATGGCTGGGCAGGACTCCCTCGGCACGGGGAGGTCTATCGACATCTGAACTCTATCGGGCGATTATCCAGCAATTGAGATCTCGGAAGGACACAGAGTTCCTCGTGAATTTCCGAAAACGGCGTAAGAACTGAGAACTGAATATCAGATGCGATTCCCCCAAACCAGTATTACTTGGCCGATACCTCAAGTCCCTCCCCGTCAAAGATAACGTTTACACTTGCACGACAATGAGCTGGATCACGGACAAAATCCAGATAATGCTTCAGACGCCCTGCTGAGTTGACACTATTGTGCGCTAAAATGACACTCCCCGGTGGCATCTTATCATACGCGGCTTCAAAGATGTCGAGATAGATCCCCTTGCCTCGCTCTCTATCACCATCTGCATCCAGGTAGAGGAGTTGGATGGGTTCAGCAAAATGTGTCACCGTGTCAACAGCGTCCTCGGCAACAACACGTGCCACTCCCGTTGGGTCAATACGTCGGACATTGCGTTCGGCCCTTGCCGCTTCCTCCTCCTTGATCTCGACACCAATGAGTTGCTTCGCTGTGTAACATGCTCCGGGGCCCACGGCTGCGCCGGCATTTGATATGAACGTGTTTCCGCAAAAGACCCCAGCAGCGATCATGTTCTCGGGCTGGATGATCGCATTGATGGCATAAAGTAAACGCTGCATACGTGGGTTGATAGCCGTCCACGGAATCTCAAACAGTTCAGCAACGGCCTCACGATGCGCCATCATCTTGATATGGTCGTATTTTGTGTGAGGCAGTATGCCATCTTCGTGCAACACATCCAGTGCAGCATCCACAATTGCTATCTCATTTTCAAGAGGTTCCAAGACGCGATGCGGTTCATTGTAAACCATCTTATAACGATCCCAGTCATCACTATAATAAGTTCGAGCCATCAAATTCTCCGTTGTTTTGGACTGTTATACTGAGCGCAAATGAGATCTGCGAGTATCCTCTGTAGGAGAGTGCTCCTGCACTCGATTCGCGGTCAGGAGACCGCACCTACCATTTCGCAAAGCTTAAGTGCGCTCAGTATACTACCGTTGTAGGTCTGGGATAGATACTAACTTGACTTTATCATGAAATCACTTAGGGTACGAAGCTGCTATCCGCTGGTTGGTTCATATCCGGTCGGCGGCTTGTACTCGATCGTCGCTTCCTGGCCTGTCTCAGAGGATTTGTACATGGCATCCATGATCAGTTGCACCCGGTACACTTCCTCCGCTGGAATGGGAGATGGCTTCCCTTCGCGGATAGCCTCGAGGAACCGGCGGATCTCGATGGTATGAGTCCCCTCACGTTCACCAGGAATCTCATAGGTGACATTCACGAGAGAACCATGCTTTTGCTTGTAGATCACGTTACCATCCACATGACAACCACCTTCGGTTCCAAGTATATAGGATGGCCCTACGCCCTCGATGTTAGATGCCCAGGCGGTTTCAAGTATGAGCCCTGCTCCGTTCTTGAACTTTACAAAGCCAGCGGCGAAATCATCCACATCGAACTTTGAGATGTCCCATTCCCCCCACGGGTTGACGATCCCCTCACGCTTGCCAAACTTGGTACATGTCATGGCAGAGGCCGAGACAGGTATGGGAGCCCCCATAAGCCAGACAGTACGATCAAGGATATGAACACCGATGTCATACAAAGCTCCCCCTGCGTTCATATCTTTCCGGATGAACACGCCCCATCCGGGGATACCGCGGCGTCTCATGGCCACGCAACGCGCGAAATAAATCTCTCCTAATTCACCAGATTCGATGAGACTTTTGAGCACCTGAGCACGAGCACCAAATCGGGAGTTCACGCCAATCTGAAGGATCTTGCCCGATTTGATGGATGCTTCCCACATCGCAAAAGCGTCTTTGCCGTTCCCTGCCATCGGCTTCTCGCAGAGCACATGCTTCCCCGCCTTGAGGGCAGCAATACTCGCCGGAGCGTGGAAGTTGTTCGGCGTGCAGACACTCACAGCCTCCAATGCGTCCAAAGCAACCATATCATTGTAGTCCTCAAAAGTTCTGGATGCAGGGATACCGAGTTGCTTGGCGACATCCTTGGCACGCTCATAGTTAATATCGGCAACAGCATACAGTTCTGCTTCGGATACGGCCTTATAACCGGGAATGTGTGCACCCGTTGCAATTCCACCAACACCGATAATACCAACCTTGATTCGCGACATACTTGATTCCTTTCAATCACGGTCCACCGGGGACTGTGTGCAATCTACTTTAGAAATAGTTCGATGACAGGAACCGTGACCGCCGGTCTCTGGATGGGGAGATTGAGCGTCAGCGTTCCTGCATTCTGAGATTCACTCCACCGAACCTCAGAAGCGTCATTGAGTAGTTGAGCGTACTTGACTTTGCCTGCCAAGCCATCCATGTGAAGATGCTTGAAAGGCCAGGCAAACACGTGTACATACAGCCGATCTCCCCGTTGTGTCAATCGGCAGTCCCGGGGAGCCTCAAACTCACTCTGACTCGCTCCGTAAATGGACCGATGGTGCAATTTCATCCACTCTCCGATGCTGCTGAGCGTTTCAATCGCTCTGGGATCGAAGTTGCCGCGTGCAGTAGGGCCCACGTTCAGCAACAGGTTACCGCCTTTGGAGACAGTATCCACAAGCATCTGAACGAGCATATCCACGGATTTCCAGTCGAGGTTGTCCCGGTCGTAGCCCCAACTGCCGTTGAGCGTCTGGCAAGCCTCCCAGACAGCAGGTTTGCCATCCACCGCAACCCATTCTCGCGGCTGCACCTGCTCTGGTGTCTTGATATCGCCGCCGATCCCCATGCGATCATTGACGATGATCCCGGGCATCAGTTCGCGTACCATTGTCATCAATTTCTCCGACTGCCATTCGTCTTTTCCCTTTTCCGCATATGAGAAATCGAACCACATCACATCCACCTGCCCGTACTCTGTGAGCAATTCACGCGTCTGGCCATGCAGATATTCGGCATATTTCCTGATGTCGCGGTCCTTCGCCTTCTCACGGAATTCCTGGTCATCACGGCGGGGATGGATGTTGTCGATAGTGAACTCTGGATGATGCCAATCGATGAGAGAATGATAAAAGCCTATTTTGAGTCCTTCATCCCGAAAAGCCTCCACGAAAGGACGGAGCAGATCACGACCGGCAGGCGTGTTGGGAGCCTTGTAGTCCGTCAATTTGGAATCCCAGAGGCAAAATCCCTCATGGTGTTTTGTCGTGATAACGGCATATTTCATCCCGGCATTCTTTGCAGCACGTGCCCATTCTTTTGGCTCATACAGATCCGGATCGAAATGTTCAAAGTATTTCTGGTAATCTTCATCCGTAATACGTTCACGCATCTTGACCCATTCATGTCGCGCAGGCAGCGCGTAGAGTCCCCAATGGATGAACAGCCCGAAACGATCATGCACGAACCAATCTGTGTTTGCAGTATTTGACATTGTTTCCTCCTTGCAAAACATATGATTTCAATCGGCAGTTGAAAATGCAGATGTCCTGTCCGGGGCTATCTTATCAGATGTCATTAACCCGGATCAATAGAATTGTGCGAACATCAGGTGTTGTCAAACTGCCCGACATGCCCTACATGATGCGCACGAATAGGTGAAACCATGCCCTATCAGTGTGCGTTGGTGTCTGTCAGGAGGTTGGAATGGTACGTACCGGACTGAGTGTGCTGATGCACGATCGGGCTGATGAACTGGCTGGAAAAAGGATTGGTCTGGTCACCAATGCAACAGGAATCGATGGGGAATTCAGGAGCAACATCCGTCTGCTCGCAGAACATCCGATGTGCACACTCGCCGCACTCTTTGCCCCGGAGCACGGGATTTCCGCTGTGCATCAGGATGGATGTGAGGTTTCCACTGGCAAAGAACCTCATACGGGAACGGTTGTTTATAGTCTCTTCGGAGCAATCCGTAAACCGACCATAGAGATGCTTCAGGGAATCGATCTTCTGATCTATGATATCCAGGATATTGGAGCCCGGTTCTACACGTTCATTACGACCCTTGCCTATCTGCTGGAGGCGGCGGCGGAACAGGATCTTCCCATACTCGTGCTGGATCGACCAAATCCAATCGGAGGACTCTCGGTAGAAGGTCCGCTGCTGGAACCTGAACTGCGTTCCTTTATCGGCGCTGGCAGACTCCCGATCCGACACGGGCTCACAGTTGGCGAGCTTGCTCATTTCTTTCGTCATGGGCGCCAGCTTGACCTCGATCTCACGGTGATTTCGATGCAGGGCTGGCAACGAGAGATGTGGTACGATGAAACAGAATTGCCCTGGGTGATGCCATCTCCCAATATGCCAACGCTCGATACGGCCATCGTGTATCCGGGAGCCTGTCTTGTGGAGGGAACAAATGTCTCTGAGGGGCGAGGAACCACCCGCCCATTTGAGTTGATCGGTGCGCCGTGGATCGATGCGGATAACCTGGCAGATCAGTTGAATCATGAATCTGTCCCGGGTGTTCACTTTCGACCGGCTCATTTCATGCCGGTCTTTTCCAAGCATCGAGATACCGTGTGCCACGGCGTGCAATTGCATGTACTGGATCGAGATCTCTTTGCTCCGGTGGCCGCAGGTGTTGCACTCCTGGAAACAATTCGGAGGATGTATCCGAACGATTTCCGATGGATGGAGCACCATAGTCGCTATTCCATCGATAGGCTTGCAGGGACAACCGAACTTCGACGGCAAATGGAGGCTGGGATACCGTGGCGAGAGTGTGTTGCATCGTGGTCAGCAGATCTGGCTGATTTTGCTGAAGCACGGGATGAATGGCTTCTGTATTCACAAAAGGACTCCCGTTGATGGATGCACGCTCTCCCCGCAAAATCATCGGGCTCATGTCAGGGACCTCTGTTGATGGCATAGATGCCGCACTTGTGGAAGTCACGGGAAATGCGGTGCAAACAGGATGGCAACTGCTTGCATTCGAGACCTATCCGTATGAGGCCCCAACACGCCGGAAGATATTGCGTGCCTGCCATCCGGAGACCAGCGATGTGCGCATGATATGTGAACTCAACTTTGAGCTTGGAAGGCTATTTGCCCGGGCAGTGATTCATCTTGTGCAGTCAGCAGGACACAGGCTCGATGACATTGATCTGATCGGTTCACATGGACACACCCTCTATCATCAGCCACCCTCGGCGCATGCTGGTGAACCTTCCACACTTCAGATCGGCGAACCCGCTGTTATTGCCCAGGAAACGGGCATTCCAACCGTGGCAGATTTTCGCGTTGCGGATGTTGCAGTAGGTGGAGAGGGAGCACCGCTTGTCCCCTATGTGGATTTTCTGCTCTTTCGGAAGCAGGGGATCGTTCGTGCACTGCAAAATATCGGAGGCATCGGCAACGTGACCTATCTCCCCGAACAGATGGAGGATGTACTGGCATTTGATACAGGTCCGGGAAATATGTTACTCGATGGCGCCATGCAGCATTTTGCGGGTCAGCCGATGGATCGCGATGGGGCTTTTGCCTCCACTGGGCGGATTCATCGCACGCTGCTGGAGCGTTTGATGGAGCATCCCTTTCTGCGACGACCGCCACCCAAGAGCACAGGTCGAGAGATGTTTGGGGAGCCATTCTTGTGTGATGTTCTGAGTTTTGCATCGGAGCATCGCATCTCAGCGTGCGATACGATGATGACGCTTACTGCGTTTACAGCGGACAGTATTTACGAGAATTACAGGCAGTTTTTGTCGCCACAGCCACAGGAGATCCTGCTAAGCGGCGGTGGAGTCCACAATCTCACGCTACGTCGTAGGCTGGTAGAACGGTTTGCACCCATATCGGTGCGGGATATGGAAGTAGAAGGGCTCCCGGGAGATGCAAAAGAGGCCGTAGCTTTTGCGATCCTCGCCAATGAAATGATGGCGGGAAAGTTCGCGAATCTACCAGGAGTTACCGGAGCCCACCGACAGGTGCTCTTGGGCAAGTATACACCAGGCTCAAAACCGCTCAAGAGTTCCGGGGATTGAACCGAGAAATGTAGTGGATCATACCTGCAAAAAGTTATTGATCTTTTGCCTGTTTTTTGATATAGTGTGTCAAGTTGTTTTGAATTGGCGGACGGATGTTCGGCAGAATCTAGGAGAGTTTTATGGCATATAGGCGCGAATTGCTCATGTGGATAGCCGTTGTTTGTGCGCTTGGGTTTGTTCTCCTTGCTGCGTTACAGGGATCGATACCTCCGGTACCTCAAACGGCGGAGGATGATTTCGAATCGATCGGTGGCCCAGGTGACCTGGATTTCGAGTTGGATTCCGATGATATTCCCGATGTGTACAAGCAAGCAGCGGATGCTAAATACGCGCCTGTGCAGTTCATAGAATACGAGGTGCAGAAAAACGACAATCTCTGGAAGATCGCAAAGCAATTTGGTGGCAATGCTGACTTTTGGTACACACTCCTGAGTGTCAATAAACTCAAGAACGCCAACGCACTTCGAGTGGGGCAGAAGATTCGCATTCCAGACCAACCAGGGATTCTTCATACCGTCAAGCAAGGTGAGACACTCGAAGATATTGCCCTGCAATATGATGTTGCGATGCAACGGATTGCCGGGGCTAACGAAATTCATAACCCATCCCAGATCATCGCTGGTGCTGATATCTTTGTGCCTGATGCCAGGATAACGCTGAAGCATCAGCGTCGATTAGAACAAGAAAGCAATGTGCCACTGCAGTTTATCTGGCCGGCACGCACTCGCCGAATCACTTCTCGTTTTGGGTATCGCAAGCATCCGATCACACGTCGTCGAACGTTCCACAAAGGCATGGACATTGGATGTGGTTCTGGAGCGCCCATCTATGCGGCAGCGGATGGTGTCGTCACCTTCAGCGGTCGTATGGGAGGTTACGGAAAGCTGGTTGTGATCCGACATGCACGAGGATTCGAGACCCGATATGCCCATAACTCACGCCTGAAAGTCCGTAAGGGACAGCGTGTCAAGCAGGGACAGAGAATTGCCAATTCTGGTAGCACTGGACGAACGAATGGGCCCCATCTTCATTTTGAACTTCTGAAAAACAAAAAGGTTCAGAATCCCGCCAAATTCTTACGCTGATAAGAACTAAGTGGATCTACTTTATGATTATCCAGACAGCTCCATTGTAAAGTTCTGCACACAGCCGCTTCTCATGTGCCCCTCCATCTGCGAATCCGTTGGCATTTGTGGCTATCATACCGTGAAAGTGGAGGAGCTTGTCTCCGGCACGTATGTTGCTTTATGTGTCAGACCGTTAGCAAAGGAGGTTCTATCTATGAGAACCAAAAAACGTCTTTTGTATCTTTTATGCAGTGTGTTTTTGCTACTAGGTTTGTTCCTCGGATGTGCAAGTCGCGATGACGAATTGGAGAGCGCGCCGGGATCGACTTCTGAGGCGGATGAAGCCCTTGCCAAAGCTGAACAGGTCATGGCTGATGCGGGGGTCGAGATCAATTTCCGAGATCTTCAGGGATTGGGATCGTTGGCTGACCTGAGACAAGTTCTCCCTTCTCCACTGGAAATTGCCGTTCTGGAAGACGAGCAAATCGATGAGGCGGTTGATTCATTGTACGCAGTACTCGATGCGCTTGGGCAACCTGTTTCCCCGGCAGCTCCGATACTACGGTTGGGCGGCGAGGTATCACGCTCTGACTTGGCCATGGTGCATCTGCATCTGGGTTACCTTTATGTTCTGGGTGCGATTGCACGTTTAGAGCGAGTTAAAGGTGATCTGTACGAGATCGAATTTCCGGACGAAGGAGAATTTGATCCGGACGATCCGAGTGTCTATCGCTTCCGACTCACAGAGCAAGGCCAGGCGCGTATTGATGAGGTCTCGAGGAATCCGAATGCGGAAGCCGGGGATTTCCTGCAACTGTTCAGTCCTGAGCAGCGTCAAGCTGTCCTCGATGCACTTCGTCTTCTGGTGGATGCGGAAGTCGTCGTAGAGGCAGATCCTCGCTTCGGAATTCCAGACGAGGAACGCCATGCTGTTGTCACCGCTATCTATCGCCGAGATGCCTTGTTTCACTTAGTCGAGTCGCTCAAGATTGCCCAGGATATTATTCCGGAACTTGAAGAGGCTCTGGAGAAACTGTTCGACACCGTTGGGGAATATCTGGCACGTGACATGCTGGATCAGATTAAAGAGTGGGGTTTCCGTATCGACAACGAAGCTGAAGTGATTGCGCGGATTGAGTCCTTGATGCAGTGAAAGGAGCATGGACGATGAAACCTACTGTAGTTGGTCTGATCCTGATGCTGTGTGTCAACGGTTTAGCATTTGCACAGACTGAGAGTTCGGATGTGCCACTGCTCATGTTTCGCGGTGTCCGTCCAATGGCTCTTGGAAATGCATTTGAGGCCATTGCTGATGATACAAACGCCCTCTACTACAATCCCGCTGGTATTGCCCAAAGCGAAGAAACCCTCGTAGAGGTATTGTTTGCTCGTCCGCGCATAACTCTTGACCTTGCCGGTGAACGCTCCGAGTTCTATGATCTGATAGATGCTATCAACACGCTCGCTGATAGCGGTGAACCCCTGGAAGATCCCGATCCCGCTGTGCGCGATGCAAGAGATTCGATAGTCGATGACTTGGAGCGGCTCATCCAGGAAGAGTTGGCTCTGATCGCCGATCTTCCGTCACTCAGTATGCTCTTTCCCATAGCGGAGATCCGCTCTGTCAAGCTGTCATTGGGGTTCGCCGCCTACACCCAGTTGAATACTTTCGTCGATGTGTCTGAGAGAGGTTTGGCGTGGTCAGATCCCGTGAAGGCAATCCTCGATGATACGGTGATCTATCGGGTGATGGCACAGTGGAGTCTGGCGGGAACCATTTCCGCAGAGGTTCCTCTCTCCTTACCTTTCTTGTCAAAAGCCTATGGTGGATTCACAATCCGTCGCATCAATAGGCGTAGCTTTTCTAATGAAGACAATCCGTTCACGATGGAAGATGTGTTAGGCGATCCAGATGCCTTTGCGGAAGATTACTTTAACATCGAGGAAGGCGATGATTTCGTTGACTTTGTGCGGGACAACTTTGAATCCCAAAAGGGTTACAGTACAGATTTCGGCCTGATGGTTGTTCCCGTTGAAGGGCTACAGCTTGGTTTCACTATCCGCAATCTGGCCAGTAACCTGACGTCCGAGGATACGGACGAAGAGCAAAGTTTCCCACGCAATACGGTGCTTGCTGTTGCCGCTAAACCTTTGAATCTCCTTCACATGCAGAACTCAATGCTGGATCTCACAGTTGCAGCAAGCATCGATGATCCTAACGGTGATGAAGGACTAAACCAATTTTCCAGCAACAATCTCGATAAGCTGCATTTTGGTGTCGAAGCCGTCCTGTGGCCCAATGCACCACTTTCCCTTGCGGGTCGGATTGGAAGCAACCAGGGATTTCCTACCTTCGGTGCTGGGCTTCAGCTTGGACCCCTTGATCTACAGTTCGCCCGCTATGGTGATCTCCAGGCCGACTGGTATGTGGGATCGCTCGGATTGACATTCTGATAGGGGACACTTCTACGAACTCAGTTGGTCACATAGTGGCTGCACTTCGCGATATGCAGGACGTCGACGCTCATTGTGTCGTTGGCGATTCAGAGATACAGGGATGCACCGATGCAAGTGCATCCCTGTTTTATTTGGTTCGCATGTCCCGTTTCTTACAAAAGGTTTGAGATCATGGCCTCCTATGTGGTATACCTAGCAGGAGGCTTTCTGATACCTCTCGTTTCACAAACCATGTAAGCAACATTCAGAAATGGATGTCAGGTTTCAAATGCCAAGAGTCCAACAACCACAGTGCTTTTTTAACGTTCAACGTTCAACGTTGAACGTTTCACATGAAACTTGCTTAACATCAAGAAAGAGGATGCTCGTATGAACAAAGATAGACTAGAGCTACTTGCCAAAGATTTGACCAGGGAATATCCCAGAAGCCCCCGGACGTTGCTAGGGAGATATGTTATCGCTGCGCGTTGCCTGGACAAATGCCGGGCCGAACTCATCGGGAAAAATGGTGAATATGCCTACTGGCCCTGTGCTCTGGCAGGCCGGTTTTTCGATTTCACTGGGATCTCACCGGAAGAATTCAAGGGTTTTGTCGCAACAGGTGCAACGGACGATGAAGTGGCGGACTGGCTGAACTCTAAGTCACAGGTGAAAGATCGGATGGAGGTCATCCGCTGGAACAATCGGATGAGGGATATGCGCATCAGTGAATTGCCCGACACAGCTCAGGAACACCTGGAGGAGTATATTCAAGAAAACATCCCAAAACACCGGCCAGCCTATGTTTGGTTTGACATCTTTGATCTGGAGGAGCAGAGATTCTAACTTTATAATGAACGGCAGTCTTTCCCAACTTCCGGACCCCGCATCCTGGATGCCCATTTTGCACCTGGTCTTATCAAGTTCTTCCTTGAGCACAAAAAGGATCCTCTATGTCCCTGCCTAGACTATCCGTCAATAACCCTGTTCTCGCAAACCTGTTCATGATCATCATCATTGTTTTTGGTAGCTACTCCCTGGTCGTTCTTCCAAGAGATCTGACGCCTGAGGTATCCTTGCAAACCGCTACCGTCACGACTTTCTATCCTGGTGCTTCACCTGAAGAAGTCGAGAAACTTGTCACAGCACCGATTGAGGAAGCCATTGAGGAAAATGTAAGCAAGATCGATCTGTTGCTGTCCGATTCCTCAGAGGGACGCTCTTTGATCACGATTCAATTTGAGGAGATCAGCGATCGGGATTTTGACAAACAGCTCCAGAATCTGCGCACTGCCGTGGAACGTGTCAACGACCTCCCGGCTGAAATTCTCGATGATCCTCAAGTCCTGGAACTCGACATAACGAGTGGGTTTCCAATGCTGACAGTCGCTGTTGGCGGGAGCATCTCAGAAGACCAAATGAAGGTGATCACGGAGAATCTGAAAGATGAGATCCTTGAAATCAAAAACATCGCATCCATTCGACTGGCAGGCATACGAGAGAGGGAGATCTGGGTTGAAGTCGATCCTAACAGGCTAAGGGCCTATGGACTCTCCATCGATGAGGTGATCCGTGCGCTAAAAGCTCATAACCTGAACCTCCCTGGAGGAATGCTGGAGATTGGTGCATCCGAGTACCTGGTCCGCACAATAGGAGAATATCAGGATCTGGCAGAAATTGAAAGCACGATCATCCGTGTCCAAAGGACGGGAATTCCTCTCCGCATTCGCGATATTGCAGTGGTGTCCGATACTTATGGCAAGCAGCGAACCCTATCGCACATCAATGGCGAGCCTTCCATGAGCCTGACGATCCAGAAGAAACAGAAAGGGAATACTATCAGGCTGGTCAAGCAGATTCGTGAATTGGTCGAGCAACGAAAGAATGATCTACCTGAAGCAGCAGAACTCTACGTCGTGAATGACTATTCAGTGATTCTGAAGGAACGTCTTGGCATTTTGCAGAACAACACCATCTTTGGCCTCATCCTCGTTGTGTTTCTTCTCTGGATCTTTATAGGCTGGCGTAATGCACTCTTCGCGGCACTTGGTATCCCTGTTGCCTTCATGGCGACATTTGCTTTCCTTCAACTGACAGGCTCAACGATTAATGGTGTCGCATTGTTTGGCCTGATCCTCGTCGTCGGGATTGTGGTGGACGATGCCATCATTGTCATCGAAAACGTCTTCCGTCACATCCAGGAAGGCAAATCCCCTAAAGAAGCTGCGGTTGCGGGGGCAGAAGAAGTCAGCGCACCGGTCCTGGCAGCAAGCCTGACGACGATCGCCGCATTTGGGCCACTTCTCTTTATGTCGGGCTTACCAGGACAGTTCATGAGAGTTGTTCCCACGGTTGTGATTCTGGTGATCCTGGCCTCTCTATTTGAAGTCTTCATGATCCTACCATCTCACATAGCAGAATGGAGTCCATCGCAGCATAAGCAACAGCGGCGGAATGCCTGGTTCGATCATGCGCGGCGACGTTACATAGGCGTGCTTAAACGAACGATTCGGTGGCGTTATGCTGTTGTGGGCAGTGTCCTGGGGATAGGGTTCGTTGTCTGTGTCAGCGCGTTCTTGCTGTTGGATAAGGAACTTTTTCCGGGAGAAGATTTCCCGCAATTCTATATCAAAACGGAAATGCCAACGACATTTAGTCTCAAGGAAACGGCTGCTGTCCTGGCCAAAATTGAGCAACTCGCCATGTCACTTCCGTCGGATGAATACGTTGCCGTTGTGACGAATATCGGCCTACTCATGCCGACTTCCAGCATCGAAAATCCAATCGCACGATCCAATGTTGGTGAGGTGTTGGTGGAGCTGGCCCCGAAGAACGAACGGGATCGAACGGTGGACGAGATCATCGCAGAACTTCGACCGAAGCTGGCCGGTATCAGCGGCATCGAGAAACTCACACTTGTGAAGATTGAGGGAGGACCTCATCAGGGCCAAGATGTGGAGGTCAAGGTCAAGGGGGATCGCTTTGATAGCCTGACACGCATCGCTGAATCCCTGAAGGAGGCGTTGCGCCAGATGGATGGGGTGTATGAAATACAGGATGATTTTCAGGTCGGCAAAGTTGAGCTCCGGATCCGTGTCAAGCCAGAAAAAGCACACCAGTACGGCCTGAACACCTTTCAAATTGCCTACAATGTGCGCAATGCTCTGGAAGGAAATACGACCACCAGTTATCGTGATGGTGATGAATCTGTTGATGTTGTGGTAAAATATGATCCAAAGGCACTTCAGACGATCACGGATCTCAGGGATCTCTTCATTTCGACACCAACAGGTGTCATTGTTCCACTGAGAGATGTGGCCGAGGTTTATGAAGAGCGGGGATACGCCGATATTCGGCGGTTTGAAGGAGAACGTGCTATCACAGTCTCCGCTTCTGTGGACAAGAGCAAGACCACTCCTGTCGAGGTCAACCAAAAGCTCATGGAAGCATTCAGTGACATCGAGTCGATTTTCCCGGGGTATCGCCTTGATTTTCGAGGCGTCTTCGATGAGACCAACGAGTCCTTTGCCGAACTGTGGAAGTTGTTTGCCGTTGGCATTCTACTCCTCTATGCAATTCTAGGAACTCAATTCAAATCGTTCCTTCAGCCGGTGATTATCCTCTTTGCGGTCCCATTCGGAGTCATCGGAGCGATGGTCGGTCTGCTGGTGGTTGGCGGAACCTTGAGCATGGTCGCCATGTTCGGAATCGTTGCGCTGTCGGGGATTGTGGTCAACGATTCTATTGTGCTGATCGATTTCATCAATAGATACCGTGAGAGTGGACACGGCAGATGGCGTGCAATCCTCAAAGGAGGGGGCGTCCGTCTACGTCCCATTATCTTGACCTCAGTGACAACCGTAGCAGGTCTGATCCCGATGGCCGTCGGCCTCGGTGGAAAATCACCCATCTGGATGCCGTTGGCCAGCACGATCATCTTCGGGCTTTCCGCATCGACATTCTTGACACTATTTGTGATGCCAGCGCTTTATGCGATTACAACAGATCTGCTCGATTTATCCGCCAGACGGCATAGAAAAAAATGACTAAGGGCTGGCGACCGACGCTTATACCATGACAGACCTACTTCCCATCGCTGTTCTTACCAACGCTATCGGCACTCTGATCATCCTCTCCGTGTTCCTCTACCTCTACAATGAGAACCGGCACGAGCATTTTCTGATCTGGACTGTTGCATGGGCAGTCTATTTCATCTATAACGTTGGTTCCTTTGCTGAAGCCTATATGAGCGCCAGCCCTGCCGATAGTGGTCTGCGCCTCTTCTGGCGATGGCTGGCGCATGCATCCGCCGGTGTCAGTACGGTGTTGATGCTTTGGGCCGGGCGCAGTTTTGCCCAGGGATACCGCTTCCACTACGGTTACCCACTAGCGATATTCCTCGTCTTCATTTGGACGACCGTGACTGTTTTCTTCATCCGTAATTTCACGTGGCTTTCTCTCCCTATTTTTATCTCCACAGGTATTGTCTTCATCTGGACCGGCTGGATTTT
Source organism: Candidatus Poribacteria bacterium (assembly GCA_024278235.1). Classification (GTDB taxonomy): domain Bacteria; phylum Poribacteria; class WGA-4E; order JAJRTO01; family JAJRTO01; genus JAJRTO01. Next base: position 27,854 of record JAJRTO010000418.1, read on the forward strand.
CTATGGTCGCCAGGCAGAGCCGAGGCTCAAGGGAACCGGTGTGCTTACATGCGCTTTCATTCTGTGGGGTTTGCACAAATTGGATTACCCTTTCCTGCGTCCTGTGGAAGCCTTTGCCCCCTATGGTTATGCTCTCTCAACTATCTTTGGCCAGGTGGCTGCAATCGGGCTGATCATCTTGGTACTGGAAGAATCCAAACGGGATGTGCGGCTTGCCGAGCAACGCGCGCTCGCCTCTGAAAAGCTGGCTACCATTGGGCGGATGGCCTCTTATGTGGCACACGAAATAAAGAATCCTCTCAGCTCCGTCAATCTCAATCTGGAACTCCTTGCGGACGAGATTGCGGACTACGATGTACCATCGAAGGAAGAGGCTGGGGAACTGTTGAACGCTATTCAGGAAGAATTGGATCGCCTGACGCGCAATGTGGATGAATATCTGCGGTTCGCCCGGTTGCCGCAGCTCCACTTACATATCGGGGATGTGAATGTCATGCTCGAAAGCCTGTTGCAGTTGGTGGAAGCCGAACTGGAACAGAAGCATATCGAGATCATCCAGGATTGGGATTATGATGTTTTCCCCGTTCAGATGGATACAGAACATCTACGCTCTGTGTTTCTCAATCTCATTTGCAATGCAAGCGAAGCAATGCCTGATGGTGGGAAACTACACATATCTACCCGACAGACCGATGGGATGGTGCTCATTCATGTAGAGGATACAGGATGCGGTATCCGTGATGAGGATCTGCCGTTTATCTTTGAGCCTTTTTATACGACGAAAGCATCCGGCACGGGACTTGGCCTACCATATGTGCAGCAGATTATCCACCAGCATGAGGGCACCATTCACTGCACCAGCAAAGTAGGAGAAGGGAGTCGGTTCACGATTTCGCTTCCAGTGGCACGGTGAAAATAGGAGGGGAGCTGTTCATCGGATAACGAATGGAGTGGATCCCATCACCACCTGATTGTGTGCCAGGACAGGCTCATCCTTCTCACCATCTGCAGATATCACCCAGAGTTGCCCATTGTTCTCATAGAGAATAGCGGAACCATCGGGTAGCCAGACGGGGTGCGAACCTCCATAGCGGGTCAGAGGAGTAAAATCCGCTTGTCCTTCGCCATCGACGATTACTTTCCATAACTGACGGTGGTTTCCTTCGGATCGAGAGAATACAAGTGTGTTCGCATCACCTGGAGACCAGGCTGGCTCAGCGTCATCCTCCGGGCCCACCGATAGCGGCTCGATGCGCTGCAACTCTCTATCGTAAATATAGAGGTTCCGTGGTCCCCCCCGTTTTTCGTTCGTCTCATCGATGCTGCCAGAAGCCGCATAGGCGATCAGGCTTCCATCCGGACTCCACGAGGGCGTATCACATTCGTAAAATGCGGTGGGTATCGGTTGCGATTGCATCGTCGATAGATGAAGAACGTGCAACTGACTTCCTACGGCCATACGCCTGACGTAAACAAGATAACGCCCATCCGGCGACAGAACAGGCCATCTGGCACCGGCATCTCTGCCGACGACGATATGCCCTGTGGGTTTCTCTTCGTCGATGATCCGGACGTTTCCGTCTATGTCCAGGATCGCCATTTTCGCCTTACTGGCATCTGTGGTCGGATGGGTTCCCATCGCTAACGGCTCCTGATATCCGTTGGGAGCCAATCCCCATACCATTTGATCAAAGCTGTAGTACACAGTCCCGTTGACAATATTCCCCCCGGAACTATCTGGATTCACGGTCGCACTATTTCCTTCGTCCGATGCTTCTGGATCAAATCGCTGCGTATCGTTCAGTTTCCAACCAAGCCCCACGGATTCAAATACAAATCCAACCCCCTGAGTCCAGTACCACCACTCCTGGATGATCTTGCCAAAACGGGTGAACTGATAGAGATCTTCCGGCTCCCCATATTGCTGTCGGATTTCGGATCGGTGCGCATCTTCGATTTTCGTGATGGCGCCCTGCATATCGGTATAGATGGCATGAATCTCGATATCGAGATAGGGGGTGATGTGATCCGCGAATACAGAAACTTGCTGAGGAGAACCTGAAACAGGGTTTCGAGTGCCATAGACGCCCACGCCATCTTCGGCATCAGCAAGGCGATTCCCATTGGCATCCACGACCGCCATGATATAGTAGTCACCTGGATTGATGGGCCAGGCATAGTAATTGTCCTCGCCCAGTTGCATCATCAGGATCTGGGATGCCGCAAAGTCTGGTGATTTTGACACAAGGAGGATGATATTTTGGAGGGACTGTCCCTCCCACAGAATACGTCCCGAGATGCCGCTCCCCGTGAAATCCGTGGGAGCCACTGGCAGATCCCCTTCCAACGTGTGTGTCGAGTAGAGCTGTCCTGACGAATCGTATCGTGCGCTGATCTGTATGGATATCGCCTTTGTCTCGGTATCATGGACTGCCAATGCCTTTGGTGGGAAACCCGCAATGTCCGACGTGCCATATCCCCCAATCGCATCCCCTGGGCTATAGGTGCCATCCCCGTCGCTATCCACATTGGCTATCAAGTAGTACTCCCCGACCGGTAATGCCACCTTGAACTTTCCATCTGCATCTGTGGATATCTGCGCGACGGGATCCGTCAACGTAGCATCACGATAGATCTGTACTTCTGCGTTTTCTATCGAATGACCGGGCCATTCGATCCTGCCCTGGATATGAGCCATTGTCGAGCCTTCAGGTTGTCCTGTGTCCGTTTCAGGACGCACCCCAACAATAGGAATCACGATACCTTCTGTGAACTGATTGGGTTCTATCAAGATGGGGGAAGGGAGTTCACCCCGCCCCAATTCAGAGATCCCATAGATGCCAAAAGAGTCTCCTGCGTCGAAAACCCCGGAATCATTACTATCGATGACGCTCAGTAGATAGTACTTACCAGGTGGCAACTTCAGTTCAAAGCTCCCATCGGAATTTACGATGGCAGACCCGGTACGATATTTCCATGAAAGGTCTGTGTAAGCAAAGATAAGACACTTCTCAAGTTCGCGTTCTGGCCATTCGATCTGGCCTCGGATCCCGGTGAACAACTTCTGTAAATTGAGGGTAAAATCGTCCTGCATCTGGCTGAGAATCGGATCATCCACCGCAATGATCTGCTGTGAGCCGTCAATCTGAGTCATCACTGCGGAGACCTGGATCTTGAGATCCTCCAGTACCTGATCTTCCTCCACCCGTACGGCCTCTCGTCGCTGTGTACGATCACCCCACTCTGTGATGCCATAGATCCCCATCCCATCGCCTGCGTCGAAATGCCCACTCTTGTTGGTATCGGCAAAAGCAACGAGATAGTATCTTCCCGGTTCTACCTTTACCTCAAATTCTCCCTTTTTCCCTAGCAGGACAGCTTCTGTGTAAAGTTGCTGGAGCGCGCTATCCCGATACACCTGGATCGTCGCATGTTCAACGCTGTTACCAGGCCAGAATATCCTCCCACGCAAGGTCGCTGTCGCTCGCTGCATCGCTTCTGCAATGGCTTCGCGATCCATCTCCGATGGTTGGGCAAAGAGAAGCGGACTGAAATGCAAGCATAAGGAAACACATAAAACTGAAACTGCGAATACAGGTTGTGTCATCATCCGTCTGTTTTTTGTTGTCATCCTTTATCATCCGTCTTTGTTTTTAAGTTCTTCAGGGTTAGGTGTGGAAGTGAGGTGTCAGGCTTCAGGCTTCAGTAGTTGGCTTATTTGCTGACGCCTGATGACACGAGTTTTTCAGTGAGTCCCGTAGAGCGTGCAGCTTGCTCGTTTGCCGTAGAGCGTGCAGCTTGCTCGTTTCGGTGCGAAACCAACCTGGGCAACAAGCTGGCAGCATGCTCTACTTCCGCCGTCAGTGAAAAACTCCCGTAGAGCGTGCAGCTTGCTCGTTTCGGTGCGAAACCAACCTGGGCAAGAAGCTGGCAGCATGCTTTACTTTCGCCGTCAGTGAAAAACTCGCAGGATGGAATCTTTGCCATTCAACGAAA
>JAJRTO010000028.1 GCA_024278235.1 Candidatus Poribacteria bacterium
ACCGACAATGACCTGAAGGTTGCCACCATTGCCGTTCCCTCGCCAGCTGTGCTGCAGGCTCCGACGAGTGGTAACAATTCCGTCCGTCTTGATTGGCAGACATCAGCGACAGCCACGGGGTACAAGGTGTATCGCAGCACGACATCGGGGAGTGGTTACACACTGCTTCAGGATGTCGCCAATGCGCTTACCCACACGGACAGCACTGCCGTCAATGGCACGACGTATTACTACGTCGTGACGGCCTACAGTGCTGGTGGTGAGGGTGTCTACTCGAATGAAGTCATGGGCACACCTCCCTTCTCCTACCATCGCAGTAACACCGCAGTCTTCTTCTACGGCGCAGCGCAGATTGGCACACTCGATGTCCAGATAGGGGACAGAGTCGCTGCTTATGCATCAGGTGTCACCTCCCATGGTGGATGCATCGGGGTGTATGTGGTCACAGAGACCGGCAGCCTGGGCAGTGCCAACTTCCTGGCACGGAGAGCTGCCGGCGGAACCTTGTCTGCTGAGGACTATGGCACACTTGCAGTGTATGGGTACGGTGCACTCGCAGTGTATGGGGATGACCCTGTCACCACCGATAAGGACGGTGCAATCACCGGGGATACCATCACCTTCAAGGTGTGGGATGCTGACACCGACACCATCTACCAGGCAGTGGACATGGGACCCGATACAGCGGTGTGGACATCAGACCGGGATATCCGCAACGTGCAATTGAGGACAGAGGCGGCACAACGCCTTCCCCTCCGGGAAGGCTGGAATCTCATCAGCTTCACTGTCAACAAATGCTACTACGAAGGAACCCAACCGACAGTTCCGATTCCCACCTGGGTGGATAAGGTGGACGTTACGTCGCTGGGATACTCCAACATGGTCGAGTGGCTCACATCCCGTATCACCCCCAACCGGTCTGTGCAGGGAAGTGCGTGGCGTCGTGTCATCGGCTTCGACTCCAGTGGCTCCAAGCTGCTGGACACCAAGATTCCCATCGCCAGCAACACACTCAAGTATCTGTCCGTTGGCTACGGATACTGGGTCTACATCAACGAGGGCACAGGTGGAGCGACGCTCGAAGTGGTTGGTGCCCGATTGCTGGCAGACGTCCCCCTGGCACTTCAGGCAGACTGGAACCTGATTGGGTACATGCCGAGCCGCACGGTGTATTACGACTCGGTAAGTCCACCGGAAGTACCATTCACAGAGGAAGTCACGGCTCAAGTGCAGGTATCCTCTCCGCTGCCGGGTACGGTGCTTGCCACCATCGCGGGCCGATATCGCCGTGTGATAGGTTTCGACCCCATCTATGGCAGCACAGTGTATGACACTCAGATACCCGCATCAGCGAACACACTGCACTACATGGGACCCGGGTATGGTTACTGGGTGAAGGTGACGGAGCCTGTGAGTTTGACCTATCCTGCGGCCGACCCACCACCTTCAGGCCCATCCGCGCCGTCGTCGGGCCCGGCTCCTCGTGAGCTGATGGCTGCACCTGCAGTCCCCCTGTCAACTCTGATGCCCACGCATGTCAGTGGGTTCGTGTATGGTGGGGTTGAACTCAACGGAGAACCAGCACCTGTTGGGACGGTAGTGGGTGTCTACGATGCGGAGGGGAATGTTGCAGGTGAGTGTGTTGTCAGGAGTCCGGGTATGTATGGCAGCCTGTCGGTATACGCCGACGATGCACTGACGGTCGAGGATGAAGGCATCGAGTTAGGTGAGACGCTTCACTTCCGAGTGAATGGTGAACCAGCCACAGTGCCGGGAGACGTTCCTCTGTTCCCGGGGGACAGGGGCATGCTACGTGTGAACCTGGTAGCCAAACCGACTGTTCCCGATGAGACACGTGTTTGGCAGAATTATCCGAATCCCTTCAATCCTGAGACGTGGATTCCTTATCAACTATCCGAAGATGCACAGGTGAAGATATCCATCTACAACATCCGTGGAGAGTTGGTTCGTGAGTTGTCCCTTGGTGAGAAGAAGGCGGGGGAATATCTTCGTCGGGAGAAGGCAGCCTACTGGGATGGTCGCAATGCACTGGGGGAACAGAGCGCCAGTGGTATCTACTTCTACACGTTCAGGACCCGGGGATTCACAGAGACACGCAGGCTCCTTCTGCTGAAGTAGAGAACATCTATGAGGTAGGGGGGCAACGGCCCCCCTACGGTCACACAAACTTAAACACCGCGAGCCGGCTGTCTCAACTGACTATTCTATCGCTTTCTTAGATTTTCTGCATCAGACCGATCCAAAGGAGGGAGAAACTCACTTACGGAGGAGTAGAGCATGCTGCCAGCTTGTTGGCCAGGATGGTTTCGCACCGGAACGAGCAAGCTGCACGCTCTACGAGGCCCACTGAACAACTTGTGAATCTGAAACTGGGACCGGGATAATTTACAGAAATGCCTGCCATTCAAAAGAGAGAAGGTCTCCTGCGATTCTGCACTTACCTTTCGTTCATCACCATCTGCCTCATGATACCATTCTGGCTGACGGTTCAAAGCGCGTGGTCTGAGGATTCTTCCGCGCTTCCCAATGTCCAGTTCACCGATATTACCGAGCAAGCCGGAATCCATTTCAGACACTTCACCGGTAGTTTTGGCAAGAAATATATGCCTGAGACGATGGGCTCTGGCTGTGCGTTTTTCGACTTTGATAACGATGGGCTCCTCGATATCATCTTTGCCAATGGGAAATCCTGGGAGACAGAACCAGCCAAAGATCAGAGATCGACTGTTCTTCATCGACCCGCTCTCTACCGCAATCTGGGAAACGATAAGTTTGCTGATGTCAGCGAGGAGGTAGGGCTCGATATATCCATGTATAGCATGGGTATTGCCATCGCTGATTACAATAATGATGGCAATGCGGATCTGTATTTCACAAATGTGGGTACGAATCGCCTGTTTCGCAATAATGGGGATAATACTTTCACCGATGTCACGCAAACGGCTCGGGTTGGCGATCCAGGTTGGTCGACCAGCGCGGCATTCCTGGATTATGATCGAGACGGCTGGCTGGATCTTTTCGTGTGTAACTATGTTCAATGGACGACGGATACGGATATCCCCTGCACTGTAGACAGCCAATACCGCTCTTATTGCACGCCAAGCGTCTATCCAGGTCAGTCTTGCCGTCTCTATCGCAATCGCGGAGATGGAACCTATGAGGATGTCACAATCCAGGCTGGCATCTACGATCCCAACAGCAAAGCACTCGGTGTCGCTCTGCTCGACTACGATGACGATGGCTGGCTGGATCTCGCCGTTGCCAACGATACAGAGGGGAATTTTCTGTACCATAATAATGGCGATGGCACGTTTACGGACGAAGCGATTGTGATGGGCATCGCCTTTGATGAAAATGGCAGGGCACGGGGAAGCATGGGAATCGATGCCGCCGATGTGTATAACGATGGCGGACTGGCGATTGTTGTCGGCAACTTCAGCAATGAAATGACGGGGGTTTTCTATGCCCGGCCGGGAGACTATTTTTCAGATCAAGCGAGTCAGGTCCGGATCGGAAACGCAAGCCTTCTGGCCCTGACTTTCGGACTCTTCTTCTTTGACTTCGATCTAGATGGCTATCTCGATCTGTTCTACGTGAACGGTCACATAGAACCGGACGTGGAGAGATACCAACAGAATGTGAGCTATGCACAGCCTCCCTCCCTCTTCCGGAACCGCCGCGACGGATCATTTGAAGAGATCGCTGAGCAGGTAGGGCTTGGGAGACGCGGCGTCGGTCGAGGAACCGCCTACGGGGATTACGATAACGACGGGGATCTCGATCTGTTGATCTCGAATAACGGAGTAATCCCCGATTATGGAAAGCCACGGCTTCTCAGGAATGACAGTGAGACCCGGCGCAACTACTTACGCGTCAGGACGAGAGGGGTGAAAAGCAATCGGGATGGAATTGGAGCCAAAGTAGTTCTGAAGGCAGGAGACGTGACTCAACGTCGGATGGTGCGTACCGGCGGAAGTTACTGTTCTCAGAGTGAAATGACCCTTACCTTTGGGCTGGGGAGTCGCAAGAAAGTTGATTTGCTTCAGGTGATCTGGCCTTCGGGGCAGATCGATCAATATGCGAACCTTTCAGCGAACCGTTTGCTTGAAGTCACAGAAGGTGAAACTCATCGGAGCAATGTTCGAGAAGCGGAAGTTCGCTATAATCGGGGGATAGCGTATCAAAAACAGGGTCAGTGGGCAGACGCAATTCAGGAGTTCAACGAAGCGGTTCGCTTGAAACCCGACTACGGCCAGGCTTACAATAACATGGGGACATCCTATCAGTTCCAGGGGAAACGAGATCGGGCCATCGCAGCATACCAACGAGCCGTTGAAGTCCAGCCGAGACTGATCGAGGCACACCATAACCTGGGCAACCTGTATCTGATGCAGGGCAAGATTCAAGAGGCCATTCATGCATATAAGCAGGTCATCCGTATCAGGCCCGATCTACCACAAGCTCACGTGGATCTGGGGCGTGCCTATATCATGGGTGGACGTTTGGACGAGGCGATCCCGGAGTTGCAGGTAGCGATAGATATGGATCCCAATCTGGCACAGGCTCACTATTTGCTTGGCGTGGCCTATCGCCATCAACAGAAACCCGATGAATCGATCATAGCACTCCAAAAATCCCTTGAACTCTTGAGTAGACGCCCTGAATCACCGTCCCTTCAGATACAAGCCTATCTGAATCTCGGATACGCCTATCGCAATAAAGAGATGTTGGAGAAAGCGGTCGATGCGTTCCGGGCAGTCATTCGATTGAACGCAAATAGCTACGAAGCATACCACGAACTCGGCGTGACATATATGAAGCAGCGTGTCTATTCTGAAGCGGTCACAGCCCTTGAGGCCGCGTTGAAGATCAAACCTGATGCGTCCCAAACCCTGAACAGCCTCCGTGTAGCTCGTGCTCGGTTAGAACGACAGCAATGAGCCCCGGAATTCAATATACCCATTTCTGCTCGGCTTGACGATCCGAAGATCGCGTGGTATATTACTGCATGTGGAGGATACTGCCATGCGTCTCTGGTGCATGCTCGCCTTGTTGCTATCGCTTCTCATATCGGTTCCCGTCTCCTTAGCGGACCCTCCCCACGCGACGGAAGAGATCCTGGTGCGATTTCGGGAGGGGGCCGGCGAGATGGTTGGCGATATGGGGATGGTCGTCATGCAGCAGCGGCAACTCCACCACCAAAGAGTAAGGATCGCTCCGAACCTGGGACTCAAACGATTGCTGGAACAATATCGTCAGCGTCCCGATGTGCTCTGGGCTGAGCCGAATTACCTCCACTTTCTGGACTTCGTTCCAGATGACCCCCTCTATTCAGAACAGCAGGCGTATCTTGACATCATCCGTGTCCCTGAAGCATGGGATCGCCACACGGGCTCGGCAGAAGTCGTGATAGCCGTGCTGGACAGCGGTATCGCCTTACGCCATCCGGAACTTGCCGACAATATCTGGACCAATCCTGACGAACTCCCTGGAAATGGCATCGATGATGACAAAAACGGCTATGTGGATGATCTTCACGGATGGGATTTCGTAGGAGATGACCCGGGAGACGCGCTGAATGCCGGAGAATACCCAGATGATCCCGATCCGGATGTGCGAGCGGGCGACCCGGCGATTGGCAATGGAGTGGATGACGACCAGCGACATGGTCCTGACAGCAACGTGTTCCACGGGACATTCGTTGCTGGCCTGTTGGCCGCCATCGGTGATAACAGCCGGGGGATTGCAGGTGTTACCTGGCGCTGTCGTATCATGCCGCTGCGGATCTTCCCACCCGATGGCGGAGCTTTCAGCAGCGATATCGCAGAAGCCATCGCCTATGCGGCCAAAAATGGCGCATCCGTTGTCAGTCTGAGTTTCAGTAGCACCGTACGCAGCCAGGCAGTTGCAGAAGCGATTGAGGAAGCCTACGAGGCAGGGGTGATATTCGTCGCCTCGGTTGGAAACGAAAATGCCGATGTGGTACGCTATCCCGCTGCTCTACCACAGGTGATCGCCGTCAGTGCATCGGACGATGCTGTGGAGCATCCCTATCAACGGGCCTCTTTCTCCAACTGGGGAGCCTATGTGGATGTTGTGGCTCCTGGTGTGAACATCGTGAGCACAGGCGTTGTGTCCCAGGCGGAATCACTTGCGGGAGAGGGGACACCTGGCGAACCGATCTATCGAACGCATAGTGGCACATCCTTCTCGTCTCCTCTTGTCGCGGGATTGGCAGCGTGGCATCGATCCGAGAATCCGAACCAATCACCTGAGGGCATACGAGCGATCATCCGGGAGCAGACGCTCAATCTTCCAGACGATCCCGATGATTCACCGGATGCCGGCGCGGGCTGGGCTGGATTTGGTCTGATCCAGTTTCTGCATAGCGAAGTAGCGCAGGTACAATTCGAGCAGTTCGCGGCCCATGAAACCGTCGAAGGGATCGAGGTCACCTGGATAACAGCCCTGGAGCAGGGAATTCAAAGCTTCACGGTCGAAGGGACACACGAGTCCATCGGGGAGCCGACAACTCAGGTCGTTTCCTCACTGCCCCACTTCCCTGTGATCTCTGTTCCCTGGCAGGGCGCGCAAACGGTTTATCGCATACTGGATGCATCTTCGGTTCCACCACTCGCATACCGTCTGGTAGCCTATGGTTCGCAAGGAGAAACGTTCTACTCGGAGTGGTTCCCCGTCATACCAGGAGTCGTTCCGCCGTTCACCGAGCTTTTGCCGAATTATCCCAACCCATTCAATCCTGATACGTGGATACCGTATCGACTTGCGACTCCGGGCCGGGTAGAGATCCGAATTCACTCTGTGGATGGGAGATTAGTGGCTCAATTTGATCTGGGATATCGTGATGCCGGAGAGTATCTGTCGCAGAAGTCCGCGTTTCACTGGGATGGACGAAACCTCGCGGGAGAAATAGCAAGAAGTGGGATTTACTTCTGCACGCTGCACACTGAAAATGCCACGATCACTCGCAGGTTGCTATTAGGTCGCTAACTATCTCAGGATGGCCGCCTTGCCAATTTCCTCTATCTTTTCGTCACCTGCCCGCAGGATCAGCCGATAGAAATACACGCCATTTGCCAAAGGATCTCCTGCTTCATCCCGCCCGTCCCAATACAGTTCATTGTGTCCTCTTCGCAGGAATTCGGCCTCCAACGTTCGCAGTAAGCGACCCGTCACAGAGTAGATCTTGACCTTGATCGATTCAGGTTCCTGTGTCAGCGTGAAACTGAATACAGTGCTCTCCTGGAAGGGGTTGGGGACATTCAAGACTTCATCTATTTCAATCGGCTCGTGTAACGTAAATTGAACTTCCCGGACGCCGCTCGTATTGCCCACCGCATCTGTCGCCTCCACCTGGATCGTATAATCACCATTGATCAGGTCGGGAGCGTAGTCAAGGGTGGCCTCTTGCTTGTTTTCACTCATCTGCTGTTCATATTCATCGTTATCCAATAGAAACAGATGGTTGGCTTCGCCGAATGAGAACCGGATCGCTGAGGGATCGAGGATCTCATTATCGCGAATCTGAACGCGGATCCGGGGTTGTTCTTCGATCACACTTCCATTGATGAGTGGAATTTGATTGACCAGTATCTCGATGAGAGGTGGTTCCAGATCCGGATCCCTGCTGACAATAAACTTAAACTTCCGGAAAGGCTGATCACTCTGAGTAACTCGATTGCCATTAAAATCCTGGGCCGAGATGCGATAGACGTAGTTGCCTTTGAACAGGATCGGTGAATAAACGATGGAGAGGGTATTGACATCCCGCAGCGAATATTCTGGCTCAATCGTTACAAACGGGCCATCATTTTTGCTCTGATCGATCTGGAGGGATTCAGGAATGATCCCATTGTCATCTTCGACCAAAATGGAAATAGCGGGTCGAGGTGAGATCTCAATGCCATCGACAAGCTCGATCCCATCGGCCCAGGCATACACGTTGGGCGGTTTTTTGTCTTGATTCTGCATCAGGGCATATTGTCCAGTGTGGCGGACATTTGCCTGAATCAGGCCGACATCCGTCGTTGCAAAGTTGATCGTGTCCCCAAATTCAAATGGAGTCTCGCCAGACTGTACGGTGATACTTAGCCCCAGGTGGGGCAACCGAAGCGGGACCCCCACCCTCCCTTTGATCTTCGAACCATGCGAATAGAGCATGACCTGATCCTGGGAATCCCTGAACTCATAATTCTGCGGATCGATGAAAAAGAGCAACCAGCGTCCGGAAACAAAGGCCCCGCCGGTTGAAAGCTCCATGGTTTCAATGAACGCCGTGCCGTCACCACGATTTGTGTTACGGAGATCCGCCGCGACAATCGCACCGGACGTATCCTCAACTGTCTGGAAGGTGTAAGTATCGCCGAATGCGAAGGGTGTTGTTTTCTCTCCAACCCGCTGTTCAAGGTGGATGGAAATTCCTAAACCCATGATCGGATCCTGAAACAGATCCGACAGTTTTCCTACCTGTTCCAGACGCTCAAACTTTTCGGGTGCCTGACGCTTGAAATACACATGATAATAGGTTTCATCGAAGAACACAATCGCCCAACTTCCCAGGTGGCCCTTGGTGGGATCGATCCGAATGGATGAGACACGCAACATCTGCTGGTTCTGATTCGTTGTACGTGCTGGCGTGATATAGTGTTCTTCATACAGCTTCTCATCTGCATCCTTCTGAGGGAGGGATTCTACGTAGAGCCAGCGATCATGATCGGGAATGTAGCGATAGATGGAAAGTTGCTGAGCATCTTCCAGCAGTGCTCGATCTAATCGTTCCTGGTTTTTTGGGATGGAGAAGTTCAGCCCAAGCCTCTTGATGTGTTTCTCTCTGGATTTCGTCAGATCGAAGCGGATTTTGAGTTGTGCATCTTCCTGGAATTGCTCGGCCCCGGAATGCAACTGGATGATGAATTCTCGACCTTCATTCGTTGTTGGTAACGGTACCGGGGTGAGGGCCGGTTGGCGTAGTACTCCCAGCTCCGATGTCGTGATGGATAAGGTGGTGGGAGGTGAAGCGTTGGCAGGGATCAGGATGTCGAGCGATCTGTCGAGACTATATCCTGTGACCTCTCTGTTGTTGAGGATGAAGTCATTCACCGGGATCAGTTTGAACACACGATTGTTGAAGTAATAGGGCTCCTCCAGTTCACCGAAGACATCCCCCGTTCTGGGCCCCTGTTGAGGATCCACCCACACGTAGAGCCGATGCAGTCCGGATGGGAGGGGGCTTGGCAATATGACCTGCACATCTGCGATCTGCAAATTCTCTCCTTCTCCCAATCTCCAGCTCTCAGGTGTCACACTCGTCTGGCCAAGGATCACGGCGTCCTCATCGATAATGAGGTTCCCATCCCGATCCGGGTTCCCATCGAAAAAGAAAACATCGATTGCTTTACGAACGGTCCGTTTTCCTACATTGCTCAGCCTCGATAGGATCTCCCATTTCCCATCGTTCACACGATAATCGATATAAGGAGCACCGGACACCGGAAATTCCCATATGGTTAAGTCGGCTCCCACCGGGACAGCCACCGTGTTCTGTGATGTCTGGATCTTGTTGCCTTCTGTATCCGTGATCTCGATATGATACCGGATGGAACGCCCCGCGGCGGGCAATGGGATGGGCTGGGACAAAAGGTACCAGTCATCTTTGTCCAACACCATTTCTGTCTGTTGAGCAATATGATCGAGTGTGTTCTTCCAATAACAGATGACACTGCGTATCCCTTGACTCCCTTTATTGTCAACGAGTTTCAGGGAAAGTAAAAGTACCGTGTCCGTCAGTTCTTCTCGTGGTCCTTCGAGAATCACAGGTTCATAGACTGAGAACCGGATTCCACCAATTGCGGAAGCGTTCTCTCCC
>JAJRTO010000419.1 GCA_024278235.1 Candidatus Poribacteria bacterium
AGGATTGACGAAGTAGTCCTCCTCGTTGGGACTGAACCATCCGAACAGGGAGAGTCTCAATGTCTGGTATTTGAGAAATTGGGTGATCCGCAACGTGATGTTATGGCGGAACTGATCACGCAGGGGAAATCCGGCAGGCAGTGTGCTCTCATAGGCATCGTATTCAAGCATGCCTTCTGCGTAATATTGCAGTCCTACCGTGAGATCCGCACTGATCCCCCGTTGATAGCCTACGAGAAACCTGGCCTGTGGATTCTCCACGAATGGATTCTCTCCGTTCCTGTCATCCACGAAATCGTAGTAACCCCCTTCCACGCTGAGCAGACCGCCCACGATAGAACCCTGCAAGCTGGCGCCGTAAACTCCTAGTTCCGGATAGAACAAGGTTGCCCGGGAACCATCAGAGGCCATACGCTTGACCGATGGCATCCTGGAAAAACCCCGATACGCATACAGTGAGGCATCGAATCCTGATAGGGTGCGATAGAGTCTTCCGGCTACCTCGAAGTTCTCAAATTGCAGGTCAGGGAGTGTGAATCGACGATTCAACGGCAGGGGATCATAGTAAAACAGTCGCTCCCCACGTGGCAGATTGTCGGGTTGGAAGAACGGCATCACGATCACCTGGGCGGATATCGGATCCGTGGAGAGGGTTACACTGAGTGCGTCAGAAGCCACTTTGAGATATTGCAGCGGTTGACCCGATAGGAAGGCGATCCAGTCCTTTGGAAAGGTATCATTGATGAAGACCAGGTCTCCCAGTCCCCAGGTGATGATCTGGCGTCCGATACGGGTATCCAACTTCCACAGGGGCATATCGAGATACGCTTCGCGCACATCGAGTCGCATGGCACTGTCTATCGCATCTCGTAGAAAGTCAAGCTTCGCCGAGAAGCTCGCGTTCCCCGATTCCGAATAGTGTGCGAACTCCAACTGGAGTCGTTCCTCTCCCAGGATAATGTCTTTATCGGATGCACTCATGTTTGTCGGGGTATCATCGGGATTAGCAATTCTCGCTGCATAATTGGTCTGAGTGAAGCCGTGAAGTTCGACATCCTGAGCGAATACAGCGGAAAGGACTGCAAGCATCATGATGCAGAGAATGGGGATGGGTCGCATGTCTGCCTCCAGAGTCGTTCTATCTTAGCACTTCCTACCTTAGCCACTTCGATGGGGGATTGCGCAAGGAACGTTCCGTGAAGAGATTGTCTGGCAATCCCTGATTATAGACTACTTCCAGGAAGGTGACTTCGGTTTGGTGCTTCTTTTTCTCGTTCGACATCGTGCGTTTCATCACGGTGGGGATGCCATCGATCTCCTGGATTTCATCCGCTGTGAAGACTCGAGACAGTTCCCCGCGTTGATTCCAGTATTCTTCTTTCAGAGGCAGGAGAGTGGATTTCTCTATCCAGGAGAGCTTTTCACGATAACTCGCGCTCTTCTCGTCTCTGGGAACACTCTTGATGACGTAGACATCACGCCCATCCAGACTCTCTTCCTTGAGCAGTGTGTGCGTGTCTGCGCTGGGATCTCTCCCTGAGAGATCCTCGTAAGTAAAATCGGAACCCACGAAACTGGACCGTTCATCTTTCGCTGCGATGCGACGCACCATCTTGATCGATGGAATATAGATCCAGCGGTCATCGCTCTTTGCGGGATACTTCCATACCATGAACGTCATGTTTCGCACATCATTTGGTTTGCTGAAGTGCATGAAGTAGCGCTGTTCCCCTTGTTTCTTCCAGTCCTTGCGAAGCATCGTCATGTCACGAATCCGCTCTTTTCCACGCTTGTCCACAAGGCGCATATGCACTTTCGCTTTCATATCATCTCCGGCGAAGAGAAAGGCTTCCTGAGATTTCTCGATAATGGTATCCGCAGTCATTGGCGTCTGAGCGAGGACGTTCGATGTGAGGAAGAATCCCAGCAATAGCAATCCGATGCCGGTGGAAACACCTGCTATCTGTTTGCGGAAAATCCAGCCGCCTAAGGTGCGCATCAGCGCAGGCAATAGCAGCAACGTCGTGAGACCAGTGAATCCCATAAGCGTGGCAAAGAAGATACCAACAGTCACGTAGGGTGTCAGCGTTGCCAGCACAAGTGGCAGAAATCTAAACATGATCACCACGGTGTTCCGGGCAATGGCCTGGGCAGGCTCGCCAAAGATAGCAGCATTTGCCTTTTCCAGATCCTTCAATTGGATAAGCCGACTCTTAAACCGTTGACAGAAATGGATGGCGTAGTCAATCGAGAGTCCCAATGCTAACGATGAGCAGACAGCAACGGGCATATCATAATCCTTTCCGACAAATCCTAAAATACCATAAGTTAGAATGATGGCAAATGTCAAAGGCATCATAGAGACAAATGCCAAAAGGGGTGAACGGAAGAGAATCACCATCAGCACGAAGACCGCAGCAAAGCCACTCAGCACGGCTTTGAGCATCCCTGTCACCATCAGGTCTTGCCAGACCTTGTTGATGTAAGTCAAGCCTGACCAATGGACTTCGATCCCTGATGGCGGAGGATTTTGCTTCGTGAATGTGTCTACAGATGCGATGACATTTTCCATGTCTTTGTTCTCACCGCTTTTGAGTTGAACCCAGACGTTTGCCATACGGTAGTCATTATCCACAAAGTTGGCCAGATCATCCGGGTCCCCGGACATCTCAAACAGGAACAGGTACTGCCCTATCTCCTCCTGAGAGGTTGGTACAGCACGAGCATCCTCCGATCCATCATGGAGCACATAGTTCACTCGTTTGATAATGTCTGCAATAGAGGATGTTTTGCCAACGAGTTCCTCTCCTTTCAGGTGATCCTGCAGTTGCTCGATGTAGGCCGCCACCTCGGGGCGTTTGATATCGTCAAGCTCCGTTCCTTCGACGACGAGATAGGCCATATACGTACCACCGATGATCTTGTTCATCTCTCGGTCGGCGATCCGCAATCGATGATCCGGTTTGAACCATTTGACAGGGTTGTCATTGACGGAGATACGGGTGATTCCCCAGACTCCGATGGCAAGGATAAAAAAACTCACGAAGATGATCGTCCGGTTCCAGTTGAAGGCGAATTGGCCTAGAGGACGCAGCCCCCTTGCGAGCAGGGATGTTTTCCCCTCATGCACGCCGAAGTTCTCTAGTTTCTCATCCTTGATGAGCATGGTGAAGGCTGGCACCAATGTCACGGTGAGCAACCAGGCAACCAACACGCCGAATGCCACGAATGCGCCAAACACCTGTACGGGTGGAATGTCTGCCAATATCAATGAACTGAAACCAACGACGGTCGTCAGCGAAGTGTAGAGCATCGGCGTAAACAATTCATCGGTGACAGCATACAACGTTTTCTTCTTGTCACGAAACGCGGGATATTTATCGTGGAACTCGCTCAGAACATGGACTGAATCCAGGATGGCAATCGGCATGAGGAAAATCGGGATCATCGAACTCATGATGTGGACCGTGTAGCCCAGCCCGATGAGAAGTCCCATTCCCCATATCACGCTCAACATCGCCACAATCATCGGCGAGATGATCAACGTGAGTTTGCGGAAGATGAACCAGAGGATAACAAAGATGACGAGCATCGCCAAGGGGGCCATGATCCCCATCTGCAGGAACATCTCAAACCCGAATGTGTCTTCAGCAACAGGCAATCCCGCTAGATAATACTGTTGCCCATCTGTGAGTTCTGCCTCGACGATGTTCTCTATCTCTTTCGAGATACGATAGCTCATGTCTTTCTGCTCAATGGGGATGTAGATGGCAACGCCCTTCCCATCCTTTGACACGAGCTGTTCGACAAATATCGGATTATCATAGATGGCTTGCCGTAGCGATGCGACCTCCTCATCTGTCTCAGGTGGTTCTTCCATGATGAGATCGACTGTGAGCAATCCACCTTCGGCCGTGACATTATTCGTGGTTGCAAAGCTCATGACGTCATCGGCGATGATACCTTTGAGATTCACGATTTCATTGACGATCCGCTGGAGCTTTCCCAACGTCTCCGGCGTGAAAACTCCCTGTTCATCCGTGATTCCCAGCACGATCATGTCATAGATGCCAAAATCTTCCTTGATCCGGTCATAAAATACCCGATCCGGCTGATCGGCTTCCAGCATGTTCTCTGGATCGGTGTCAATCTTGATGCGCAGGAATTGCACTGCAAACAGGAGCGTGATGACCAGTGCAATGACGATGACCGTTCTCGGATGTTCAATCGAAAAGTAGGTGAGTTTCTTGAGCATGTCAGAATTTCCTCTTATTGAAAGTGGTTTATATAGTTAATCCATGTTATCTTGTTTTATCATCAAATCCCCTCCCCTATTGCGCAAATCCGGTGCCATTCGGATCAACGATCCCGTGGAGATAAGGGCTTATGACTTAATTTCCAGGGCGAGTTCTGCGGCTTCATTGTGCTACATTCGCGGTAGACTTGTCAAGAAAAAAGCAGCTCACGCAAGTCCAATACAGGGCATCAAAAGGAGGGCATCCGGGTGAAAAAAGGCTGTATAAAAATCATCCACCCACATCCTGTCGTTGAGCAAAAAGCACTCACTGTGCTCTATCCCTCCTGCCGAATCTATGAGAATACGGCATCCTTGAATCGCAGTCAGAATACGGGTTTACCAAGTGCACGAGATTTCTGGCATTCGATTTGCTGATACATGACTACACACAAGCCGGATGAACCAACTTTTTCATTGCGGTACACGGCGCCATTGCAGTATCATATGTTCATAAATGTCCCCGAGCCAAAAGCGTTTGTGGAGCATTGAAACGAAGCACGACGTTGCGTAGAAGCGGAGATCCTCCGCCTGATGGGGGGTATCAAAGTTCTGTTCTGAGTGCTGCGTTACTGGTCCCTGTTTATGACGTATTATCCAGCATGCGGGACTCATCACTCATTGGAGAGATCAAAATGATTAAAAATATCCTCGTAGTAATTGGTGATACGCCTTACGAAAAGAACGCCCTTGAGTATGCCGGCCACCTGGCTGTTTTGTTAGGTGCTCATCACTTATCTTGCGTTTTCTTTCAAGAACGCAGGGGTAAAGGGAATGGAAGAACTCTGGTGGATGGGGTACTGGAACGAGCAGACGCCGAGTACGCTCAATACGGTTTTCTGGACTATCATGTAGAGACTATCATCGGTAAACCAACGGAAATGATCCGTCAAAAAGCACGTTCAGCAGATCTCGTCGTGCTGGGAATCCCTGAATCCATCAAAACCGATGGCCTGAAGCTGGTCTACGATCAAATCGATGAAATTCTGTTGAAAATCACCAAGCCTACCATCGTGGTCCATGAACAGTGTACCCTGGTACGTAAGATCCTCACCGTGTATCACGGGGATGGCTATTCAGACAGGGTACTGGAGCTTGCGACTGAGTTCGGCGAACGTACGAAGGCGAGTTTGCTGGGGCTTGCTATCGCAGAGACGGAACCTGAAGCCCTCCGGTTTGCTCAATATATGCAGGATTACCTGAAGTACCACGAAGTGGAAGCTGAATTTATGACCAAACTTGGATTTACAGTGACGAATGTCCTGGAAACGGCGGCAGAGCAAGATTGTGACCTGATCGCGCTGAGCGCAAGCCACCACAACAGGCTGTATGAGATGATCTTCAACAGCACGACCGAAACCGTGGTGAAGCTCGCCAATCGTGCCGTGATGGTCGTTCGGTAATTGGGAACCATCTCGGATGGGATGGCACGTCAATACGACAGTTCTTCCCATGAAATAACGGAAGGAGGTGACAGAAAATGGCTGAAGTCAAAACAACCCTGAAAGTTAAGGGGATGACCTGTGGGCATTGTGCCGGGAGTGTTGCCAGAGCCCTTCAGGATCTGGATGGTGTTGAGGAAACTGGTGTGAATTTAGAAAAGGGCCTCGCCGAAGTCACGTATCATTCAGAAAAAGTCAGCGCTGAGGACCTTGCGAAAGCTGTCATAGATGCCGGCTATGAGGCCACTGTTGCCTGATAGCCTTCAATCGGATACAGCTTTTACGGGGTATCTGAGTGAGTAAATGCCTGAGTGAGCGGGTAGGCGTGTAAGTGAGTTTACCATGTAATTTCTGCATTTCTGCTTACCCGCTCACTCTCTCCCATCCTGATACGTAGTTCAGTCAAGATGTCTCTCCAGGACTAAATGAACCTCACGTTGAAGAAGGGGGAACCCCAATGAAACGGTGTGCTCAACCTGAGAACGTTTCTGAACAGCCGATGTTCGAGCAAAAGGGTCCAGTGCAAGAAGTGGAAATGAGGCCGCTTTTATGTCTCCTTCCTGAAACAAACTTTGTGCAGATTACCACTGCTGGTTTATCGAGGTAGGAATGGTTGGTATTTCGTGTTACCGACGAAATAGAGGGTATTTCCCGCTTAGTCAGGGGTAGAGGAGTTAACGCAATGGCAAGAGCAATTCCTTTTTTCGAACAGGTGAACCAGAACTTCGATAAGGCCGCCAGCTTCACCGATTACTCCTTTGGCCTTCTCCAGCAGATCAAAATCTGTAACGGTGTGTATCATATGACCTTTCCAATCAAAAGGGATGATGGCTCGATTGAAACCATCCATGCCTGGCGCGCAGAACACAGTCATCACAAACTGCCGACAAAAGGTGGCATCCGCTATAGTACGCTGGTCAATGAAGATGAAGTGATGGCGCTGGCAGCACTGATGACATACAAGTGCGCCGTTGTCGATGTTCCCTTCGGCGGTGCGAAAGGCGGCGTTCAGATCGACACGAAGGAGTATTCTGTCAATGAGCTGGAGCACATTACCCGCCGCTATACCTACGAGTTGATCAACAAGAATTTCATTGGACCGGGCATAGATGTCCCTGCCCCTGACTTCGGAACCGGAGAGCGCGAGATGGCCTGGATCTTTGACACATATACAGCGATGGCTCCTGAAAAACTGGAAGCACTGGCATGCGTCACAGGGAAACCGATCTCACAGGGCGGGGTTCACGGCAGAAGGGAGGCAACCGGTCGGGGAGTTTACCTCGGCTTGCGAGAGGCCTGTCGCTTTGCGGAAGATATGGAACAACTCGGCCTCACCCCGGGCCTGGAAGGCAAGTCTGTAGCTGTCCAGGGATTCGGGAACGTCGGCTATCATACCGCGAAGTTTCTGCAGGAAGGTGGAGCCATCATTGTTGGATTGGCCGAATACGCCGGCACAATCTACAATCCCCGGGGGCTGGACGTGAATCAGGTTGCCGAATACCGTGAAGAGAACGGTTCAATCCTCAACTTCCCCGACGCAACCACCTATGAAGATCCGTCCCGGGTCCTTGAATTTGCATGCGATATCCTGGTTCCTGCCGCGCTTGAAAACCAGATTACCGGCGAAAACATGCATCGGATTCAAGCGAGAATCATCGGGGAAGCCGCAAATGGGCCGATCACTTCCGAAGCGAGTGATTTCCTTAAGAAAAAGGGGGTCATGATTATCCCTGACATTTACCTGAATGCCGGCGGCGTCACGGTTTCCTATTTTGAATGGCTCAAGAATCTCTCACATGTCCGGTTCGGACGCATGGGCAAGCGATTTGAGGAGAGCGTCCACAGGAGTTTGCTCTATACCATTGAACGGGCAACGGGTCGAAAGTTCCCCGAAGAAGAGATGAAAAGAATCGTGCAGGGACCGGGGGAAGAGGATCTGGTGAACTCAGGACTGGAAGACACGATGATTGTGGCGTACAACGAGATTCGCGACACACAGAAACGGTGGGGTGAAGCCGTAGATCTGAGAACGGCTGCATTTATCAACGCCATTCACAAGATTACTCGGTCCTATACGGAGTTGGGAATCTTCCCTTGACGCAGGAGTGAAATCGGTTCAGATCGAGTTATATGGTGTTTTGGATTCTTACCGTCGGATTGACAGTGGCAGGATGGGCTATGGTTCTATGAGTAGGAGAAGAAATTCATGAAATGGTCCTGGAAAATAGGCAAGATCGCTGGCATTGACATCTACATGCATAGCACGTTTCTGATTCTGCTGGGATGGGTGGTGCTAACTCACCTGATGCAGGGTCACAGCTTATCCGAGGCAATGGGTGGTTTGTTATTCGTCGTGATGTTATTCGGTATCGTCGTGCTCCACGAGTTGGGACACTCGCTCACCGCCAGGCGATTTGGCATCCGTACCCGCGACATTACGCTCCTTCCAATTGGCGGTGCTGCCCGGCTGGAACGGATGCCGGAAGATCCCAGACAAGAACTACTCGTCGCGCTGGCAGGTCCTGCGGTCAACGTAGTGCTGGCAATTGTATTGCTTGCTGTCCTCATCCCAGTGTAAGGGTTTGCAGCATTGAGTCGTGTCGCGCTGGTTGGCGGTTCGTTGCTTTCCAAGCTGCTTTGGTTCAACATTGCTCTGGCTGTGTTCAACCTGTTGCCTGCCTTTCCCATGGATGGGGGGCGCGTGTTGCGGGCGGTACTGGCAACACGTATGGAGTACGTGCGCGCCACGCAGATCGCTGCGAGTGTAGGGCAGGCGATGGCGTTCCTGTTTGGACTCGTTGGTTTGTTTACGAATCCGTTTCTGGTATTCATTGCGCTATTCGTATGGATAGGGGCCGCTCAGGAATCCTCGATGATCCAGATGAAATCTGCGCTTGGGGGGATTCCTGTCAGCCATGTGATGATCACCGATTTTCGCACACTTTCTCCGCATGACACCCTGGGGCAAGTGGCAGAACATATCTTGTCAGGGTTCCAACATGATTTTCCTGTGATAGAAGATGGATACTTGACGGGGATGCTGACACGCGGAGATTTGCTGAAGGCACTGGCGCAGCACCCTCAGACAGTGCGAGTGGAAGAAGTCGCACAGCGAGATTTCGAGACTGCCAGCCCGCTGGAAATGCTGGAAAGCGTCTTTACTCGGTTGCAATCCTCCTCCTGCCACTCGCTACCTATCGCACAAGATGGACAACTTGTAGGTCTCATCACCATGGAGAACGTAGGCGAGTTCCTGATGGTTCAGTCAGCGTTACATAAAACGCACACAGGTAGGCGGGCTGCGACCATTTCCGATGTCACGAAACAATCCTAAATGAGGGAGGATGGTCTGGGCCTGTAACCACCCGGTGTAAACTATGAAAGCTACAAAAATACTACTTATTTTGACTCTGGCGGTAGTAGGATTCTTACTGCTGCGTTTTATCAATTCACTCAGAGAGGAGCACGCCATCACCGGCGTGATTCACGACCTGGAAAGGGGAATCGTCACTCAGAACGACCAACTGGTGAAATCGCTCTATTCAGAAAAAATCCGGTTGGGAAAAACGGTTGAGCATGCGAAGATGATGAATGTGTTCCTGTCGATGAAAGAAATACAAAACTTCCGTATTAGCGATATTGAGGTGATGGTACAACAGGGGAGTGGGGTCGCCCACTTCAGGGTGACCGGAGAGATGGTGAAAGACGGAGAAGTTATCGGTATGATGGATAGAAATATGACGATACAACTATCGAAGTCCAGTGGAAAATGGTTGATAAGTGCTCACGAAATGTGATGAACTACGGGGCTTATGATGATGGAAGGATGCGGAGATCCCAATGAATCAGCAAAATATCATTTTAGTGCTCAAAGATTTCATGCCACCGGATTGTTCGTGCAAAATTGAGGACAAGCTGGTGGCACAAACAGGCGTCCTGGACGCTTCGGTCAACCCAATCGAAGATGTGATCTCAGTTACTTACGATGCGGACCAAGTCACATTGGATGCGATCAAACATGTTCTCCATCAATGTGGCTATCGTTGCGAGGAGGAACACGACCACACAGCGCATGCGCATATGGAACACGAACATCATGAGGAACACGAACATCATGAGGAACATGACCATCATGAGGAACATGACCATCATGAAGGTCATGAAGGACATGAAGAACACCATGACCATCATGCAATGATGGAAAGAGACATGCGGAACCGCTTCTGGGTCTCCCTGGTGATCACGATCCCCGTATTGCTACTCTCTCCCACGATCCAGGATTGGTTTCGATTTTCCCTGCCATCCTTTGCTGGTTCCAACTACCTGTTGTTCGCCCTGGCTTCGGCGATCACTGTCTATGGGGGATGGCCGTTTTACAAAGGGGCCATCCAGGCGTTGAGCAATAGGATATTGGACATGATGGTGCTGGTGAGTCTTGCAGTGATTTCCGGTTATCTGTTTAGCGCGGCGTCTACTTTTGTCTTTGAAGCCGTCGATTTCTACTGGGAGATCAGCTCCCTGGTGGTCGTGTTGCTTCTGGGACATTGGTTGGAGATGCGTGCCATCCGTGGAGCCACGGGCGCATTACGAGAACTCACAAAACTGATCCCCCCAACAGCCAATCGTATCGAAGGCGATGATATTCAGACGATTCCCACGTCGCAGGTGCAGGAGGATGATCTGTTGCTGGTGCGTCCCGGCGAGAAAATCCCCATAGATGGTATCGTGGAAGAAGGTCAGACTTCCGTCAATGAGGCCATGATCACCGGCGAATCACTTCCCGTCAAGAAAGACAAGGGAGATGCCGTCATTGGGGGAACCATCAATGCGGAAGGTTCCATCCAGATCCGTGTGAACAGGACCGGGGAGGAAACAGCACTCGCACAGATCATCAAGCTGGTCAAAGAAGCACAGGCGTCCAAGCCGCGTTCTCAGAAGCTGGCTGACCGGGCAGCACACTATCTGACGCTGGTGGCTATCATCGTCGGAGTCGGGACATTTGTTTTCTGGGGTGTGCTTGCAAATGAGCCGATTGTGTTTGCGCTGACGCTTGCGATCACGGTTGTCGTGATCGCCTGTCCTCACGCACTCGGTCTGGCGATCCCCACCGTCACGACGATCTCAACCACACTCGCTGCCAGAAACGGGATGCTGATCAAGAACGCGGAGGCCACCGAGCGCGCCAGAGAACTGAATGTGGTGGTCTTTGACAAAACAGGCACCCTCACCCGTGGTGAGTTCGGAGTAACCGATGTGATTCTCCTGGATGGTTGGACGGAAGAGGAGATCCTGGCTCGAGCGGCCGCTTTGGAGGTATACTCGGAGCACGTCATTGCCCAGGGGATCGTCCGCACCGCTCAAGAGCGTGGTCTCTCGATCCCGAAAGGGGAATCTTTCGAGGCGATTCCGGGCAAGGGGGCGACAGGTGTGGTGGATGGACAGCAGCTCCTCATCGGAAACTGGCGGCTCATGCAGGATGAGGGACTGGTTTCCGACGAACCCACAGATGCAGTGAATTCATTGGCTGCTCAAGGGAAAACGGTGATCTATGTGGCGGATGACCAAAAGGTGCGTGGCGCTATCGCACTCGCCGACCTGATCCGTTCGGAATCTTTTGAGGCGGTGGAAGCCCTCAAATCCGTTGGGGTTCAGGTCGCCATGCTCACCGGCGATAACCATCGAGTTGCAGAGTATGTGGCGAAGGAGTTGCAACTGGATATCTTCTTCGCGGAAGTTTTACCGGGGGATAAATCGAGTAAGATCCAGGAACTCCAGTCGCAGGGCAAAAAAGTAGCGATGGTAGGCGATGGAATCAACGACGCCCCCGCGCTCACTCAGGCGAATGTGGGGATCGCTATTGGTGCAGGAACAGATGTGGCGGTCGAATCCGCCGATGTGGTTCTCGTCAGGAATGATCCGAGAGACATCGTGAAACTCGTGCGCCTGAGTCGTGCCACCATGAAGAAGATGCGGCAGAATCTTGCCTGGGCTACGGGTTACAACGCCGTTGCTATCCCTGTCGCAGCAGGCGTGC
>JAJRTO010000420.1 GCA_024278235.1 Candidatus Poribacteria bacterium
CTTATTAGCTATTGGTGCTGCGAGGTTGGGTCATGCCATTGATTTCAGGTATCTTGTCGGAAGATATTCCAGCGACGAGATACCGTTTCTGGCTGACCACGGGCAGGCGAGCAGCAGCAAAGGGATCACGCGCTTAGCTGTCCAGATGTCTTGATCTGCTGGAGCAGGTGGGCCTCGGTCTGTTCCACTTCATCCGCGTCAATGTGCTGGATGAGAGGGAGTTCCTGTTGAACGATCTGGGAGATCCGCGTGGATAGATTGGAATAAACCTTCTGCCGTATTTTCCCACTCGCATTTTTCAGCAGAAGGCAGAGTTTATAAACATCAAACCCGCTCAGGACAGATTGCAGCGTTGGATCATCCACCAACAGGATATCTTCAAGAGCCTCCACGTTCGAGGCACCAAGACGGTTAGAGAGCGGATTCTCAAAGAACGTCTTCCCTCTTTGATCTAACCACTCAAGGATGTCGCGTTTACGGAAGAAGAAGAGTTCAGGTGGTACCTCACCTGCGCCGATCTTCCGGTAGATCCTATCAGGAGAAGTCCCTGCCTGCGCCGCAAGATCCATAATATCGATCAGTTGCGAATTTTGTCGGCTGATCCCCGGCAGCGCGTCATCCAGTTCGGCAAAGAGTCTCTGAGCCTGCTGAGGAAATTCCTCCTTTGCTACGGCCAACCGGATCTGGTGGTGATCTTCATCATCCTGGTCGATGTGGATGAGGCCAAGCCGCTCAATCCTTTCCAGGATCTGTGAGCAATCGCTTGCTGAGATCGACAAGATCACCTTGATCTGTTCAAGTGCGTCCGCGTAGGGAATACAGATATCGCCACGTGCTGATGTTGACTCCAAAGCTGAAGCCATCAGAACCAATATGTGGCACACGCTGGCATACATGTTATCGCTTGTCAGAGGGCACAGTTGATCGTCCATAGCCTTCAGGCGACGGATCAGAGCAAGCACGAGGGCTTTGACAAAAGGTTCGGTCCCACGAAACAAACTCAGAAGTTTCGCTCGGCTGATGGAAACCACCTCACAGGTCCCTATCGCGCGGGCTGTGGCGGTTCGTTTTTGCGTGCACAGGAGAGCCATTTCACCAAATATCTCGCCTTGTCCCAGAACAGCAAGCACGATTGTCTTGTCTGCAACGGTCTTGGAGATCTCGACTTTTCCTGATATGATGACAAAGGCCAGGCTTCCTTCTGCATTTTCCTCGAAGAAGACGTGACCTGCAGGTACTCGCTTGGCTTGGTGCATAGTAGACTCTCCCGAAGGTAACTCAAGTGCAACGCGGCCGGGTCTCATAGGCAGGGCTACGGATCCTTGCTCATGTCTCCTCGTGATGGAGACCTCGGGTGCTGACCCCCGTTGTGAAAAATATCGGTGGGTCAATTGACCCACTTGAGTGAAAAATGGACTGTGGAATTGGTATGAATGTTGTGGAACCGTGGAATTGGTATGAGTTGACACGTTTCTCAAGTCGTGCTAATATAGTGTCGTCACAGCATCCAACACGAAACGCCGGAAGGGAGGTGTGCTGCCGAGCTTCAACCCGATAGATGGCAAATCCAATCTATAGTCTGCCTGATGCAAAGGAGAAGAGAAAGATGTCACTCGGAGGATATGCAAACTGTATCGCCCATGCTGATCTGACAACGGGAGAGGTTACTTATAAGCCGATCCCTGAAGAATGGGCACGCAAGTATATTGGTGGACGTGGACTCGGCGTACGTTACCTGCTGGAGAATGGTCCAGAGGTAGACCCGCTTTCAGCCGATAATCTTCTGTGCTTTATGAACGGACCACTCACCGGTACCGAGGTCAACATGAGTGGACGTATGGCCATCGTTACCAAATCTCCCCTTACGGGTACTGTCACGGATAGTCACCACGGTGGTTGGTCCGCGGCGCGATTACGTTGGGCCGGGTTTGACGGTTTGATTGTCAAAGGCAAAGCCGAGCAGCCAGTCTACATCCATGTTCACGATGGTCGAGTGGAAATCCTGGATGCCTCAGAGATGTGGGGCAAAGGTGTCCACGAAACCATACACTCTTTTCAGGATCACTATGGTGAAAACGACCTGAGTGTGATCACAATTGGCCAGGCAGGTGAAAACCTGATTCGCTTTGCCGCCTGGATCAATGAACACGATCGCGCCAGTGGACGTGGAGGCACAGCGTGTGTTGGAGGCAGCAAAAATCTTAAAGCCATTGTGATTCAGGCGGCGACGGACATCCCCAGAGTCCAGGATCGCGATGCCTGGAGACCAGTCCATTCACGGGCGCTGGCCACCATCAGGGATGAGAAAACGGTCACAAGTCCGCGCAAAGGTGGTCTGTCCGTCTACGGCACCAATGTGCTGATGAATATCGTCAACAGCATCGGGGCGCTGCCGGCTCGCAACAGCCAACTCACTTCTTTCGGTGAGAAAGGTGAGCTGATCAGTGGTGAGTATGTAAAAGAGAACATCCTGGTAGGTGATCCTACCTGCCACGCTTGCCCCGTGGCCTGCAAGAAGGAAGTGGAGATCAAAGAGGGGCCTTATGCAGGGCTGCGCATGGAGAGCGTGGAGTATGAATCCGCATGGGCTCTTGGCGCCAATTGTGACAATGATAAGATCGATGGGGTTGCCAAGCTGATCGATATGTGTAACGATCTTGGAATGGACACCATTGAGTTGGGGAACGTCCTCTCAATGTACATGGAGGCCACCGAGGAGGGCTACACGGACGGCTCCGATGGATTGAGTTGGGGAGATGTGCCTGGAATGATAGAGATCACCCGCAAGATTGCCCACCGCGAAGGTATTGGCGATGTGCTGGCGGA
Organism: Candidatus Poribacteria bacterium; assembly: GCA_024278235.1. Lineage (GTDB taxonomy): Bacteria > Poribacteria > WGA-4E > JAJRTO01 > JAJRTO01 > JAJRTO01. The sequence continues at coordinate 2,827 of JAJRTO010000420.1, forward strand.
AGGTACGGAATGTGCTGCCAAACATTTTGAGCATCCGGAGATCTCCATGACAGTCAAAGGGCAGGCCATCCCCGCCTATGATCCGCGCGGTTTGAAGGGCATGGGCATCTCTTATGCCACCAGCAATCGCGGAGCCTGTCATCTGCGCAGCTATACTCCCGCCAGTGAACTGGGATTGATCCCCCTCACCTCCGATCCGCTGGAGTGGAAAGGCAAAGGGGAATTGACCAAACTGCTGCAAGATATTCACGCTTTCTCCGACAGCCTGGATCTGTGTAAGTTCAGCGCGTTTGCGGAGGGCGCCGAGGAATACGCAGCCCAGTATGCCACCGTTACTGGCATCCCCTGTACTGCCGATGATGTGCTCAAGATCGGTGAGCGTATCTATAACCTGGAGCGCTATTACAATAATCTGGCTGGTTTCCGAGAAGGTAGCGACTACCTGCCAGAACGTTTCCTCAAGGAACCATCTACCATGCCAGGCTCAGAAGGGCATGTGTGCGAACTCGCTGAAATGCTGGAGGAGTACTATCAAGCACGTGGTTGGATCAACGGGGTCGTGCCGGAAGAGAAGCTAAAGGAATTGGATATTCCATAACCATTCATCTACGAGGTAGACCTCTGTGTTCGCCCCTGGACAGACACGGAGGTCTGCCCCTTTTTTCGCCTCCCGCTCGGATCGGAAAGTCATCATCCACCTCCGCGGGCCAGCTTTGACTCAAGTTGCACTTTCAGATCTTCCACCGCCCGTTCTTTTCCCCGGATCTCCAATCGCACCTGCCCCACCCGCAGTGACCCGATGCTGAAATCTTCCAGTTGAGTGAGGCTGGCTGACCATCCGGCCCCCACAATAGGGCCATCCGGTTGGACCTGACCACCCAGTTCTACCAGATATTCGCACAACAACCAGAGCGGAATAGCACGGACGTCCCTCTTAAACTCCATATCACCAGGAACCCATATCACCCACCGGCGACAGCGGGGAAAATGTCTACCGTATCATCAGGAGTGAGCACTGTCTCCAGGCGATGTTCCAGATAAGGGGCATCGCGACCATTGATAAACACGTGGACATATCCATAGAGTTCACCATCCTCATCCAGCAACTGCGAACCTAATGTCGGATAACGCCTGATAATCTCTGCAATCAGTTCCCGCACAGTGCTCCCCTCAGCAAGAGGAAATTCAACGGTTTTCCCGCCTACCAATGGGCGCAGAGTTGCATAGAAGTTGACCTTCATCCTTCATCCTTCCTCCCATCCCATTATGTACGATTGAGGAGCGATGTCAAGATCCAGCGTATCGTTTGTAGCGCTCAAGGACTTGTGAATAGGTGGGAATCCCAAGCGTCCCTTCTGCTTCTACAGCGAAGGAGGCAACGCAATGGGCAAAGTCGAGCGCGACCAGAGGATCATGTGTTCGGTGATAGAACATCAGGAAAGAGGCGGCAAATACGTCCCCTGCTCCTGTTGGATCCACTTCCTGAGCAGGATAGGCGCGGGATTCTATTTTCTTCCCGTCTGCGAATAGCAAAGCTCCTCCCGCTCCCTGCGTCAAGATCACCATTGGCGTGAGGGCAATATACCGTTCCAATTCCCCGGGATGTGCCGCGATATCCTCCTCACTCAGGACGAGAACGTCCACACATGCAAGGAATGCTTCTGCTTCTTTCCACTTCCTCCCGAAAACTCGCCCATCGACATCCCAACGACGCATCCAGCCCTGGGGTGTCGCACCGACCAGAGCACCGTCAAAACAGGTCGTCACAGAAACATCCACTTCATTGGCCACCGGGCAGAGATACACGATGTCCGCATCCCACCACTCCTGCGGAACATGTTCTGCAAACAGGCGCGACGCAACGCCCAACAGCATCTGACTCCGGTGACCTCGAGCATCGTATCGATTTTCAAAAATCGTGGTAGATTTTGCATGAATCGCATGGATACGGATCCCCTCCAGCAGCGGATCTTCCAGACTGAAATTGGGCCCCACAGACGTCACGACCCAGGGTGTCACACCCAGATTGCGAACCGTAATCGAAGAATAGGATGCCGCGCCTCCAATGATCATCCCATGTGGTGTGACATCGTGTGTGAAATGCCCAATTGCCAGATAGCTTGTCTGCTGGAACAACAGATCCTCCTGGTCAAGCGAGTGCCGTATTAACTTCCGCAATCAGTTGCTCCGCCTTTCTTTTCATGCCTTCCACAATCAGATTGCATGCTTTCCGTCCCACTTCAATCGATGCTTCCTTCCTGGGGTCGATACCACCGACACCAACGAGGGATTCATCGGCGCGATTGAGATACACACTCATGTCAACGCAGTCAGGTCTCAGATACCATAGGTAGGATGTCTCCCACTTGGCAGCGTGATCGCCTCCGACATCCGGCGTTTCAGACGGATAGTGGAATTCGATCCCTGCGAAAACCTTTGTATCCTTGAACTGTGCATTGAAACGTTCTGCGACAGGATTTGCCCAACCATGGATGGGGTAGTGTCCACAGAGCAGACAGACAGCCTTCATTTCGAGTGTGTTCATCTGTACCAGCACGTGAAATAGCAACTCCTGGTAGAAGGCGATCTGTTCCTCACCGGTCTTACCGAAATAGGAGGCCGATAGCTTTTCACTTGTGAATCCCATATGCCCTCGGATACCTCCCTCTTGATCATGATTGACCTCCATCAGGCCGGTGACCCGTGGCTCACCGTACCACAGCGTGGGAAATGCGAATCCCCCGGAGCGCGCTGCCGCTAGTTCACAGAGCTTCTCCGCCTTGAGCGCGTCGTTACCGACCGCAAGGTGCTCGCCATGCCACTCAAGCCCACCAAGACCGATGAACGCAGCAGGAAACGCTTCCCTGCGTGCGACGATTTCATGAGGCAACATCTCTTCATACCGAACTTTTTCCACAATATTTCTCCCCGTGACTTCACTTGACTTTGTCACATTTGTAGAAGCGACCTCCGGGTTCGTGACCCGAAGGTCGCTCCTACAGAAATTCTAGCACCCATTGTCGACTCAGCAACACGCCGTACGTTCTACGGCACCACATCCTTTGCAGAGATCACACAACGGAAACCTGTTTTGTCATCGCCATTTCCGGGCTGTTGGTTGCCACGATTGGCACAAGTCAGGTCTTTTCCACGTCGGCTCCACGCTCCGCCTCGACGAACGCGGACATAACCATTGCTTTTGGCATATTCGTCCGTTGGCCCCTGCGGATTGAGCACCTGTTTTTCATAGCCGTACCAGTGCTCGTAGTACCAATCGGCGCATAGTTCCCAGACATTCCCTGCCATATCATAGAGCCCATATTTGTTCGGTGGAAAACTTCCCACAGGCGCTGTTTTGTCATACCCGTCGCTTTTCCCACCGAGTGGGTAGTAGTTTGCGCGGAATTCTCCGCCCGCCCCTGGTAATTCATTCCCCCAGGGATAGAGCTTTCCGCTCAATCCTCCACGGGCAGCATATTCCCATTCAGCTTCAGTGGGCAACCGCTCTCCTGCCCATTCAGCATAGGCTACGGCATCATCCCAACTTACCCACACCACCGGTTGATTCGGACCGTTCAGTGCAGCATCATCCCAACTCCTGGGAACCGGATGTCCTGTTGCATCCACAAACTTCTTGTATTGAGCGTTGGTGACTTCGTAGATGTCCATATAGAATGCGTCGAGTTGCACAGGATGCACCGGGCTCTCGTCCCTATCGCCATTAGCGTTGCCCATCTGGAACGCTCCCTCTGGGATCAGGGCCATTTTCGCGCCATCCTTCCCGATGTACTCTTTGGGATACTTTGATTCAGGTTCTTTCGTAGCGGATCCCGCTTCTGCGGGAGCCGTAGCCTCCATCGATTCGGTTTTTTCGGCAGATCCTGTTCCCCCCGATTTTTCGGCTGATGCCGGTTCCTGGGACTCAGCCTTTTCGGCCGAGCCTGCTTTTTCTACTGATTTGGTTGTAGCCGTTTCCTCCCCGGCTGTGGCAGGAGGTTGTTGCTTATCCTTACCACACCCCAGTACGATCACTCCACATAATAGAAGAATCAACACAAGATAAACGTGACGCATGAGAATGCCTCCTTCATCAGATATGATATTATTATATACCTTCTGAGGCCATCTGGGAACTAAAATCGTAACAATTCATCTTGACTTCCCATGTCGTTCGCTGTACTCTTACAGGAGTGTTATAGGAGTGTCCGCGAAAGGTAAACAGTGATGCCAACACAACGCTCACGTACATCTGATAAAGTTACCATTAAGATTCCCAGGCCGCTTTACGACAAGATCGCCGTTCTGATCGATGGCGCCGGATATAATTCAGTGACAGACTTCATTGTATATGTATTACGGGATCTGGCAGGACACCATACGGACAAATCGGAGCGACTGTGTGATACAGAGATCGAGAAGATCCGGCAGCGACTGGAAACACTCGGATACCTTTGATCGCAGCAACCAAACAGGAGAGAACTATCTATGTCCCTCATTATTCCCGACGGGGGTAAACTGACAAATCTGGTGGTTCCAGAAGATTTACAGCCTGCCAAACGTGCAGAGGCTGCCAGATTGCCCCACCTCACGATTACCGACTATGATTTGCAGTGGATCCATGTATTGGCAGAGGGATGGGCCAGCCCCTTGACAGGATTCATGCGAGAAGAACAGTACCTGCAGACCTTACACTTCAACTGTCTCCGTCTGGAGGATGGCTCCGTGGTGAATATGTCCGTGCCAATCGTGCTTGCGATCACGGACTCAGATGCAGAACGATTGGGAAACAGCGATGCCATCACGCTCAGTCTTGGGGATGGCAAGGATATCGCGATCCTGAGAAACCCTGAATTTTACTCACATCAGAAGGAAGAGAGAGTCGCCCGTTCTTTTGGCACAACCCATATCGGCCAGCCGACCATCGAGCGTATCATGGCGATGGGAGACACTCTCGTCGGTGGGGACCTGGAGGTGCTCGAGCCGATCCGATACGGTGATGGACTCGACGATTTTCGGCTCAGTCCCGCACAACTGAGATCTGAATTTGAACGTCGGCAGACAGATGCTATCTATGCATTTCAACTGCGGAATCCCGTCCACAATGGGCATGCACTGCTGATGAATGATACCAAACAACGATTGATCCGGGAAGGGTATCACAATCCGGTCTTGCTGTTACACCCACTTGGCGGATGGACGAAACAGGACGATGTTCCTCTCAGCGTACGTATGCGTCAGCACGAAGCCGTCATGGAAGAGGGCATCCTGGATCCCGAGTCCACGGTGCTGGCTATTTTTCCCAGTCCCATGCTGTATGCCGGGCCCACGGAAGTTCAGTGGCATGCGAAGGCACGCCTAAATGCCGGTGCAAACTTCTATATCGTTGGGCGGGATCCGGCGGGCATGAAGCACCCGGAACGACTCAATGCGGACGGAGAGGCGGATGATCTCTACCATCCGGAGCATGGGAAAGCGGTCTTGCAGATGGCCCCCGGGCTGGAACGTCTGAAGATCATACCTTTCCGCGTTGCAGCGTATGACAAAGTCGCGGGGGAGATGTCCTTCTTTGATCCAGCCCGTGCCGATGACTTTGAGTTTATTTCCGGATCGAAAATGCGAGATTTTGCACGCAATGGAGAAACCCCACCCCCCGGCTTCATGGGTGAAGCAGCCTGGAAGGTCATCGCAGATTTCTACCGTAACATGTAGCTGAACTTAGAACGGATAAGGTATAATGATGCCATCTCGACAATCCATCTCGCATCCTCCCAGGGTCAAACGGTTCCTGGTACTCGGACTCGATAGCGTTCCTCCGGAACTTGCATTTGACAAGATGTTGGATTTCATGCCCAATCTCCGCTCCCTCCTGGGGCGGAGCACCTATGGTCCGATGATGAGCACGATACCGCCAATCACGGTGCCGGCATGGTCAAGCATGATGACAAGCCAGGATCCGGGACAACTCGGCTTCTATGGATTCCGTAACCGTGCCGATCATTCCTATCAGGCCCTTACGATTGCAAACTCGCTTTCTCTCAGGAAACCACGTGTCTGGGAGATTCTATCCCGACTTGGCAAACAGGTGATCATCGTGGGCGTGCCTCAAACATATCCAGCGAAGCCGATCAATGGATCTCTGATCACAGGCTTCCTCACACCCGATATCACAAGCCAATACACCTACCCAACGACGCTGCGTGGTGAAGTCGAACAGGTTGTGGGACGTTACATCCTGGATGTCGAAAACTTTCGTACTGACGACAAAGAGGCGTTGCTCAGGAATCTCTACGAGATGATGGAAAAACGCTTCAAACTGTTCCGTCACCTGCTGCAAACCAAATCGTGGGATTTTGCGATGATCGTGGCGATGGCGCCCGACCGATTGCACCACGGCTTCTGGAAATTCTATGATCCGGAACATCCCAAGCATGATCCAGGGAACCCATTTCTTCATTGCATGCAGGATTTCTATCAGGCCATGGATGCCGAAATCGGAGAGATACTGGAACTCATGGACGATGAGACCGGTCTCCTTATCGTCTCGGATCATGGCATCAAGCGCATGGATGGGGGGATCTGTGTCAATGAATGGCTGATGCGAGAAGGTTATCTTAGCCTCGAAGAACAGCCCCGTCAACCCATTCGTTTTTCTCAGGCAAAGGTCGATTGGACCAGAACGAAAGCATGGGGAGAGGGTGGTTACTACGCACGGATCTTCCTGAATGTGGAAGGGCGTGAACCGCAGGGAACCGTACGACAAGCCGATTATGAAGCCGTGCGGGATGCATTGATCGCCAGGCTTGAAGAGATCGTTGATCCGGAAGGGCGCAACATTGGAACTCGAGTTTTCAAGCCGCAGGCGATCTATCGGGAGTGCAATAACATCGCACCGGATCTCATCGTCTACTTCGGCGATCTCCACTGGCGATCCATCGGTACGATTGGTCTCGGCAGCATTCACACATTCGAGAATGATACAGGCCCGGATGATGCGAATCATTCACAGTATGGCATCTGTGTGCTTACAGATCCTGGAGCGGATGGGGCTGGATATATCGATGGCATAACGATCATGGATGTTGCTCCCACCATACTTGATCGACTCGGCGTTGACATCCCATCCGATATGATCGGAAAACCGATTGAGGGAGGTTCATCATGTCCCAGGGATTCGTGATCTGGCTGACGGGACTCCCGGGTTCCGGCAAGACGACGATTGCACAACTCCTGGCTGAAGAACTGCGACGATTCGGCTGCGCCGTTGAAATACTCGATAGTGACGAGGTACGGCGTAAGATCTACTCGGATCTTGGCTTCAGTCGTGAGGATCGCGGCGAGAATCTGAAGCGTCTTACCTTCATCGCCAATCTGCTGATACGCAACGGGGTTGTGGTGATTGTCGCTGCCGTTTCACCGTATCGGGCAGAGCGCGCCGAGGTCCGGGCCGAACTACAACCTTTTGTGGAGGTCTACCTGAAGTGTCCTCTGGAGGTCTGCATCCAGCGTCACGCAAAACTCTACAAGGAAGCTCAGGCTGGACAGATCCTTCATATGACTGGTATCTCGGATCCCTATGAGGAACCCGAGAACCCGGAGATCGTTCTGGAAACAGATCAGTCTACAGCAGAAGAAGCAATCCAGCGTATCTTACTCACACTTGAGCAGTCCAATTACCTCAAGCCGGATCAAGCCTTCTCCGAATCGGATGAGGAGAAGGTTCGACAGCGGCTCGAGGCATTGGGGTATCTCTAGTCGAAGCAAGTAAATCAGGAGTCATTTATGCCCAGAAAAGTCTCTATCCCTCCGAAGCGACCGGTGTATCCCTCGCCCGCTGTTCTCATTACCTCAGTCGATGCACAGGGGAAACCAAACATTATCACGCTGGGGGAAGTGTTCAACCTCAGCATCGTCCAACCCGTGATTGTCGGAATCGCTATTGCGAAACCCCGTTACTCCTATGAACTGATTCGTGAATCCGGTGAATTTGTCGTGAACATCCCTCATGCTGGCATGGTGCAGAAAGTTGACCAATGTGGCTGTGTCTCCGGCAGGGATGTCGATAAATTTGCGGCGTTTGAACTTACCGCTTTGCCGGCAGAGCACGTCAAACCACCATTGATAGCAGAGTGTCCTATCAATATCGAATGTCGGGTACTTGGAATCGAAGAGATCGGTGATCATGATCTGTTCAAGGGCGAGGTGGTCGCGCAACATGTTGATGAGTCACTACTCGATACACATGGGCGTATCCAGATCGCCGATTTGAACCCACTCAACTTCATACTCGGTGAATACTGGTCGATAGGACAACGGCTGGGACATCACGGATATACGCGGCATCGATAAAATGGAATGGCATCCTTACCAATACAGAGCACACGTCATCAGTGTCTACGATGGAGATACCTGCCGGATGAATATCGATCTTGGATTTCACACGTGGGTGATGAATGAACGTGTTCGGCTGGCACGGATCGATGCACCTGAAATCCGAGGGAACAGTCGCCCGGCGGGTCTCGCGGCGAGAGATTACCTGAGATCGCTCATCATGGATCGGGATGTTCGCGTCGAGACCTACCGCGATAAAAAGGGGAAGTATGGGCGATATATTGCTGAGATCTGGGTTGAACAAGCTGATGGCGGCTACCTGCATGTGAACGAAGCACTGGTAGCCGCAGGGCATGCCGTTTACCTGGATGCACGACTCTGAACCGCCTGGATGCGACCTTCCAAATCCGCTGTGACGTTGGAATCTTTCCTTAATACCTGCATCTGAGATTCATACAGTGTGATGAATGTATCTTCATAGGGCGGCAGAGGGAATCCGAAGTAGCGTTCAGCGAGTGCTCCTACGAAGTGGTTGGTCGCAACGCTGTAGATTACAGAATCCTCCAGGGGCTGACCTTTCACGGTAACCTTCATCAAACGGGATCCTGGTTCACGTTTGGGGTCGTAGACATAGGTGAGCCCCGAGACCTGTAAGAAATCCTTGCGTTCTGTGCAGTTAAGCTCCAATAAGCTGCGGATCTGTGATCCACTCAGTTCAAAACGCAGGATGGTGTTATAGTAGTTCAGGTCAAAGAGATCTCCCTGGGTGATAAAGCCCTCAGGTAGATCCTTGCGTATGCCGGAGCTGTTCTGGAAAGCAATATCAGTGCCGGCAGCGGCTCTCATCGCATCTGCCATCCAGTTGCCAATGTTAGATTCCCCGGATTCCTGACGGAGTAATGGTTCAGTGATTTGCCCGAGTACTTCGGCCCGCAGTATCTGTTCGGCGATAGCGGCTTCGCTCACGAGTGCAGTGATGCGAGGATCGGGCTCCTTATCAGAATCGATAGTGAGCATCTGGTGCTCCCACTGCCGGATCCTCCCCTGCGAAAACCGGAGATCCAGGCGACCAAGCTGATTGGCTCCGCTACCAGCATGTGTGATCAAGGTTCCCCCCTCGGTCGTGGGGGACTGCGGAGTCTTATGCCCGAATCCCCCAATGATCACATCAATCATGGGAACCTCACGAGCCAATTGGCGGTTTGCTTCATCGTCCATGTAACTCAGCACAATGAGCAGATCGACAATGCGGCTCAATTTTTCAGCATGACGTGTTATGGCTTCCGCTGGAGGTAGAATCGTTAGATCCTGGAGATGCATGCCAACGAGTTCGTTCTTTGTGGCCGGGCTCAGGACTCCCAGTATCCCGATCCGCAGATCGGCACGATGAACCACCCAATAAGGAAACGCAGGAGGATCTCCCGTACCTGCCGGGGCGAGGTTAGTAGACACAACAGGAAATCTCGCATGTCGGAGTCGCTTGAACATACCTCTGGTTCCCCAATTGAGTTCATCCATCCCGATTCCCATGACATCATACTGCATCGCATTGAGGATTTCGATCACACGGATCGCGTCTTCTTCCTGGCATAGGATCTGTTTTTCATCGAGATAGTCGCCAGGATCCAACAGAAGCACATTGGTGCCATCGGATCGGATGGATTGGATAACGCCTGCGAGATGTCCCCAGCCAGCCATGTAGTCGTCCCCTTGCTCGACCGGCTGATATCGTGCCGCTAAATCACTCGTATAGAGGATCGTCAGGGCACCATCGTTACCATACGCAAACGAATAGTTCAGTGCCAATGCCGTGAGAATATATATTAGATGTCTGATTGTTTTCCCCCATCTCTGTCACCTCGTAGAGATTTTCCGAAGTATTCACCAGGTTGCCGGGTTCTACCGAATATGTTACATTATAACACGCACTGTTTGAGGTGCGCAACGGTTTTGGAGAGTCGATAGATCTCAAATCAGCTTCACCGGGATTGCCAAATCTCGATTCTTCCGTTGGATTTGTCAATCCGGCGGGAGCATTTGTAATTACCGAGATGGAGCAATGTCCACCAATACCTTGACTTCCATATGTCTCAATATGTATCATGTTGAAAATAGCCTCCACCCATAGCACGGTGGAATCATAAAGGTGAGTGCTGAATGCAGGCTTTTGTTGAAACGAATATCCCAATGGAACGGGCTGTCCTGGTAAGTGTTCAACTTAGAAATATGCTGCGCGAGGATACAGAGGAATCGATTCAGGAACTCGCCCGGCTCGCAGACACGGCCGGTGTCCGAGTCGTTGGCGAGGTGATCCATCAACGTTCGACACCGCATGTTGCCTACTATATCGGTCAAGGTAAGGCGAATGAGATCAAGATCATGCTTGAAGAGTTAGAGGCGGATGTCGTGTTCTTCGACAATGAATTGAGTCCTGCTCAAGCGCGCAACCTGGAGAAAATCCTCGAATGCGTGGTCGTTGATCGTACAGGACTCATCCTGGAGATCTTTGCTCAGCGAGCGCACACCCGAGAGGCAAAAGTTCAAGTAGAACTTGCACAGTTGGAATACGCACTGCCACGACTTGCCCATCAGTGGACCCATCTCGGACGTCTGGGGGGGGGCACTCGCGGCGGGATCAAGGGCGGTGTTGGTACACGTGGCGCTGGCGAAACTCAGTTACAGGTTGACCGACAACTGGTCCGTGGGCGTATCTCACAGCTCAATAAGGAGCTTGTGAAGGTGGAAAGACAACGACGTACCCAGAGGAAACACCGTCAGGGCATCCCTTCGGTGGCACTCGTTGGTTACACCAATGCAGGGAAATCCACCTTGCTCAATACGCTTACGGAGGAGGATCTGTTTGTGGAAGACAAACTGTTTGCAACGCTCGATCCTACCACTCGAACGATGTTGTTGCCAGATGGGCAACGTATACTGTTGACAGACACGGTTGGTTTTATCCACAAACTTCCTCATCAACTCGTGGCATCCTTCCATGCGACGCTCGAAGAGGTCGTTGAATCCGACTTGCTATTGCACGTTGTGGATGCAAGCCATCCGAGGGCACTCCATCAGGCTGAATCGGTTCATCACGTGCTCGATGAGTTGGGAGCAGGTGACAAACCTCGCTGGATGCTCTTCAATAAATGTGATCAGATAGGTGATTCGACGTTGCTCAATATCTTGCACCACGAGTACCCTGAAGGGATGCAGATATCCGGCCTGAAAGGCTGGGGACTTGAGGAATTCAAACACCGACTTGCTGAACACTTCGCCAGCATGGATGTTGAATTTTCGTTGACCCTCTCCCATCGTGATGGTAAGATCATGAACTACCTCTATCAACATGGAGAGGTGATGGAGCGTGAATACGAAGCGAATGATATCCATCTCCGGGCACGCTTGTCCGAGAACCTGATGGGACAATTCAGGACGATGATCCAGGGAACACAAATTCAGCTAGATTGATGAGGCTCTGATCATGATTTCTGGCAATACCTCGATACAGCAACCGATTTTCCGCTGGCCAGACGGTAAACGTGCTGCACTCAGTTTGAGCTTTGATGACGCCCGACTGAGCCAGACGGATTGTGCTCTTCCCATCCTCGATGCCCACTGTGTCAAGGCAACTTTCTATGTATCGCCGGCGGCTGTCGAACAGCGGATCCGGCAATGGCACAAGGCCATCGAACATGGGCATGAGATCGGTAATCACACGATGAACCATCCATGCAGCGGTAATTTCGCTTTCGCTCGGAGTAGGGCGTTGGAGGACTACACGCTCGAACGCATGGAGGAAGAACTGCTCAGTGCAAATGATGCCATTGAGCATCTGCTGGGAGTGCAACCGATCACATTTGCTTATCCTTGTGGACAGAAGTTTGTGGGCCGTGGGGAAGAGGTCCAAAGCTATGTTCCTCTGGTAGCCCGGCATTTTCTCGTAGGACGCAGTGCGTTCGATGAAATACACAATGATCCTACATTCGTTGATCTGGCACAGGCAACGGCACTCGATGCCGATGGCGCAAGCTTCGAGCAGATCAAGGCCATGATCGATCACGCATTGGAAGATGGTGGCTGGCTCATCTTGCTCGGACATGAGGCGGGAACAGGTGGACGACAAACAGTGCTGGCCGAAGTCCTGGAGAAACTATGTTGCTACGTGCAGAACCCTGAGAATGGTATCTGGATGGAGACGGTTGCCACGATTGGAAATCATATCGCCCAAACTCGAAAAGATGCTGACTGATTTATGGCAGAACCGATCCTAAGGGTTGAAAACCTCACGCAGTACCGTGACGATGGCTTTGTCCTGGACATCCCCCATCTTGCGTTCCAGTCGGGGAAGATTCATGGCCTTGTAGGGCCAAACGGCGCGGGCAAGAGCACATTACTTTACTTGCTCAATCTACTGGAGGGACCAGCCAGTGGTGTGATCTACTTTCGGGAGCAGGCCATCAACAGATCCAGTTCGGATGCTCTGGATGTTCGCCGTAAGATGACGATGGTTATGGAAAATCCGTTGCTCTTTCAGACGACGGTTTTCAGGAATCTTGTTGCAGGGCTTCGCTTCCGTTCTATCAACCGTAAGCAGTGGACATCCAGGGTAAGCGAGGTGCTCGATACAGTTGGTCTCCCCGGTTTTGAGATGCGATATGCCCATGAACTCTCACGGGGAGAAACACAGCGGGTCGCCATCGCGAGAGCCTTGATCCTGAAGCCGGAACTCCTCCTACTCGATGAGCCCTTTTCACATATCGACAAGGAACATGTGCGAACGATAGAGAGGCTGATCACAACGGTAAACGAGCAGTATGGGACGACGATCTTGTTTACCACGCACGATATTCTGCAGGCTTATCGACTCTCGGATACGGTAACTTCTATTGTGGGTGGAACCATCGTAGATGGTTCTCTTGAGAATCTATTTGCCGGACAGCTCGAGGCGTCAGATGGCCTGCAATGGATACGGATCTCACCGTCCATTCGAATCACCGTGGTTACGGATCTCACCGGTAAGGTACACCTTTCCATCCCCCCCCGAGACATTATCCTTTCCCATGAACCGTTTCAGTCAACGGCAAGGAATACTTTTCGAGCCACGATCCAGAAAGTTCAGTTGGAGGATCACACAGTTCGAGTCACCCTGAACATCGCAGGTGAAATCGAACTGACCGCCTTGATCACCATCACTTCACTGAATGAACTTCATCTGATGGTGGGCTCCCATGTGTTTCTCACGTTCAAGAGCACGTCAGTGACGGTGTTCTGATCCGTCATAACGGGTTGACAGCGAAACTCCTATCACGTACACTAAAGCCAATAAGTGAGCTGAGCCTCGGGTCACGAGTCTCACGCATCACGTACCGATGGGAGAGCTTATCCTATGCTCCATGCTGTTATTGTTCACTATGATGAAATTGCACTAAAAGGTAAGAATCGTAACGTATTCGAGGCTCAGCTCATACGCAATGTGAAACGTGCTTTGAGCGGATGCGGTTACCGCTCCGTAGAGAAACTCCCCGGGCGTGTGCTCGTCTATTTGCGTGATGATGCAGATGTTATAGAGATTCAGAAGAGGCTTCAGCAGGTCTTTGGGATCGCCTATTTTTCGCTGGGGATGGAAGGCTCCCAGGATCTCGATGCGCTCAAAGAAAATGCCCTCCGGCTGGTCAAGGCATATCGCGAACCTTATCGGACCATCAAGGTGAACACGAAACGCAGTAACAAAGCGTATCCGATCCTATCACCGGATGTCAATGCCGCTGTGGGGGCTCATCTGTTGAAGCATATCGATGCAAAAGTGGATCTTTCAAACCCGGATCTCACCTGTCACATTGAGATCGTGAATCGAACAGCGTTTCTCTATCTCGGGCGGATCAACGGTCCGGGCGGACTGCCCGTAGGGGTGAGTGGGAAAGTTGGTACGATGTTGTCAGGTGGCATCGATTCCCCTGTCGCAGCATGGCGGATGATGCGTCGAGGTTGCCGAACGGATTTCATCCATTTCTACAGCTATCCTTACACCGATAAATCGTCTCTGGAGAAAGTGATCCGCCTTGTTGAATTGCTGACGTCCTATCAGTTTCACTCCAGGCTGTATCTCGTACCCTTTGCGGATGTCCAGTTGCAGATCGTCACCAAATCCCCGGCCAAGCTGCGAGTGATCCTGTATCGGCGGATGATGGTGCGCATCGCAGAAGCACTGGCACAGCAATATGGCTACGATGCCCTCGTGACGGGAGAGAGTCTGGCACAAGTTGCCTCCCAGACGCTACAAAACATCCGCGTCATTGAATCTGTGGCGACGCTCCCTGTGCTGCGACCGCTTATCGGTTACGACAAGAACGAGATCATACAACAGGCTGAACGCATCCACACATTCGATGTATCGACCCTTCCATATGATGATTGCTGTTCCCTTTTTGTACCTGATAATCCTGCCACGTCAGCGGGAATCCAAGAAACCGAGCTGGGAGAGAGGGAATTGGATATTCCAACGCTGGTTGAGCAGGCGATTCAGCAGACAGAGGTACGTGAGTTTAGTAGTTAGCTCACTATCCATGTGAGTTGTCCATGCATTCATTTGCACGCTATTTTTTCACAGGATGTCTAGTGTGTGTCAGCTTGGTGACCCTAGCGTCGGCTGACGTAGAGATCGAACGAGTGAGCATGGGATGGGATGGTTTCTACAAACGAATGCGTTGGGTTCCTGTTCAGGTGACCGTGCGGAGTGAAGGCGAGACTTTTGAAGGGAACCTGAAGATCCAATATCTCGATCCTTATTCAGGGAAACTTCTCTGGACGGCCAGCCAACCACTGGAATTATCATTCAAGAGCCGTCGTACCGTACGATTTTCCCCTTTTGTATACTGGCTTGAAGCAAAGCTCCGCTGTCAACTGGAAGACTCTGAGGGCCGTATTCGTGCCCGGCTTGAGCCGGAGATATATCCGCCGCTCCACGATTCGCAGATGCTTATCTTCGTGATCACTTCGGAACGTCAAGGTATCCATACGCTGGATGGCTTACCAATCGACGGAGGAGAAGTCCGGCTCGCATATGGCCGGTTGCAGGAATTGCCTTATCATTCCAGCGTTTATGGCTCCCTCGATGCGGTTATTCTACATGAAGGCTTGGCTCCACAGCGTCTTAATTCGAGGCAACAGGAAGCCCTCCTTGAATGGATTGCCTCCGGCGGAGCATTCTTGAGCATCCCGGAGCAACGACCTCACGTCCTCAGTCAGTGGATGCCGCTCACACAAATTCAACAGCGTATCGTTGAGAAACCGATCCAGATAGATGAGCCGATCACATTCCGGACGAACCACTGGCTCACGGGTCGCATCCACGATGCCGCCCGGTCCATACTGTCGATAGAAGGAGATCCCGTCTTCGCCGAACGCCGGTTTGAGGACGGTCGAATCCTATTTCTTGGTGTATCTGCTGCTCAGATCGATGACGGTTGGGAGTACATACTCCGTACACTGCGCACATCGGCTCAGAAAGCATGGAGTAAAACGTCGCTGCGAAGGCATGAACGGCGGATCCGCTCGATCCTCATTCGGCAGAGAGATGAAGGGACACCGCTCACAATCATCATCACATGCGTAGGGGTGGTTCTCATGCTGGGGATCACGACCATCTGCTGGGGGAAAACACCGCGTCGAATCACGATGTTGCTCATCGTTATCTGGAGTCTTGGAGTATCGGGCACATCGTTAGTCGTGGCCTACAGGAAGGAGCCAACCCTGGCAGCCCGAGGTGTTGCATGGTGTCAACTTTACCCGCAGATACAGCGAATGGAAGCACATGTCGTCGGTGGGCTTCACGTATCCCGCGCAGCACGGATAACACTCCCGCAGAGCAGATCCTGGCTCATGCGGCCCTTACAGTGGCAGACACCGGCGGATTTGGTATACCATCAAGAGGAGAATCAGATCGTTCGGGCCGAACTGCAATTATCCCCGTGGAAACCGCGTCCGTTTCTGTTCGATGGCGTCGTCCCCTATCCGTATGGAATAAAACTGACCGGTGATCAGTTGCAGAGCGATTTACCAATTGATATAGAAGATGTTTATGTTCTGTCCACTCAGGGCTGGAGTTCGATAGGTTCTCTCCCGTCCCAGGCCCAGGTGCCCATAGAATGGCGTCCTCTCGGAAGATGGCGGCTTCCAACCGCCTTCTCGAGTCTACGTGCCAGTTTTTGGCGCATCCTCATAGAAGAAAGGGTCCTCTCAGTGGAGGAAGAACGTCCTATCGTCATCGGTTGGACAAAAATTCGCGAACTGGATCTCAGTGACTTGCCGGTTGAGATAGAGGGGGACGCCCTTCTGCTGATCCATGCTGGTCCATAGGTTTGGAATGGCCTCATCGCAAACGTCAAATGGTATCAGAAACGAGGTGGCATGATGGATATTATATGTCTTGGAATCTTCGTTACCGATGTGCTTGGGAAGCCGATTGAAAGGATGCCGAAGCGCGGCCAGTTAGAATTGATCGGAGAGTTGGCACTCCACAGTGGCGGCTGCGCGAACAACACGGGTATCGGACTTGCCCGCTTAGGTTGCTCCGTAGGGGCGATGGGCAAAATCGGCACGGATAGTCTGGGCGATTTTGTCCTCCGCAATTTGCAGGAGAACGGTGTCGATGTACGAGGTCTTGTGCGCGATGAAGTCGCTCACACTTCTTTTACGTTCGTCATGATCGCCCCGGACGGAGAGCGTTCCTTCTTCCATTATATCGGTGCCAATGCCAGCATACGCTACGAAGATATCGATCTTGATCTCGTGCGTGAAAGTCAGATCCTTCATGTCGCAGGGGCTCTCCTGATGCCGGGATTTGATGGAGAACCCACAGCCCGAGTTCTTCAAGAGGCTCAGGCTGCTGGTGTCAAAACCAGTCTGGATACTGCATGGGACTCAACGGGTCAATGGCTTAAGATCCTGGAACCATGTCTGTCTCATGTGGACATTTTCCTCCCGAGCGTTGAGGAAGCAAAGATGATCAGCGGCCAGAGCAATCTGGAAGATATCGCTCAGTTCTTTTTGGACTATGGCATCGGCACCGTTGGTCTCAAGATGGGAGAGGAAGGCTGCTATGTGCGAACGCGAGATGAAAAAATCTGTGTTCCCATCTATCCTGTTGATATGGTGGATGCAACAGGCGCGGGAGATGCATTTGTTGCAGGATTCCTGACGGCAATCCTGAAGGGCTGGGATCTTGAGAGAGCGGCCCGATTAGGAAATGCAACAGGAGCTGCCTGTGTCACCGCAATTGGTACGACGGCCGGTATTCGGAGTCTCGACGCCGTACTGGAAATCATGAACGAGTAGGCAGAACTCACCCATCACCCTACCCTGCAGAATTGCTGTAACGAGAGACTCAGTAAATCATAATTCTATGGTTAGGAGTGGCCTCCCGGCCACGATTGCCGCGTCCAGGAAGACGCTCCTACGGCGAAAATGTGAGGTGCTGAGACTAAGGAAGGGCCGCCGGTGTCCACGCCTTCATCAGATAGTCATTCGTCAGTGTGGCAGCTTCGAGTGGGGGCAATCCCTTTGGTTGATCACTGAAGGGTTCCGGAGTGACGGGACCATCGTAGCCAATCTCGTGCAGAGTCTTGAGAAATCCGACGAGATCGATCACGCCTGTTTCGGCAGGCATCCGACGGACGCTGTCTATCTGC
The DNA here is from genome assembly GCA_024278235.1 of Candidatus Poribacteria bacterium. Classification (GTDB taxonomy): domain Bacteria; phylum Poribacteria; class WGA-4E; order JAJRTO01; family JAJRTO01; genus JAJRTO01. The sequence continues at coordinate 20,841 of JAJRTO010000420.1, forward strand.
TCATCAATGGGAATTCCTTCAGGAGCATCGTTCACGTGGACATACACAACATCGGATGGTTTGAGTTTAGCGATGTCTTCAAGTGTTTCGTGGGCGGTGTACCAGTGCCAGCAGTCGAGGAGCAATCCCACATTTCCCGTTCCAATCTCTGCGGCAAGTTCGAGCATGCCGGCAGAGGAGTGGATGAACTCGTATTTATGGCCATCCCGAATCGTCTTGGGGCCTAGGAATTCCAGTCCGAGGGAACAGCCGTGATCCTTGAGGATCTCGGCGATAGGGCGGAAGCGTTCAGCATGCCACTGGAAATTTTCATCAAATGGCCGTTCATCCGAGAACGAAAGCACCCATGTCGGCACACGGGTACAGCCAATGGCCTGACCAGCTTCAGCCAAACGTGGTAATGTTTCCAGCTCCTGCCGGAGTTGCCCTTCATCTCCTCGCCAGTTTACCGGTAATCCCCACCCACCCGGTTTAATTCCTGCATCAGCAAACATCTGCTTGACGGCTTCTGCAGAGGATTCTTCGATGAGTCGGGCAACTTCACCGATATTGACATCGATACCTTGAAAGCCGGAATCTGCTACGAGCTGGATCCCCTCTGCCAATGAACCGACAGAGATACCAACAGCACCAGGGCTTAGATTACGAAACATGGTGATTCCTCCAATTTGTGTGATTTGGAACAGCCGATAGTCGATAGTCAGTAGTCTTAGCAATATTCAGAAATGGATGTCAAATTTCAAATGTCAAGACCCCAGCAACCACAGTACTTTTCTAACGTTCAACGTTTCACGTGAAACTTGCTTTCAGTCTCCAATTTCCAATTTCCAATACCACTTCCTGGATGACATCGATCAATTCCTGCCGCTTGATGTGTCTCCCTTGCTGGTTGATGTGCCCCGTATCGCCGGATATTCCTGCCAGGCCCAGAACATCCGCCGGGGGATGATCGAGTGCGATGTATCCTTGATGAAGAAGATAGCCTTTACGGCGACGTTGGGCTCCCCCCGCGATCTTCTGGCCATCCAGCAGGATGTCGTAGGGAGCCACACGGTTCAGACACAGACCGGGGATGCTTTGGCTATCCGTGCCTGGTGTCAGGTTCGCCGGTACGTCGAGCCGATGAAGAGCCTGCACTATCCACTGATGGATCTGTTTGTAAGATGCCAACACACCCCTCGGTAGGCAGTGATCATCCGCAGGGGCGAGTACTGTGTATGTGAGATCCCAACCGTGGATCACAAGCCCACCCCCTGTCGGCCTCTGCACCCATTCGATCTCCGCTCGACGGCACGCCTCAACATCGGCGATCTCCTCGATGCGTTGAGAGTAGCCAAAACTAAAGGTCGGCTGTTTCCATGAATAGAATCGCCATGTCGCGGGCCATACGCCGGAGACGACCTTATCCAATAGCTGCCTATCTGTTTCCATGTTGCGCTGGGCCGAGTCAGCTCCCATTTTCATAAACTGCCAGGACATACTTCCATCCTATCCGGTGGATGGGTTGCCATCACATGACAAGCGACATGATGATCAGCCCCAACTTCCGTAAGGATCTGTGGCTGTCGAGCGCACTCCGGCTGTGCCATCGGACAGCGTGGATGAAAAGAGCATCCCGAGGGAGGATTCAATGGGCTTGGCACATCCCCTTCCAGGAGGATGCGCTGACGTCTCGATGATGGATCCGGTACAGGGGCGGCCGAAAGGAGTGCCCGCGTATAAGGATGGATCGGATGATCAAAAAGCTCATGTTTCTCTGCGAGTTCAACAATGCGCCCCAGGTACATCACTGCCACTCGGTCACAGATGTATCTCACAACGCCCAGGTCGTGGGCAATAAAAAGATAGCTGAGATGCAGTTGTGCTTGCAGCGTCTGCAGAAGATGGATGATCTGCGCCTGAATGGAGACATCCAGCGCAGAGACGGGTTCATCGGCAATGATCAGTTCTGGATCGACAGCCAATGCCCGCGCGATACCGATTCGCTGGCGTTGCCCGCCGCTGAACTCATGGGGATAACGAGCTGCCTGCGTGGGGTTCAGTCCAACACACTGCATGAGTTCCTCGACACGAGCTTTTCTCTCACTCTTTGGCACGATACGATGGATTTTGAGCGGTTCCGCGAGGATCTGGTACACCGTCATACGGGGATTTAGTGAACTGTAGGGATCCTGAAAGATGATCTGCATTCGCCGTCTCAGGTTTCGGATTTCACGCTTCGTCAACTGGAAGATATTGTAGACATGCGTGGTTCCATCTTCCCGGCGATCATAGAGGAACGCATCTCCATCATCAGGCTCCTCCAGGCGTAGGAGAATTCGGCCGGTGGTCGTTTTGCCACAGCCGCTCTCCCCCACGAGTCCTAACGTCTCTCCGCAACAGAGGCTCAGATCCACACCATCGACCGCACGCACCACTTGGCGCGTGCTGCGACGATGTCCCCGTTGGACGGGGAACCCTTTTCTCAGATTGCGTGCTTCCAGTAATAGCTCAGGCATCGATCACAGGTAAGTCTCGGCAGCCGCACTCAACGATGCGCCCGGTTGAACCGTGTAGCCCGATTCGCTGAGCAGCTTTTCGAGCGCGCTCAGCAGCAAAAAGACGTTGCTCTGCGTGCATGATTCACCCATAAGCCCGACACGCCAAGCCTTTCCTTTGAAATCCCCTAGACCTCCGCCAAGCTCCAGATTGTATTCCTGAAGGAGACGTCTGCGGATCACCAGATCCTCCACGCCATCGGGAATACCGACCGTCGTCAGCATCGGTGCGCGGTAGCCTTCCTGAGCGAGGAGTTCCAGACCCATCGCAGTGAGACCGGCTTTCAGTGCCGCAGAATGCCTCTCATGCCGTGCATAGCGAGTTTCAAGACCTTCCGTCAGGATGATTCGTAGTGCCTCGTTAAAGGCATATGCCATACTGATGGGAGCTGTGTGGTGGTAAGAACGATCCTCGCCCCAATAGCGTTCTATCATCGTCATGTCCAGATACCAACTCTGGACCTTTGTCTTTCTCCGATGGATGGCCTCCAGCGCACGCGGACCAAAGGTGATTGGCGCCAGACCGGGCGGGCAACTCAGACATTTCTGAGTGCCGCTGTAGCAGATATCGATGAGATGTTCATCGACACCGACATGTGCGCCTGCCAGAGAAGTCACTGTATCTACCAGAAAGAGTGCGCCATGTTCCCGGACGAGTTGGCCGATCTCTGTCAGGGGTTGAAGGATGCCTGTGGATGTTTCTGCATGAACGATCGCGACGACTTTGGGATTGCATTGCTGCAGGGCGGCCTTGACCTCCTCTGGTGGGATGATACGTCCCCAGGGAGCATCGATGCGGATGAGTTCGGCCCCGCAACGTCCCACAATATCGCTCATACGTTCACCGAAGACACCGTTGACACAAATGAGCGCCTCATCTCCTGGTTCCAATACGTTACATAGTGCAGCCTCCATGCCGGAGCTACCCGTACCCGATACAGGTATCGTGAGTCGGTTCGTGGTGCCAAAAAGCTCACGCAGCATCTCCTGAGTTTGATCCATGATCGCCAGGAATTCGGGATCGAGATGTCCTACCAGAGGTGTTGCCATCGCGGTTAGCACCCGTGGATGCACGTTGCTCGGTCCCGGTCCCATCAGGATACGGTTGGAGGTCTGCACCGGTTCATAAGATGTCATCATGAATCTCCAATCTTAAATCTCAAGTTTTCCATCACATGCCCCCCATCATCGTGAGCATGCCGATCAGATCTCTGAAATCCCCGGCAGAGATGTGCAAACGAAGTTCATGCCCGTTACTCCGATTGGCTCCAGAAGCAACAATACTGTACTGACTCGGCATCCCCGTCAACATCATGAGTATCATGCCCATCTGCGGTTCTATCTGGCTGGCGATCTCTAACGCCGATTTTGCGGCTTCCAACGGCGAGAAATAGACCACCCAGTTGACCTTCGCGGGGCCCTTTTCGCCGAGGGCGGTCTCCTCCAACCACTGTCCAAAGGTTGCGCCGGATCCTTCCAAGATGTCGATCCCTTCTTTGATGGTATTCGTATTGCCGCTCATCGAGTAGAGAAGATAATCATCATAAGCCGCGTAGTACATATCCCATTTTTTGGCCAGTGTCTCACGGGCTTCTTCCGGTATCTGTGCCCATGCCTGGTCCATCGGTGGCATCTGATAGGAGATGATCTC
>JAJRTO010000421.1 GCA_024278235.1 Candidatus Poribacteria bacterium
CGTGTTGGCAAGCCCCATTGTATGCAAATTCGATGGGCCTACGACAGATCGGGTGTGAATACGCCCATTGAGATCTGCAAGTAGGCCCACTGTTTGACTGCCGCCACCATCTATGCCGATGACGTGCATCATATCGACTGACTATTCTTCATCGGACTGTTCCCCGGGCTCTTCTGCCTTGACTTCCTCCTTGATATCCTCCATCTTTTTGAGAAGTTGGTTGACACGCCACTGGTTCAACAGGAAGACCGTGTCCTTATCACTGCGTTGGACATAATATTGACTGCCCTCTTCCATCTTCTTGCCGATGAGCAGGATGCGCATCGTGCCATCGGTGAGAGTGGCCTCCACCTTCGCCGTTGGCTCATCCAGACCCGTCACACCGGGATCGAGATCCTGCGATTCAGGAAATTCATCCGTCTGCAATGTGGAAAACGAATTCGCCATCCGTTCGACCACATCCTTCTTGGCGGGAGAGGGCTCCGGTGATATGATGGACCATTTCACATCCTCAGAGGAACGATCGGCCTCCAACACATACTCTCCGGACTCAGATGATACGGAGAGTTTGCTGATCTCATAGTCGTTGAACTTAAAGATCGTGCGGTCACGCCAACCCCGGGTCCCTTTGTCAAATGTCGAGGTGACCGATTCCGGGATGCGATACACAGAATCCTTGTCCACCTGCCGAACATAGCTGCTCATGAAGTCCGATGAACTCCGACCGACATAGAAATGAGCCAGCGTGGCTTCATTGGCATCCATCAGCTTGACCTCGATGCCGGAGCTATCGACACCATACTTTTCATGGTACTTCGGATTTTTGGACTCCAGTAAATTCTTCTTGAACTCTGACGTTTTCTCCAACAGTTTGTCGACGGCTTCTGAATCCGCGGGATAGTCATCCGCTGTGGCAACCAGCCATTCCCCCGCCAGCTTCCTGAGAACCGTGTTTTTGTCGTCCTTATTGATTTCGATCTTTGCCACCTGATCTGTTTGCAGCCCTGCAAATAGTGGTTCAGTTTTCGGCTTCGGTTTCCGTCCTGAAACAATGACGAGAATCACCAGGATAACCAGCACACCCAGAAGGATCAACAGTCGTTTGTCTTTCATCCTTGCGTCCTCCCATAAGTTTCAAACATCCTTTTTGCACGACGACGGAGGTAGAATCGCACCATCCCAAAGAGAATCATCAGGATGGGCATTGCAAACGTCGCACTGTATTTCACGAATGTTTTTTCACGATTGCTCAGTTCTTCCAGCGGACGATCGGTGACCGTACGCGAACGGATGCCGATCAGATCCTGCCCTAACGTCATCCATTCAACCAGATTCTGCACAAACGTTGCATTGCCCGGGTAACGTATAAAGTTGTCCAGGATGAGTGCTGAAGTTCCCACCACGATGATCTGAGTATCCATGCTTTCTTCAATCGTCGTGCGATCTTCATCCTCAATCACTGGCTCGCCCTCCGAACCTTCCTCGACTTCTTTGGGTGGAATCGGTTTGCCGGCAAAGAAACTCTTGAACTTACCGGAGAGTTCCACTGCCAGATCAAATTGCTTCTGGTTCATGGGGATGAGCGACCGATTCATACGCCTATCTGGATAGAGGTTATAGGGAGGAGGGGTTGTCCATGCTTGATCGGTGCTCCTTACAAGAACACTGGATTTTATGTCCCCTTCGGCGGGGACGGATACTTCCAGCGATGCGGTGTAAGGTAGGAGCAGGCTTTCCAGTTGGCTTGTCGTGACATGTTCCTGATTGAAGTTCTCCCGGAGAATACGGAGCCAGTAAGGGTAATCCATAGGCGTCGAAATGATGAACGCACCACGCCGTTGCTGTACCTGGGTGCTCACATTGGCCACATCGAGCACAAGCGTATTATTGAGCTTGACGCCGTAGTGCGTCAACATATCGTTGAGCGCGGGACTCACAGGCTGCCCTTGCATCGTCTGGGGGTTTTCTTGCATCACATCGAGCAGGAACAAGACACGTCCCCCACGCATGATGAACTGGTCGATCTCGTATTTTTCACGGTCACTGACGGCCGTCTTAGGCCCTGCGATGATAAGCGTCGTCAGATCTTCAAAAGCCTCCGGCCCATCCGATGCATTGACATCTTTCACCTCTGTCATGCCATATTGCTGTTCAAACAAGCTGCGAAGCCGCGTGCACTCCTGGCGTGTATCGCGTTCCTCATGGCCGGTGAGAAATCCGATGCTCTTTTTCTCTTCGCGCGCCACTTTGAGAATCGCCGCTGTCAGGTCGTATTCCAGGGATGAACGGAGACGCCCCATTTCATCGATGAAGGAAGGGATCACCTCGGCATCGCCCGCATAGCGCACCTCGATGGAGAGGAAGACGTTTTGAACGCTACGTGCATCGCGTTCGATCACCTGGACCGGTACAGGTTGGATCTGCGGGTTGATATTCGGCGAATCATCGTCTCCGGGATCGATATAGCGGATATTCAGTTGTCCCCGCGCATAAATTTCATACTCTGCCAGTAAATCCTTGAGTTGACGTTGTACGCGGATCAACTGAGGGGGTAATTTCTTGGACAGGTAGACATTGATGTTCACCAGATCATCAAGCGACTTGAGGGCCCGCTTTGTCGAATCGGAGATCGTATAGTCCTTATTCTCCGTGAGATCCGCGCGTAGAAACACACGGCTACCCAGGATATTGATCATTGCCAGTATGGCAAGTATCACAACGATAAAAGCAAGTGCGTTACTTCCCTGTCGTAGTTGGCGAATGTTCATTGATTAGCTCCATTTCCTGGTTTCAATCGTGTGCATACTCATGTAGAGAAAGAACCCGATCAGACTCAGATAATAAATCAGGTCTCTCGAATCGAGCACACCGCGTCCAATGCTTGCGAAATGGGATCCGAGGCCGAGGTAGCTGAACACCGGAACTAACCACTGGGGAGTGGAAAACAGCACAAAATCCTCACCGATGATGAGCAAGGCGAAACAGATCACAACCCCCATGATAAAAGCGATGATCTGGTTTTCCGTGACCGTTGAGGCGAACAGTCCGATGGAGAGATAAGCGGCCCCCATCAGGAAGATACCGAGATAACCTCCCACTATCGGCCCGCCATCCGGATCGCCCAGGGCAAAAAGAACGATGGGGATGACAAAGGTCAACACAATGGATAGCAGGAAAAGCATCAACCCTGCCAGGTACTTACCCAGCACCACCTCATACTCTTTGAGCGGCAATGTCATGAGCAATTCAACGGTGCCAAGTTTCTTCTCTTCTGCCCAAAGTTTCATGGTCACAGCAGGAACAAAAAAGAGAAATATCCACGGCATCAGTCCAAAAAAGCCGCGCATATCTGCTTGATTGAACACGAAGAAACTGCGAAAGAACAGCCAACTTGACGAGACGATAAACACGGTGATGTAAATGTATGCAATCGGTGAGCTGAAATAACTCTTGAATTCCTTTCGGAACACAGCAATGACATTACTCATCGTCTTTCTTAGTCCTCCTTCAGAAAGTCAGCGAATCTATGGATCGGCGAGGCTGACATCCACTCGCTTACTGGATCGTTCACCTTATTGCACAACTTCCTGGGTTGTCAGTTGATGGAACACATCTTCCAGACTCAGTGTCTGACGATGCAACTCCGTCAAGATCCATCCATTGTCAACCGCAAACTGAAAGATATTCGCAGTTGCATCGGTGCCCTTGGTTGCCTTGAGTTCATAAGAACAGGTTCCTTCATCTTCTGCCGGCACACGTTTGAAATCGCTGACAAACTCCAGTTGATCGAGCTTCGCTTCGATCTCTTCCTGTGGCCCTCGGAAACCGGCTCGAATCATCTCCTCTCCTGAAGCCAAACCAGAGAGGGACTCCGGTGTTCCATTCGCAACGATTTTTCCCTGGTGGATAATGAGGACGCGGCCACATATCGCTGAAACCTCAGGAAGGATATGGGTGCTCAGGATGATGGTCTTTTCGCGCCCAATTTCTTTGATCAACTCCCGGATTTCGATGATCTGATTTGGGTCGAGCCCGGATGTCGGTTCATCCAGGATCAAAACATCCGGATCATGGATGAGCGTCTGGGCAAGCCCGAGTCGCTGACGGTATCCTTTGGAGAGTTCTCCGACATCCTTTTGGATCACGCCTTCGAGCCCACACATCTCGACCATCGCTCGAATACGTTGCTCCCGCTTGGATTTCGGAATACCACGCACCTGGGCTATGAAGTTGAGGGAATCTGTGACTTCCATGTACAGGTAGAGCGGCGCGCTCTCCGGCAAGTAGCCGATACGCCGCCTGACCTCCACGGGATCATCGTAGATATCATAACCGGCAACCTGAGCGGTCCCTTCATCCGCCCCAATATAACACGTTAAAATACGCATCGTCGTGGTTTTCCCAGCGCCATTGGGCCCCAAGAAACCCAGAACTTCGCCGCGCTGGGCAGAGAACGAGACATCGCTGACTGCCACCGTTGCACCAAAACGCTTGGTTAGATTCATCACTTCGATCATGAGTTACCCTCATCTGCGTTAAGAGTGAATAACTTAAGGTAGGATAATCTGCTATGTGTTACACCCTCGGAGATGTCTCCGGTTCCAACCCGGTACGCTCTTCTTCAATTCCAACCCCACTGTGATTGTCATTTCCGATATGATAGCATGGTGATAAGCGTACTGTCAATGCCAGCGAAACAGTTCAGAAATTTCCCAGGAATGGGTCTCATGTCTGTATTGGCGGGGAATTTCTGTCGCAGCGACAATTTATCAAGTGCGAGAAGCATCTTTTCTCCGAGAAAACCGGTTTCTTGAGCGATATTTTGAATAGGGGGATAGGGTTGGCAAGGGCGTCAACAAGGTTCTTTGTAAATTCCTATCGTTGCGAAAAATGCCGGGAAAGGAATGTAGCGAGCCAGCAAGTGGGTGGGCGGGCACTCGTGGTTTATC
>JAJRTO010000422.1 GCA_024278235.1 Candidatus Poribacteria bacterium
ATCGCTTTTTGATATACCGGGATGACGGGATCCGCGAAACCATCCGTGTCGATATGGACGTAGAGATGGCGGCTCCTGTCAATCTGGCGGGACTTAAGATTGTCGATAAGCTGCTGATAGTAGGGGAAGAGGAACTCCCACATCATATCAGGCGAGATGAGGGGGCCATGATTATAGCAGATGTCCTCTGCGAAGAAGAGTTCATCGATGGTGACATACCTTTGGTGCTGTATGATGACCGCATCTGCCAGCTCAAACCAGATCTTCATGCAGTCGTGGATCACATCCGGCATATCATAGAACGCATATAGAAGATGTTCAGGACCCACGAGGCTTCGGAGGTACATGTATCCACCGATGAGCCCTTGTGAGATCATCATGCCATTTGCAGCCGCGTTTCTGGCACGTTCCATGCGGTTGTCAAGATCCATGTATCGCTCCGATGTTGCTGGATCCAATCGCCATTTCACATTTTCTTCCCAGGTTTTCTTGTCTTTTACAGGGTGATCCACGTATTCCGGCATGAAACCCTGGCGACGTCCCTTGAAGTAGAGGACATGGCGTCCTGCATGATCCTGGACAAGCTCGTAGTTGCCGCGATCCTCGAGGATCTTGGTCTCAAACACCGGATGGAATGCGGCTTCACACCAACCGAGTTGACCGAGACCGTGATTGCCGGGAGGATCGAAGTCGAATAGCTCATGCAAGGGGACATCCTGGGGCATCCCCTGTTCTTTCCATCGCTCCAAACTGTAGTAGCCAAACTCTCGTTTGAAAAAGGGGATGCCAGGCACCCGAGCATAAGTGTCACGCAGCTTCCTGGCAGATTCGCACATCTGCTCGCGTGGCACCATCGCATATATTCCATCCTGTGTATCTAGCCCATCCTCGATGTCGTCTGGTGTCATCTTGTTCTCCTTCCTTCACGGCCCAATTTGCCGCCCAGTAATTATACATGTTCATTCCAGAGTGTCAACAGAAATTGATAGGGTGATGCGCAAACGAGCAATCGCTTGCATAGCCCAGTGCAAAGCTTTGCATATTTCCCCAGAGAGACTTCCGCATACGACATCCTCATAGCAGGCACAAGGCTTGTGGATATTGAACTCAGGCGCCGCCATCTGGTTATAAAGATCCGGCACAGGAATTGCTAAATAGGGGTTTGATTACATCTTCCTATTCATGCGGGGGATTTTTTGAGGGCGAAGCGAGGCGGATATCCTATGGTAGGGCCTGGAATATTAGCCGTGAAAATCTATTGGACGCCGATTGCAATTTCCTAAATAGAATGCGGCGATGATCTCGCGAGGAGGCGCGAAGCCTGGAATCATGGATGATTTTGGCACAATTGCGAGATGTAATCGCTCGGCAGGGCAGAGGGGAAGTGACAAGCTATGAAAAGACTCATTCGTCAAGAAAAGGGATTGCTCTTGCTCGAATATGCAGTGCTCTCGGCACTTATGCTCGGAGTTATGCTGCCAGCACTTGCAATGATAGCAGATCAGATCCTCGACATCCTGAATGACCTTGCAGAAGATCTGGATGTCATCGATGATCTGGTAGCCGATCTCGATATTGATGGTCTCATGCCTGAGTCAGATGAAGATGGCACTCAGGATGACCAAGGCTCACCAAGCTGGCCTATTTAACAGGCTTGGACCATGTGAAACGTAGAATTTTTATGGCCCGAAGGCTTTACTGTGCCTTCGGGCATTATCATTTCTGGTTTTATCTGCAAATCTTCCCACATCCTATCCAATTCTCACCCAATCAACTTGATATCCCATCCATCGATTCCCCAGCTTCTTGAGGTTCCTTGCCAATGTGTGGGTAGCTTGCCCCCTCCGGGAAACCGAGTAGTGCAGACAGCTTGTCTGCGCATGCGGCCCCGCCCGGGCATAGACAAGCTGTCTGTGCTACTTGTGCCCTTGAAAGCGGCGGCTCGTTACCACAATCCAAAAAGGGCCTCCTGGGGAATTTCTGACAACAATTCATTTTGGTTGACAGTTCTGAGAGAATGTGTATAATCATACCGGCGATTTATCTGGAAATAGTCGAGGAGCGTGGGTTGAGGGCCGCTAGTCGACACGCTCCGTAAGTATGCATCTTGATATATTGGGATGGACCATTCTCATGACAACCACTTACAACGGGGGGACAACATGATCACTCCAGGAGACCGACAGATACTACGAGATCTGGCGAAGGAAGTTGCTCACATCGCCAGTTTACCTATCATGGATGAGCGTCGCGAAATGTGGAAACGCCACAACCGCCTCGAACGGATTCGGCCGATGATCCTGGTGTTCCCGGAGGGATCCTGGGGTGAACTCCTACCGAGATCGAACCTGCAATGTGAGGGAGAAAGGGCACGTCAGATAGAGTGGACCTTTCGTAGCCGAATCTATCAATATGAACATATTCATGATGATATGGTCATTGAAAATCAATGGATTGTGCAAAAGAGCATCAGAAACTCAGGTTGGGGACTGCAACCAAAGCGTATACCGAGTACAGAGGCAAGAGGTGCATGGGGATTCGATCCGGTACTCCAAGATGCTGCGGATCTTCAGAAGCTGAAGTGGCCGGAGATCGAATATGATCCTGTGGCTACCCAGAGAAGCCTGGAGGAGGCCCAGGACCTATTTGGAGACATCCTGGATGTAAAGCTGAAAGGTATGCATCACATTTCATTCCATCTGATGAGCCAATACTGTCACTTGCGTGGATTGGAACAAGCGATGCTCGATATGGTCGATAATCCAGGATTGCTTCATGATGCAATGGCTTTTTTTGAAGAAGGACACCATCGACTCGTACAGCAATACGTGGATCTGAACCTGCTGGATTTGAACAATGACGGCACCTATCATTCATCAGGTGGCATAGGCTATTCAACGGAGCTTCCTCTGCCCGACTACAACCCGGATCGAATCCGACCTTGCGACATGTGGGCTTCCGCCGAATCTCAGGAACTGGCACAGGTATCCCCGGAGATGCATGCTGAATTCGCCCTCCAATATGAAAAACGCCTGTTGGAGCCATTCGGTCTGAACGGCTATGGATGCTGCGAAGATCTGGGCGATAAACTGGAGGACGTCTTCACGATTCCCAATATTCGCCGAATTTCGATCTCCCCGTTCGCAGATGTCGAAAAATGTGCTGAGAAACTGCAGGGAAACTACATCTTTTCCTGGAAGCCGCACCCATCTCATCTCGTCGGTGACTTTGATCCGGGAAAGATCCGGGAATATATTCAGCACACGCTGGATGTCACGAAGAACTGCGTCGTTGAACTTGTGCTCAAGGATACACATACTTGCCAGAACCACCCGGAACGCTTTACTCAGTGGACGGATATCGCACGGGAATTGGTCATGCAGTGAGTCGGTTGCGGGTGGGAGTGGGAGTGGATTTGAGTCGGATCGCTGAGAGACTTCGCCGAACTGGAAATAATAAACTGTCCATCGTGAATGACCCAAGAGGATATCATGACAAACGCAATGAGAGGTTACAACGGACCCGATATTCTTAATCTACGTGATCAAGCCAGAGTTGTGAACGCAATTCTTGAAAAACGTCTCGATACATTGCTGTCAGCGGTGATGCGGGAGACAGGCTTTGACACCTGGCTGATCATCTGCAATGAAGATAACTATGATCCTGTCTTCCGCACGATAACCCCGTGGGAGTGCTGGGCTCCTCTCTTGCAGATCGTTGTCTTGCATGACCGGGGGCCGGAGGAAGGTGTTGAGCGGATCAACATTTCGCGGACCGATATGCATGGACTGATGACCTCTGTCTGGGAATCGAATGATTCCGAAGATCAGTGGGCATGTCTGCGTCGCATCTTTGAGGAACGCCAGCCGAAGCGCATTGGGATCAACCAGTCGGATGCGATCTGGGCCGCGGATGGTCTGACGGCTGGACTTAAAGAGAAACTCATTGCCACATTGGGGGAGGAGCTGTCATCACGGCTTGAATCTGCTGAATCGCTCTGTATTCGTTGGCTTGAGACTCGCACTCCCGAAGAACTGGCTTTATACCACCAGATCGCTGCCATTGCCCACACAATCATCAAAGAATGTATGTCACGAGCGGTGATCACACCGGGTGTTACAACCTGCGAGGATCTGAGATGGTATTACTGGCAGCGGGTGAAGGATCTGGGGCTGGATGTCGCATTTCCGCCGTTCTTCCGGCGACTTCGCAGCGATGAATCCCGCGTACGATGGGGAGACGATGATCCGATCATCCGGGCGGGCGATCTACTCCACTGCGATGCGGGAATTAAGTATTTGAGACTCCTCACGGATCAGCAAGAACTCGCTTATGTGTTGCACCCCGGTGAGACAGAAGCTCCCAAAGGATTGCGTGATGGCATGATGCAGGCCAATCGTTTACAGAGGCTCTTCACCAGCACATGGCAACAGGGATTGACCGGTAATGAGATTCTGGCCACAGCCTTGAACAGGGCTTATGAGACGGGTCTCAGGGAGCCGAAGATCTATTCTCATTCATTAGGATACTATCTCCATGAACCGGGACCTCTCATGGGATTGCCCTGGGAGCAACGGAGCTGTACGGGGCGCGGTGATGTGGTCATGAACTATAACACCTGTTATACCGTGGAACTCAGTGTGACTTGCCCGATCCCTGAATGGGGGGGACAGGAAATCCCCATTATGCTCGAGCAGGATGCGGTTTTCATGGACGCCTCCTTTGCCGGAGAAAACGTCATTTTCCTGGACGGTCGTCAGACGGAATTTCACCTTGTTTAGCCGATTGTCTTTCACTTCAAGAATTCAGAATCTATACCAAGAAAATCAATGATGACTATCAGGGAGGAAATATGGGAATCTCACATGACATACAGATCCTGCGGGGACTCGCCAAAACATACCGCGATATTTGCCATAAGGATATCCAGACCGAACGACGCGACCTATGGCGAAGACACAACAGTCTCGAGCGTACCCGTCCTCTGATATACGTGCGATGGACGGCTGCCTGGCATGAAGCTCCTGAGTCTCAACTGGAGTGTGAGGAACCGTTCTATCGTCATCATGAGAACTTCCTTCGGCAGATGATCTTTCAGGATACGATTGGTGACGATTATATCATTGAGCCATGGATCACTCAACGCGCTTCTTTGATCACACCACGTGAAGGGCTATGGGGGTTGCGTATCCGGCATATACCGAGTCCCGAACCTGGCGGTGCCTGGAAATTCGACCCGCCCATCAAGAATCTGGAAGATGCCAATAAGATGATTCCGCCGCATCACATGATCGATGAAGAGGCAACGGCTCGCAATGTCGCGCGACTTCAGGATGCCGTGGGAGATATCCTGGAGGTCAACGTCGATCGCGGGCCGGCTTACCAGGTGTGGCATGCGGATATCTCAACGGATCTGGCACATCTAAGAGGATTGGAGCAAGCCATGTGGGATATGGTGGATCATCCGACGTGGCTTCACGGATTACTCGGATTCATGCGGGATGGTGTTCTGACTACTCACGAGGAAGCTGAATCGGCGGGAGATTGGCATCTCTGTAATCATCAGAATCAGGCCATGTCCTACGCAAAGGAATTAGCCGATCCACAGGCAAACAGTGAAAGCGTCGAACGGAATCAGTTGTGGGTGTTCGTTGCTGCTCAGGAAATGGCCCAGGTATCTCCTGAGATGCATGACGAATTCATGCTCCGCTATCAGATGCCGATCATGGAGAAATTTGGACTTGCTGCTTACGGGTGCTGCGAGGATCTGACCCACAAAATCAGGTATCTGAAGAAGATTCCCAATCTCCGACGCATCGCGGTTACTCCGTCCGCTGACGTGCGCAAATGCGCGGAGCAGATCCAGCAAGACTATGTGCTCTCATGGCGACCGAATCCGTCAGAGATGATCTGCTGTGGCTTTGATCCCGATCATATTCGCAAGGTTGTGAAAAACGCGATGGAAGCATGCATCGGCTGCCACGTTGATATCACACTGAAGGATGTGCAGACCGTCCAAAATCGCCCTGAAAATTTGCAGAAATGGGTTAAGCTCGTTCGGGAAATCACAGATGAGTATGTTTGAGAAATGGTGAGATCAAGCTCGTGGCAATGCAGGATCCTTGAGCAACTTGATCAGCTCCTCCTTGACAGTCTTGTGCGTCTCTCGGGTGCGGTAATACTCATCAAGTTTGTAAGCACCATCCGCATCGATGCCACCGATCACCTTGGGATCACGTAGCAACATGACAATGCGGACACGCACCTTCCAGTCTTCCTGTTTGAGGAGTTCGGTAACCATCCGCTTCGCAATAGGTTCCCCATAGTTCAGCAATGCCGTCCGTGCAGCATTCTTAACGCGTTCATCGGGATCATTGAGAAGTATGTTAATGAGAGGGTCTCTCGCGGATGGATCCGGATGCGTGTCAAGGGCTTTCACTAGCCAGAGACGCACCTCACTGTCAGGATCATCTAGCCCTTCGAGAACACGCTGAGTTGGAAATGAGTTGAAAGCGACGAGAGTTCGTGCTGATATCCGGCGTATCAATATATGATCTGAGCCGAGCCCATCGAGAATTTCCTGTCCATAACTCAGATCTCCAAGTTTATAGAGAGCGACTGTAGCTTCCATCCGGATACCGCTATCGGATGATTCCTCTCGTAGTTTCTTCAGCGATGCAATCGCTTTGGGATCTCGAATTCTCTCCAGGGCTTGTATCACGAGCGTGCGAACATAGGGTTTCAATGATTCATCGGCGGCGGCTTCGACAAGGTATTCTACAGCGGGCGAGCCTATCTGCTCGAGTATATTCAAACAGATATCCTGGACTTTGGAAAACCGCCGAAGCGCTTCTACGATCGCAGGAACGGCTGGTGCACCTATTTCTGTGAGCACTTTGGCAGCGTCCTGCTGGATACGATTCCGATTGCTAAGAATGAATATCAACTGGTTAGCGGCCTCAGGTGCTTGCTGTCTCAACGTGGCGAGGAGTTGCCGTTCAGGCTGCTTAAATCTCTCAGCAATTCCTGTTACTGCTGCTACTTCCTCAGCCATAGCACGACGGTAGGCAATCAGAAGATAAACCTGCGCCTCGACTCTCGTGGCAGGTTCTTTGTCAATTGAACGCTCCAGATATTCAACTGCATCAGCAGGTCTGTCTTCACCAACGAGCCTGATCTTCCCAATCTGCAAGTTGGTATATTTGGATTTCTTCCTTAACCCGCATCCACTGCCTATGATCAATGCGACACATAAAAGCGCCACGATGCTCTTTTTTGTCATGACAAGTTCCCCTTTGTTGACCTCCTCCAACGGTAGATAAGACGGTGTACAGTTTACACAATATTACTGCTGCTGTCAAGCACAAATCCTGCGCTATTATAAATGGTGCGCAGTTGACCACAGGCTGCTGAGATATCATTCCCCCTGCTGAGGCGTACCGGAGCAACGTAATGGCCATCGGCAAGTTGCTGCCGAAATCTTTCAACTTGCTCTACCGAAGGACGACGTAATTGGACGCCCTCTATTTCGTTGTAAGGGATCAGATTGACCTTGCTTGGGATCCCATGAAGCAAATGCCGCAGGCGTCGTGCGTCTGTCAGACTGTCATTCACATCCCGGATCAAGACATATTCAATAGTGACACGTCGCCTCATGGTTTGTGCCCATTCTTTGCCCGCTTGCAGGACTTCCCGGATCGGGTAGTGGATATTCGTCGGCATCAGTCGGGTGCGTATTTCATCTGTTGTCGCATTGAGTGAAATCGCGAGTCCGATCTTCATCTTTTCAGCAGTAAAAGCGTGTATGCGCGGCACCAGACCAACTGTCGAAACAGTGATCTTGCGGGCTGCCACCATCAACCCTTCCGGGGCTATCATCAAGCGTAATGCCTTGATGACCTCCCGGTAGTTTGCTAATGGCTCACCCATCCCCATGAACACGACATTGGTCGCCGTTTTCGGCCCGTCAAGATCTGCCTCAATGGCCATCAATTGAGATAGGATCTCATACGCTTTGAGATTGCGGATCATTCCCATCTGGCCTGTTGCGCAGAACTGACACCCCATTGCACAACCTACCTGGGACGAAACGCATACCGTAACCCGATCCCCGTCGTACATCAAGACACTTTCGATCTGTTGCCCATCTGTGAGTTCGAACAAGTATTTAACGGAAAGATCCACCTGAGATTGAGTGCGAGCCACCAGCTTTGGAAAACGGATCTCCGCGCGTTGTGTCAGTTCCGTGCGAAAGGATTTCGAGATGTTCGTCATCTGATCGAACGACGCAACACGTCTGTGATAGAGCCATAGCATGATCTGGCGAGCACGGAAACACGGCTGTCCCCAGCATTCCATCAGTGTTTCAAGTTCGTCCAGATCCATACCGAGGAGATTGACCTTGTCCTGATTTTTCTCCAGAGCCTGAGACATCGACAACCTTTCTATCCCAAGAGTTTCGCTCTCAACAGTTCATTTACCAGACGAGGATTGGCCTTCCCCTGAGTAGCTTTCATGACCTGGCCGACCAGAAAACCGATGGCCTTCAGTCTGCCATTGCGGACATCATCCGCTGGCCCCGGATGACTGTCGATCACATCGTCTATGATCGCTGCAATCTGATCTTCATCGCTGATCTGGGTAAGCCCTTCGGCTTCCACAATAGATTTCGCATCCCTACCCGTATGGAACATCTTCTCCAGAACCGTCTTGGCAATTTTTCCGCTAATTGCGCCGCTCTGGATCAGCGAAAGCATGTCAGCGAGATGTTGAGGGGTAGCTCTACATAACTCAATGGTCTGTCCTGTTTCATTCAGCAGAGCCGACAGATCTCCACGGACCCAGTTCGCACATTCCTTGGCCTGACCACTTAGGGACACACACGCTTCGTAATAGTCTGCCATTTGCCGTGTGGCTGCGAGCGCGAGAGCATCATCCGCTGACAGACCATACTCCCTCTGGAGTCGTTCTCGTCGTTGCAGAGGCAATTCAGGCAGATCACTCCGCAACTGCTCAACCCAGGTCGCATCTATTTCAAAAGGAACAAGGTCTGGCTCCGGAAAATACCGGTAGTCGTGAGCTTCCTCCTTATTTCGCATGGACATGGTGATGCCACGTTCCTCATCGAACAACAACGTCTCCTGCTCAACCGAGCCGCCACTGTCGAGAACTTGTGCCTGGCGTTCCACTTCGTACTCCAGAGCGGCCAGAATACTGCGGAAGGAGTTCATGTTCTTGACTTCCGTCCGGGTTCCATATTCGGAAGATCCTCTGGGACGGAGGGAAACATTGAGATCTGCCCGCAACTGTCCTTGTTCCATATTACAGTGACTGACTCCCACATATTCCAGGATTTCCTTGACAGCTCTCATATACGCAATCGCTTCAGCGGGAGAACGGAGATCCGGCTCTCCCACGATTTCGATCAGAGGGATACAAGAACGGTTGAAGTCCACATAACTCATATTGGAACTGTTTGACACGCCCGTGTGCACCAGTTTGCCAGCATCTTCTTCCAGGTGGACTCGTGTGATCCCGACTTTCTTTCTCTCCCTCTCAAGATCAAATTCAACATAGCCATTTTGAGAAAATGGGAGATGAAGTTGAGAGATCTGATACCCCTTCGGCAGGTCCGGATAGAAATAATTTTTGCGATCGAATTTGCTGTACGGCGGGATCTCGCAATTCAGAGCCAGAGCAGCCCGAATGGTGTATTCCAAAGCACGCTCATTGAGAACAGGAAGCACTCCCGGCATACCCAGGCAGATAGGGCACGTCTGGGTGTTTGCCTCTGCTCCAAACCCTACTTTACAGCGACAGAACAGCTTGCTCTCCGTCGCAAGCTCGGCGTGAATTTCCAGTCCGATCACAGTTTCGTATTTGCTATTCATGGTTTGTTTTCCTGCTTATTCCAGAGTTGGCCGCTGCTTATGATGGTCTGTGTTTTGTTCATACGTATAGGCAGTTCGCAAGACCGTTTCCTCATCAAACGGTTTACCCACGATCTGCAGGCCAACGGGTAGATTCTGTAAGGTCAATCCGCATGGGATGGAAATCCCCGGCAGCCCCGCGAGATTTGCAGGGATCGTAAGGATGTCCGAAAGATACATCTGGAGCGGATCATCCACCTTCTCACCTATTTTGAACGCCCCTGTTGGTGAGGTAGGAGCAACGATCACATCCACCTGTTCAAAAGCCTCATCAAAATCTTGTTTGATGAGAGTTCGCACTTTTTGCGCCTTCAAATAGTAGGCGTCATAGAAGCCGGAACTCAAAGCATACGTCCCTAACATGATGCGGCGCTTGACCTCGGAACCAAAACCCTTACTGCGCGTTTTCTTGTACATATCAATCAGGTCGGTGGTTTCCTCCGCACGAAATCCATAGCGAACCCCGTCATAACGTGCCAGATTCGCGCTCGCCTCAGCAGGTGCGATGATATAGTAAGTGGCCACTGCATATTCGCTGTGCGGCAGAGAAACCCGGACGACCTGAGCTCCCAAACCCTCCAGTTCCGCAATCGCTTCCCGCACACGCCGTTCGACATCAGATTCCATCCCCTCGATGAAATACTCGTCAGGGATGCCGATTCGCAGATCCTCGATGTCCTGCACGAGGCTCTGCGTGAAATCCGGAACCGGCAGATTGACGGATGTCGAGTCCATCGGATCGTGGCCACAGATCGCATTCAGCATCCAGGCACAATCCGTTACATCTTTGGTGAGCGGGCCGATCTGATCCAGCGAAGATGCAAACGCCACCAGTCCATAACGCGAAACCCGGCCGTAAGTGGGCTTCATGCCAACGATCCCACATAGCGCGGCAGGCTGACGGATGGAACCGCCGGTGTCAGAACCAAGTGCACAGATCGCAGCATCTGCTGCTATGGCCGCCGCCGCTCCTCCACTAGATCCCCCCGGGATGCGCTCCAGATCCCACGGATTTCTGGTTACCATAAAAGCGGAGTTTTCGGTAGAGGAGCCCATCGCAAATTCGTCCATGTTGAGTTTTCCCAACATGACGATTTGCTGGTCGTTCAGTTTCTGCGCCACAGTGGCATCATATGGGGGAACAAAATCCTGCAAAATCCTTGAACTACATGTCGTGGGAATCCCCTTCGTGCAGATCAGATCCTTGAGACTGACGGGGATACCTGCGAGTAACGGTAACGGATCTCCATCCCGCAGGTGCACGTCCACGATCCGCGCTTGCTCGAGTGCCAACTCTTCTACCACGGTGACATAAGCCTGGATTTTGGAATCCACTGCATTGATACGCTCGAGGACAGACTGGGTGATCTCCACTGAGGTTATCTCGCCGGCCCTGAGTTTGTCATGTAATTCATGTGCTGTGAGTCGAAACAATTCCATGCAATACCTCCAGGCGTCAGTCGTTCGCCGTGAGTCACCGGCTATGAGTCGTCAGCCAGGAAACACAGTATAGACCTATCGACTATTCATCACTAATCAATCACTTTGGGTACTTTGAAGTGGCCCTCTTCAGCACTCGGAGCGTTTTCCAGGACCACCTCTCGCGCATAGGAGTCCCATGCTTTATCCGTTTTTATCACATTACATACTGGCAGTACGTGGGATGTCGGTGGCACATCTGTTGTGTCCAGCTCATTGAGTTTCCCGATGTAATCCAGAATCTCACCCAGGTGATAAGTAAACACTTCGATTTCCGTATCATCGAATTCTAGCCGCGCAAGATGAGCAACTCTGAGCACTTCGTCCATGGTGATTCTTGGCATCATTCATCCCTTTCCTCGTTCCCCATTCCGTCTTTTCATGCCGGCTGCAATCTGGCATATTCTGCCATCAGTGTCTTTTGAGTACCTGAGTCAAACAGAATTGTGACACGTATGTCAGAACCATGACCACTCACATCTATGATAGTGCCTCGTCCCCACTTCGCATGCGAAACACGCTCATCCATCTGATACAACAGAGGCGCTGTATTGCCAGAGTCTTCATCAGGATCAAAGGAAGATACCACGGGCCGGCGTTTTAGTTCCTTCCTCTGCGGGTAAGCCAGCAGATCAGGAGGCACCTCTTCAATGAAGCGCGAGACCAGATTTCTCCAGGTGTTTCCAAATATCCGCCGTTCCACCGCACTAGTAAGAAACACTTGTTCTTCTGCCCGGGTGATCCCTACATAACACAGGCGTCGTTCTTCTTCCATTTGTAACTCGCTCTGGAACGCTCGTTGATGAGGAAACACGCCTTCTTCCAGCCCCGTCAGAAACACAACAGGGAATTCCAGCCCTTTGGCACTATGCAGCGTCATCAGTGTGACCTGATCGCTCTGTTCATCGTATTCATCGGTATCCGATACAAGCGTAACAGTCTCCAGAAATCCGGCTAATGTGGAATCTTCTTCCCGTTCCTCATACTCTTTGGCCGCCGATAGGAGTTCGCGCACATTCTCAATACGGGTTTCAGCTTCAACTGTCCCTTCCTGTTGGAGAGCATCAACATACCCGCTTGACTCGAGTAATTCCTCGATCACCCCGGTGGGACTCTGATCCAGGTCGATATCCTCAATCGTCTGCACAAACTGTTGGATCTTGAGCGCCGTTGCGTTCCGTAGGTTGGGGATCTGATCGACATGTTTCATCGCTTCAAATAGCGAGATCATTTCAGAGGCTGCATAGGCGTCTAAACGCTGCATCGTCGTTGCTCCGATACCGCGACGTGGGACATTGACGATACGACGCAGACTCACGGCATCCAGACGATTCACAAGGATGCGGAGATAACAGAGCACATCTTTGATCTCTCGACGTTCGTAGAAGCGGACACTGCCGACAATCTTGTAGGGAATATTGGCCGTTCGAAGGGCATCTTCAATCGTTCGTGACTGGGCGTTCATTCGGTAAAACACTGCAAAATCGGAGTAGTGTCGGCCCTGCTGATGTTGCTGGTAGATCGTATCCACAATAAAAGCCGCTTCTATGGTTTCGTCTGGAGCTTCATAGACAAAAAGTTTCTCCCCCGAGGGTTTTTCTGTCCAGAGTTTCTTCTCTTTACGGTTTCGATTATTGCGGACCACTTCATACGCGGCTTCCAGGATATTGGATGTGGAGCGGTAGTTCTGTTCCAGTCGGAGCACCGCCGTATCCTGATAATCTTTTTCAAAATCAAGGATATTGCGTACGTCCGCTCCTCGCCAACCATAAATGGATTGATCATCGTCCCCAACGACACATAGATTGCGATACTTGTGTGAAAGTTGCCGGATCAACTGATATTGTGCTTTATTGGTGTCCTGGTATTCATCCACCATGATATAGCGGAATCTCTCTTGATACAGTTCCAACACGTCGGGATGCTCGTGAAACAATTGCACAGTAAGCATGATCAGATCGTCGAAATCGAGGGCATTGTTCTCAATAAGATGACGCTGGTAGTCCTTATAGAGTTGCGCAGCCATTTCTTCATAGACGCCACTTGCGCCAACGGCATAACTTCGCCAATCGATCAAACCATTTTTCGCATGACTGATCGTATGCAACACCGCGCGTGGATTGCAGCGAGATTCCTGGAGCTTACGCTGCTTGAGGATTTGTTTCATGAGGGTCAACTGATCCGCGTCGTCATAGATGGTAAAGGATGTCTTATATCCGAGTTTATCAATATCCTGACGCAGGATCCGAACACAGGTCGAATGGAACGTCGCCACCCAAAGAAGGCGGCTTGCAAGGCCAACAAGATCGACCAGACGGTTTCTCATTTCTTCAGCGGCTTTATTTGTGAATGTAACCGCCAGTATATTGAAAGGTGAGACGCTTCTCTCCTGTATCAGGTAGGCAATGCGATGAGTAATAACACGGGTCTTGCCGCTTCCTGCACCTGAAAGTAGCAGAAGCGGTCCCTCCGTGTTTTGGACTGCTTCCCGCTGCACGGGGTTCAGTCCATCCAAAATATCCATGAATCCTCCACATCCGTCAGATAAAGCGAACAGGTTGAACAGGAATCAAAAAGTTTCGTCAGCTTTAGGATACTGACAACATAATCAGTATATATCATCCACGGTGGCGAGGCAAGGGAAAACGATGTGTCACGACTGAGACTGCATTTCCAGAGAACGGCGTAGAAACAGACCGATGGGGCTTGAGGATTAGAATACGGTGATGGGAATGGAGAGCGTGAGGAGATAGAAGGATGTCGGTGAAAGAAAATTCACAGTTTATCCAACAAACCCTCCCAACCGAGAGATCCGGATGTGTTTTTCATGCATTGGTGACCTCTCCTTCGTAAGTTACGCGACCTCATTGATATCTGTAAACACTTCCATCCCCAATCGACCAGCAACCTCCACGGCGCTTGGTTCCACAAACGGGGACACTATCAATTTCCGGGAGACCGCCTGGCCCTCTTTTTTCTCGTAGAACTGGATTTTTCTTTCAAATGTATAGACGTCTGATTTGTTCATGGATGATTTAATCTCAATCAAGAACGTCTGCCCATCCCGGATCACCACATCCACTTCGATCTGATCGGGATGTCCGAAGACAAGCCCTTCGATATCCCGCTTAAGGTAACGGTCCACTTGGAAACCGAGATCTCCCAGGATGCCACGCATCGCTTTGCGAAATGCGGTCTCTGTTCGCATCCCCCACCGCGCTCCCAGGGCACCAATCTGTGACTGAAACGTATTCTCGAATCCATATTGTGCTCGCGCCAGCTTCTCAACCGCAGCTTCCAGTCGGCCGAGACGCTCCTCTGCGCGTTGCTGTGCTTCAGCCAGCTTCTCAACCACAGCTTCCAGTCGGTCGAGACGTTCCTCTGTACGTTGCTGTGCCTGGGCGAGTTCCTCGACTCGTTGTTCAGTTCGTCGCTGTGCCTGAGCAAGATCGGCAACAGCATTTTCAAGGCGGTTGAAATCGTGACGAGTTACCGCCATTTCGGAGATACGGCTGTCCATTGCGTCAACAAGCTCCGCCAGCGGCCCTCTCAGTTCGGCCGGAATTCGTTCAAAAATACTTGCATACCCTTGCATATCAATTCACTCCCTTGGACCAGCTTCTCACCCTTGACCCAGAGAATCACAAAAAATATCAGAATCGTGATCTATTGAAAATGGAGGAACTACGCGAAAGAGGATCTGAGAGCGGGTTACAGAGCAACACCAAATGAAGTATATCCTGGCTAGAAGGTTGTGTCAAGCACCAGGAGAAACGTTTTCTCTGGAAGCCCATACAGGACTGTTGACAAAAGGGGGCCTCATAAGGGTTAGGCAGCAGGGACTTCAGTTCCTCCAAATTAGTCCTTGAGACCAGCTTGCTTGAGAGCACTGTTGAGTGTATCCGGTGGTACATCCACTCCTGATTTTCCGGCAACGGTAAAAGACTCCCATGCGCCTCTACACGGGACAACACCAGTACTACTGCGGCATCGCGACCTGCATGCAGGAAGGCCGCTACGCTCCGTTAGCGGGTTGTTGAGGCGGGAAGGCGGGTAGTTCGGAAGACGGGAGGGGATTTCCTTCCGCGCTATCCGTCTTCCTCGCTTCCGCGCTGACGACAGCCC
>JAJRTO010000423.1 GCA_024278235.1 Candidatus Poribacteria bacterium
CAAGAATCCGAGGATTGGTATGGGCAGCCGGGGCGTCAGGAGTTCATCGGGCGGGTTCAGGGCTCTTATCTGGGTGTTCCCATGATCCTGGGCGAGAAAGTGCTGGGCGTGATCGCTCTCGGCGATTGGGAGCGTGAGTACACCTACGATGAACATGATCAACAAGTCATTTCTTCCATGTCCAGCCAGGCGGCCATTGCCCTGGACAATGCCCAATTATACTATGAGGTGAACCAAAGCCTGGAACGCAGAGTTAGAGACTTACAAGCGTTGAATGAGGTTGGCAAGACGCTGACTTCTGGCCTTCGTTTGAGGGAAGACGAGATTCTGGAGTTGATCTACGAGCAAACGCGCAAGTTGACCGGCACGCAGGACATGTACATTGCCCTGTACGACGAAGAAACGGGGAGGATTCGCTTTGGCTTGGCCACGGAGCACGGTGAGCAAGTGACGTATGAAGACCGCGTGGCCAACATGGAGAAGCGGGGCAAGACGGAAGAGATCATCTTGACGAAGAAACCCATTTTGCACAGGACCAAAAAAGAATCCAGGGAGTGGTATGAGCAGCCAGGGCGTGAGGAACGCCTCGGACGGGTCTCTGCATCCTGGCTGGGGGTTCCCTTGCTCCTGGGTGAGAAGGTGCGGGGCGTGATCGCTCTCACCGATTGGGATCGCGAGTACGCCTATGATGAACATGATCTACAGGTCATTTCCTCTATGGCCAGCCAGGCGGCTATTGCCCTGGACAACGCTGCCCTATACTACGATGTTAATCGCAAATTGGACGAAAAATACAAAGAGTTGCGGCGGACGCAGGGACAACTCATGGCTATTGAGAGGCTGGAGGCCATCCACGGAGTAGCTGGTGAGTTTGCTCATCGGATGACCAATCTGGCCGGCACCATCCCGGTACGCGTGCAGTTCATGGAGGAATTGCTCGACCCTGCTGACCCCAAAGACGCCTCTCTTATCTCGATCTTGCAGGGAATCAGCAAAGATGCCAATGGACTTCTCCGTGCAGCCCAAGAGATCCGGAGAACCTCAGAACCCAAAGCTCCCGAACGGGTTGACGTGAACACTTTATTATCCACCGCCTTGACAAGGGTGCGTCCTATACCCGCAGAGATAGAGATTGTAGAGGATTATGGGATCGATCTCCCGTTGGTTTTGGCAGTGAGCAGCCGGCTCGTTGATACGTTTATCAATCTCATCACCAACGCTGTACAGGCCATGCCTGGGGGGGGAACGCTCACACTTCATAGCAAAGTAGTAGATCGTGATGGCAGAAGATACATCGAGATAGCGATTGTGGATACAGGATGTGGAATCCCTAAGGAGAATCTGTCCAAGATTTTCGACTTGTTTTTCAGCACCAAGCCCGACGGGTTGGGTTACGGGCTTTGGAAGGATAAGAATTTTGTCAAAAGCCTTGGGGGCGATCTCGACGTGGAAAGCGAAGTCGGACATGGCTCGACGTTCACTGTCAGATTGCCAGTGGAGGTGTAGCCATGAAGATCGCCAAAGGCAGGATTTTAATCGTAGACGACGAACCGCGATGGGGTAGGAGTTCCAAATTAGCTCTGGAACGCGAAGGCTACGAAGTAGAACTGGTTCAAAACATGGAAGAAGCGCGTCGTCTTATCGAACACAATGACTTCACCCTCATTGTCATAAATTCTGCTCTGGCTTTGGACAAAGAGGCTGTGCTCCGAAAGGCCGTGAGACGTTACCCTGAAAAAGTCGTCGTCATGTCGGATACCGAATCTATTCCCACGGCTATTCGGGTGCTTAAGTTGGGAGCGGATTACGAGACCAAACCCTTTGAAGAGGCAAATCTCATTGAGTTGATCGGCGGGCGGGCCCAAGTTGTTTTAAGTGCTCTTGGTGAGCCACACCGAGGGTAGGGAGGTGATTAACATGAGACACACAGAAGTCAAGGGGAATATCCTGGTCATAGATGATCAAGAGAACTGGCGTGAGGTTCTAAGTAGCCCACTGGGTATGGAGTATGTTGTGCAGGAAGCCGCCAGTTACGAAGAAGCCATCAAACTGCTACAGCGACAGTGGTTCCACCTGGCAATCATTGACATTCGATTGGTTGATGAAGATCCGAAGAATGTTCAGGGTATGGAGCTATTGGAAACGATAAGGAAAGACAGTGATGTTACGAGCACGATCATTGTGACTGCTTATCCAACCATTGAAACTGTCAAAAAGGCCCTACATGGTTTCAAAGCCGACGATTACATTTTGAAGCATTCACCAGAAGATGGCTCCTTCAAACTTCGCGAATACAGAAAGTCTGTGCAGCAAGCCGTCGAGAAGGCAAAAGGGCTCTACGAGAAAGAAGATAGCACGTCGAAGCTTGATTTGATCACGGGTATGTCCTTGCAACAGATGGCCGATGCGATCGCCACCCACGGGGAAATCGCAAAGAGCAAAACGGCAAAAAGGGATTTCAAAATCGAACTGGGCTCTCTGGTGACCGATTTGCTGAGGGGTTTGTCTCCCCTGATTCCTCACCCCAACGGTGCCAGGGTCAGCCAGGGAATCATGGGGGGCGCAACAATAGAAACCGACTATTGGAGCAAAATGCTCGGGAAGGCGATAACAGTCCGGTTTGGAGCGAAGGATGAAGTTGATTTGAACGTGAGCGACAAAGTACGAGAATCGCTCACGCCACATCTGGCCGGCGTTGTTTGCCTATCAGAAATGCCCTTCGAGACGTTTTCTGCAGATCATCCAGCGGGGGGAAAGAGAATTGAAAGCAAAGTCCATTGAGCTTCCTACCGAAGACAACACCCGCCAACGGGTTTTGCTCGTGGAAGACAAGGAAAACTGGCAGGAGATAATGGGGGAGATTTTACAGAGTAAAGGCTATGTGGTGGAGATTGCTGCTGGCTATGGAGAGGCTCTCGGAAAGCTGAGAAGAGAGGATTTTGCTCTGGCCGTAGTTGATCTAAGTTTGCCCACTGCCAGTAAGCGGAGAAATTTATATGGAATACTCCTGCTCGAAAACATAGTTGACAAAGGTATTCCGGTCATTGTGGTAACCGGCTATGGGGTACCCGAATTGATTGATGAGTTATACAAAGAGTACGGCGTTTTCATCATTTTGGACAAGGAGACATTTCCCCCTGATCGCTTTGCCAAGTACGCAGAAGAAGCTATCAATGACCGGACAGAGCTTCAGCGAACGGCTATGAGAGCAACTGCAGAACAGCGAATGAAAAAGTTCAGAGAGATGACCACCAGGATAATGGGAGTGATAGCGGAAAGGGATGAGGCTGAAAAGAGCTTGCGAGAATTGCTTTCGATTCATCGCAGGAATCTGGCTGAGTTACAAAAGAGAGCCGCTTCCTATGGAAGACTAAACGTTCCCTTGAGTATAATAAACGAAATAGCGTTCGAAGAATCACAGATCAAGAACATTAAATATCTTGCATCTTTGGAAAGTTACACACTTTAGTTTTTCATTTGGCGTCACTACTTCGCCCGAGGACAAGTGTCACCGGGACAAGCACATCGAGCTGGCCCCTTCTGCGCCAGTCGCTCAACCGGCTTCTCTATGCTATCTTGCTGCTATCATCTCCAGAGAAGAGGACACCGTATTCTCCACTCACTGGCGCACGAATCCCCGCCACCACCCCCCTTGAGCACCCTCACTCCTCTTTGCCCTAACCTCCCCGCACATCGCCGATTGTCAAAGCCGTCGAAAACTGGTATAATGTGTGTTGTTGCCCGGCGGCGAAGGTGGCAGGTTGCCGTGAAAGGCATGGTGTTGGCCGAAAGAGAAGAGTTGATGAACA
>JAJRTO010000424.1 GCA_024278235.1 Candidatus Poribacteria bacterium
CTGTTATAATAGGCTCAGTAGTTCACATTTTTTCAGATGACTCCCGACGGATTGACAAATCTGTCGGCAGGTTTTCATCCTTACTTCTTTGCGTTGAACCTTCAGTAGTCAACACTTTTGTAAACAGGTACCGAAATCACAGAAGAGGGGAAGGCTAGAAAGTGGGAAAGTGGGAAAGTGAGAAAACGCTCCAATTCCCGTCTTCCCGCCTTCCCGCCTTCCCGCCTTCCCGCCTTCCCGCCTTCCCGCCTTTATATCGTCGTTGAAGGAATTTGAAAAAACGTTAGCTACTGAAGCGTTGAACCTTTGCTCATTGGGTGACAGAAATCGGGTGAGAGTTTCACTGACATGGAGCCGTGCAAGCGATAGGCAGAATGGGAGTGACCACGATGGCTCAGTTGAATGAGCGACTCGAAGCGTACAAACAGCAGGCTTATTCTCGAGGCAGTAGTGAACAGAGAAGCCCCAAAGAAGCCAATTGGACAAAGGCTTTCTTCGAGCTTTATGCGGACCTGCCTCTGGCGGAACGTCAGGCGAAGAGCTTTGCCTATGCATTGGAGAATGAGCCCGTCTACATCCATCCTTTATCTCGAATAGCAGGTCAGATCTATCAGGCGTGTCCTGGCAGTGGCTGCCCCGAACTCCACGGGAGTTCTCTGGATCCCCGCTGGAACGATTATGCCGTGTTTCCACTCGCATCGAAGAAGGTCAAGGAAGCTCTTCCGGAGAATGAAGGGTACGCCCGTTATTTTTGTGATGGCGCCTCTCCGGGGCATGTGTGTTGGGATTTCGGCCAACTGTTGGAATTGGGTGCTTCTGGCATGATGGAGTTCTGCCTGGAAAACAAAGAGGAGATAGACGATCCAAAAGCACAGGAATTCTATTCCTCTGTGGCGATCACTCTGAAGGGTCTGATCCACTGGGGCCGTCGTCATGCCCGGCAATTGAGGAAAACAGCCGGAGAAGCACCCAACACACAAGCAAAGCGAGAACTTCTGGAGATGGCCACGATATGTGAGCGTGTACCTGAATACCCGGCAACGACCTTCCGGGAGGCGGTGCAGAGCTTCTTCTTCCAGCATCTCGCTGTCATGTTCGAGAATCCATTCGGGGTAAATGGCCCGGGACGTCTGGACTACTATCTCTGGCCATATCTCAGGGCTGATCTGGAAGCTGGGAGAACCACACTTCCGGAGGCCAAAGAGTTGATCATCGAACTGCTCATCAAGCTGCATGAACGCATCGCTCCCGCTGATGGGTGGGTCGAGGCCATACCTATCGGAGGGCGAAACAAGGACGGCAGCTCTGCCATCAACCCGCTTTCCTACCTCATCCTGGAAGCCATTACGGAACTCAAACAGACACATCCGTCGGTGTATGTGCGTCTCCACGACGATGCGCCAGAGGACTTTGTGGATTTGACCGTCCGGTACCTACTTGAGAGTGGGAATCGTGCTCAAATATATGGCGATGATCGGATGATCCAGGCACTCCACCAGGATGGTGTCAAGATAGAGGATGCGCGCCACTGGACGGCGGGTGGATGTATGGAGGTTTCGCCGCAGGGCTGTAACAGCGACCTGTTGTTCGCATTTGCCCACAACGTGGCTCGAACCTTCGAACTCGTCATCAACGGAGGATGCCTCCTTCAGACAGGTGAGCGGGCCATACCCCATTCCAAAACGCTGGCCGATTACGAGACGTTTGAAGAACTGTACGCCGATTTTGCCGCAGAACTCAGCCGGGAATTGCGCATCCTGCTGAGGCGTCTGGATATCTATCTGGAATGCTATGCGACTTACCGCCCCTCATTTCTTCTCTCCAGCATGACCCATGACTGCATGGAACAAGGCCGTACCATCAATGATGGTGGGGCACGGTACATGGATTACGGGGGAAGTGGGGTCGGCATTCCTAACGTGGGTGACAGCCTCTATGCCATTAAAAAGGTGGTCTTCGACGAAAAGCGGTTCACGGGGGCCGAAATCCTCGAAGCGTTGAGGGCAGATTTTCTTGGGTATGAGCGACTTCACGCCTACCTATTGGGCTTACCGAAGTACGGTTCGGATCACGAGGAAGTGGACACGATGGTGGACCGTGTGTTGCTCACGTTCACAGATATCCTCAAATCTCATAGGAACCCGCATGGGGGGCACTGTCGCCCGATTATCCTCGGTTTTGTATGGGTTGTTTCCCACGGGCAGCAGGTGGGGGCGACCCCCGATGGACGCAGGTCGGGCAGGCCACTGGCTCATGGGCTATCACCTCAATCGGGCTCCGCTGTCGAAGGGATGACAGCCGCCATCAACTCAGCGACACGGTTATCCCTTGACCACGTCGGAGGTGGTGGGGCCATGATGTGGGATCTGGACGCCTCATGGGCAACGCCACAGGTGGCCAAGCCGATGCTTAAGACATTCATACAGAAAGGCGGACATATCTTCCAGGGAAATGTGATGTCCGTGGAGAAACTCATCGAAGCGCAGGGCAACCCAGAGACCCATCGAGATGTGATGGTGCGGGTGGGCGGCTATTCCGCTGTCTTCGTCACATTGTCGAAAGCAACTCAGGATGAGATCATCCATCGGCATAAGTATCGACAGTGACTGCGCCCATCTTTCCTTTCATGATGTTTCCCTACGGTGAATCATCATGATTTCAGCAACTCCACTTCGTTCGGGTCATAGGATGGAAACCGCTTCATGCTGCCAAGACACTGGATCGCCCTCCTGACCCCCTCAAGGTGGATAGAAAGGAGAATCGATTGATCTACTATGATAGTTCACTGGTCATTGAAGCAGGTACATGCCAAATCACAAAAAATGGGTCAATCTTATCATCAAGGAGAGGTGACTGTGAAGGGAATCTGTGTTGGAATGGGAAGTAGAGGGAAATCCTGGTATCGATGGGCACAGCAGGCGGGCCTGGAAATACTTGGCGTGGTAGACATAAATCGAGAAATTCTTGATAAAGCCTGTGATGAGCTTGGAATTCCGGAACCCATGCGCTTTGAACGAATTGCCAGGGCTGTCGAGGTGACTGGTGCAGAAGTTGCCACAGTCTGTGCAGCGAATCCCGCCCATGCGACGTGTCTCCATGAATGCCTGGATGCGGGAGTGCATGTCATGATAGAGAAGCCCATGGTCGAATCATTGCTTTTTTCTCACTTCAAAATGATCGAACGGTCGGTTGATAGTGCACCCTCAATCGAACCGATCCGTCGCAGATACTTCAACAGAAGCGTATCGACGCGTTCACCAGTATCGGTCGCAGGGATCTCACGCAGAGACTGCGAAGAATACACCAGAAACTCATCCGCAACGACCTTGTAGGCCCGATCAGGTTCCACGGGGGTCTGACCTACTTCGAGACCCTCGATCTCCCTGCTCGTTCCCTCGGTTTTCCTCCGATAGCGGCATCCGGAAGTCAGGACATCCTGCTCGGCCAATATCTGCCGTAACTGAATACCTGTCAGTGTCAGTGACAGTACGCGATTCCGCCACGGATGGATACGGCCGACATCCACGATAGTGATATCCCCTTGCTTGATCCCGCTCTGCACGGCGCCACGGCTCAGCAAGGCAACATCCGCTTTTATTTCTGTCCGCAACGCCTCTGCAACGAGATCACCTGTCGGATTGTCCCCTGTTTTGGGATTTGCCAGCGCGACCTGGGAGGAATACACCACTTCGGACAGCGGTTCCGAATACCGCTTCAGAAGTTTGGAAATCCCTGCATCTTCCTTGATGTTGCCGTCAATGGGTAGGAGCCCTCCTGTCGCATTGACAACGTGGTACTTTCCCGACTCATCCGGCTGTAGTTCGATATCCAGTCGGCCAAGAAACCGCACGTAATCCCCCGCCTGAACTACAACCACGTTTCCATCGCCATCCTGTCTTGGAACCAGCATAGGGGTATCCAGTTGGGTATGGCTGTGTCCACCCACGATAACGTCGATCTCCGGTACTTCCATTGCCAGGCGTCTGTCCTGCCCGCGACCAATGTGTGTGAGGGCAATGATCAGATCGGCTTGACGGCGCAGGCTCGGAACGAACTCTTTGGCCGTGGCGATGACGTCTTGGAGTTCAAGAAGACGACCGGACGGATGGTTTACCCGCACAAAACCCAGTCCCAATATGGCAACCTTGATGCCACCGACTTCCTTTATCACATAAGGTTGGAAAAGCCGGGTTCCGTCCTCTTTACGGACCACATTCGCCAAAAGGACAGGAAACTGCACCAATGCGGTCTGCCGTTTTAGGTTGTCCACACCAAAGTAAAATTCTCCATTCCCCGGGGTCAACGCATCGTAACCGATAGCCTGCATCACCATCATGTTCGTTTCGCCACCGTAATAGATAGTTGAAGGGCCCCCCATTGAAAAGATGTCTCCGGCATGAAGCAGAAGCGTGCTACCTTGGTTGGCATCGCGTATCTGATCGACTAATGTGGCGAGACGTGCCATACCCCCAACGCTCCCCCCCTCCTGTGTATCACGAGGAAGAAATCGCCCGTGGGTATCGTTCAGGTGCAGGAGTACCAGGTGGACCGGAACCTGGCCGGATGCATCGGCGTAGGAAAAAAGGGGAAATGCAAAAAAGAAAAGGAAAGCAAAAAAGAAAGGGAACGTGAACCAGCGGTTCTTTTGATGCATCGTGGTCTCCTATGGTATCAGACGATAAGCAAACACGTCCTGCTCCGCGGTGAAATGAAGGAGTTCATCCTGCGTATGGATCTCTACCTCGCCTATTGGTTGGCCGTTCGTATCGAGTGCTTCAACCTTTTGGATCGGTGGGAATTGCAACTTGTCCAGGTTGAGTATCACCTCAAAGTCAGCGCTTTCGGGGAGTGGGATCAGCAGTTTTTCATCCTTCAGCAGTCGAAATGCTCCGTTCGTCATAAGTGGGCCAAAATCGACAAGTTGCCGAGTGAGGTTGAGCCGTTCTGTGGCTTCATCGGGCGGCGATGGTTCATAGCTGAATGACAGGTCGCCGTCCTCCCCTTCCGTAACCACAAGCGTTCCACCGATCCGTCGGTTTGTCCGATCTCGCGGACCCGGGATGATCAGTCGTCGTCCTCTCTGCTCCGGCTGATAGATGCCAAAGCGGATGCCGTAATCTCCAGCGGGGATGTTTTCAGGAAGTCGGCCCTCAGCTCGAACCTCGTAGATACCGATATCTTGCCACTGTTCCTGCCCAATGGCAAATTGAGCCTGGAATGCGATCTGCTCACTGTTGGGGTTCACTGTCGCATTGGTGAAATGGACGAAAGTTGTGCCAGGCTCCTTCACAGGAGATTGAATCACCCAACGGCTGAGGAGGGCGAATCGGCGACCCCCGAGCGACTCGACGCCGAGGATCTCCACATAGATCGGAATCCCACCGAAGTGCTCCGGAGGACGCGCATCGACAAACAGCGTGCCCGGCCCTTCTGCATAAGCACTGATAACTCCATCTCGACGAACGACACTTGCGATCTGATCGCCTGCTTGAGCAAAGAAACCGTACGATGGGAGTGTCTGTCCCTCGAAATCCCAATCAGCGGATGATCGATTCACAACGACCGATGCATCCTTGCCGAAACGGACAGCTTGTAAGTGGATGTTGTCCTGTAGGAACGTGTGTTGAGTCATCTCTCGCTTGGCGAGTTCTGAACAGATGTCGTGTAACAACCAGTACGTCATGACAGCCCTGCGATTGAATGGCCCATCACACATGGGACTGCGTCCTCCCAATACGGTCATCGATAGATAATCATCGCTGCCATAACCGTGCATCTCCTGAGTACCAGCACCCGCATAGCGGTTACCTAACCCTCCAGCGAACAAGACGAACTTCCCGTGTGTGACCATATCGTGCCAGGGAATGCGTTCTCCATCTTCAGCAGGGACATCCCACGACCATTGACGATTTTCAGGCGTCCAGCCCTGATGATCCGCTTCTGCCGTATCGAGATGACCTACCAGCGCATCATGTCCCGCTTCACTGATAGTGGGTGCGCCATCAAACAGTTCACGTACCCGGTCGAACGCCTCACCCCATGCTTTGATCGTGACCATCTTCGGATAGAAGCGTCCGGCTTCATCATAGTAATCCACAGGAGGTATCGCGCTGAATACGTCGATGAAGTAACTTGTCGGAGCAACGGCATCCTGGATCTTCTGGAGGTTCTGTTCCATCCAGGGCTGGAATGCATGGGGAAGCCATCGGTAGCTCTGGGCCTGACGCCCCTTGTTGTACCAGGCGCGTTGCGGTGTGCCATCTGGATTGAAGATGATATGCTGATAGGAGAAACCCGTCGCATCCGGGTAGAAGTCGATATAGTTGTCATGGGGAGCAAAAAGAATACCGTTCCGTTTGCATGCATCCACCATGCGTTGAAAGGCATCCCAGTCTCCGGCCGGCGGATAGATGTCTGGCAGGCGGTAATCGTATCCCCAGCGCTGCCATACGTGCTTGACAAACACGGTATCTGTCAGTCCATAGCGAGCTGCGTTCTCCAGATCCTCAGCCGCCCTGGCATAATCACCACCCCATTGATCGAGAGCCATTTTTCCGAGCAATTTCGGAACGCCTCCACCGGCGCTGAGTTGAGCAATGTTACGGTATCTCCGCGCGGCATCGAAAGCACCGTCCGTGGAAGGGACCAGAGTGAAGGTCACGTTGTGATGCGCCTCCAATGTGGCGAGTTGCCGTTCTGGGTCCACGACAACGGCATCCGGCGGAATATCCGTTGCCTGTACCATGCTCAGCCCATTGGTGAAGTCAAACCCGGCAAAGGAGGTGGAAAGCTTGAATCCGTCGTATCTGAGTCTGAGTTTTCCCGGGGCTTCGAGCACATTGCCATGCCCCGCATAAAGTCGATGAACCTTGTGATCCACAGATCCAAGCGAGATATGCGTCAGTCTTGGCTGTCCCTGCTCGTTGGGAGCCATCCCCTCCAGTACGAACCGGACACGCCAGCCATTCGGTCCACTCCAGACGCGGGTTACCAGTCTCAGTTCTTTTTCGCCATCCACTATGGGAAGGATCCAGGTGTCCCCTTCCACTCTCGGATCTCCGTAGGTAAATCCACTCCGCCAATCTCCAATACGGCGTCCATCCATTTCTATCCGCCAACCTTCAAACGTGAGGACATTCTCCGGAGAGGTGTTTTTTGGGGTCGCAAAGCTCAATATGCTATCGACGATTCCGTAACGTCCTGGAATCAGTGCAACGCCGATGCTATCGGCCAACTGCCAACTTTGTTCGCTGATGTCTCCCTGTACGGCCTGTTGTGCCATCTTCTTGCTGTCGAAGAGCCGGACCCGATGTGCTTGATCTGTCTCGTCCGTCTGTGGTGAAGCACCTGCGAGCAGGATAGGATCGGCCCAATAGGCTTGATCACAGGTGGTATCGTGCGCGGGGCCGGGATGTGTGAGCAGCCGCAGGCGGATCGTCTGCCCTGCGAATTTACTCAGATCCAC
Organism: Candidatus Poribacteria bacterium; assembly: GCA_024278235.1. GTDB lineage: Bacteria > Poribacteria > WGA-4E > JAJRTO01 > JAJRTO01 > JAJRTO01. The sequence continues at coordinate 7,466 of JAJRTO010000424.1, forward strand.
TTCTGCTTCCTCCCAGCGTTTCGCATCTGAGAATCGCACAAAGACCTGCTCGAAGGCATCGGTCTCCCCGGATGCCGCCCATATCTCGAACTGAACCCCATCGCTGGGAGGTTCCCTGTCCGGCACGTGATCGCGGATCGCCGTCGCAAAATCGAGCCGGATCGGCGTGATCTCCGGCAACTGTATCAGGTATTCGATCCAGGTCACGCCCCAGCCGGTACGCCAGGGTGGATGGACGCCGATGGCTGAACGTTGCTCTCCCCGGTGGACATTTCTTCGGAACACAGAGGTCCCTGTCCCGGGGTCCGAACCTGTCCAACCCACCGGTAATTCCACGACATCCCCAGCATCCCCAACGCGAAAGGAAACTCGAGCCCTATTCAGAGATGCCAGACTCAATACACCCGACGCATGTAGTGCGATAACCTCTTGCTGCCTGGCTGGCACATCTGACGCGAGGAGAGCATCGCTGGGGACCTCCACGACCCATACGGTATGCAGCTTTTTCTCACCATCGGCGGTGTCAACAGTGGCAGTCGCATGGATCGGATAGTGAGCAGCATAAGTGCCCTTACCGGGCACACACAAAAAAGTCATCTCCTGGGAATCCCCCGGACCTATCTGGAAATCCCGGGTGGAGTCTCCTACCACTCGCCAACGGTCGATCACGTTGAGATGCACCTGTCCTTTCACCTTCTCGTCCCCGTCATTCTTGAGCGTTACTATGACTGGAATCTCCTGTTCCAGTGCCAGAATGGACGGCGGCTCCGCAATAGAAAGCGTCAGGTTTCCACTGGTGGTCTGTGCAGGACTGAACGCATAGAAAGAAGCCAACATCAAAATCGATAGTAACATGTTATGAGACCTCCTTTGCATCAATCATTCCGTGGGATATGGCACAACAGAATCTCCATCCGCAAGATAAAACTGTCGGTCTGGGAACTGTACCATCAATGTTCTGTTCTTTTCCTCACCGAGATCCCTGGCGTAGATCACTTCTGATTCAAGGCGTGGATGATTCGCAGCGAAGACACTTCCATAATAGGATTTAACGAACACAACGGCGTTCTGGATGTCCATCTTCCGAACAGATTTGAGAACCTGGGCGTTGACTCCCCAGTAGTTATTCGAGTAAGTTCGTATGAGTACAGGGATATTCGACGCAAACCCCAGGCTGAAACAGAAGACGAGCACAATGGCAACCGTACCTCCCACGCGCTGTTTGCTATCGATTCCGAGCAGTTCATGAGCGATGTGGGGTATCGCGACAATTCCCCGTGCTGTCAGGAGTATAAAAGCAGCGGCGGATGCGAACATGAACCTCGGTCCAAAACACCAGTCCTGAAACCAGTAGAAGAAGTAGGCCAGGGCCATCGAGGATGGATACGCGAGGAGCAGCCAATCCCACACCCGGCTTCGTGTCGAGGCAACCGCCAAGAGGGCAAAGAGCAACGACGGAATGGGGAGTTCAAACAGATACTTGTTGAGCGCGTTGAGATTGTTGAGCGTCTGTGTGAAACCCTTCTGAGGGGTGTGAGGCTCCCCCCAACCGCTATGTCCAAATCCGGGATTGTGTCCTTTACCGTACAACACCTCATATCCCGTTAGAAAAGGATCGCCATTCGTGAGATAGTTGAACCCAAGAAAGGCACCAACCATCACGCCGAACACGATCATGGCAACCAGGCAGCGTATCCCCCGGTGGAGAGCCTGTGGGCGTGATCGAAACATCTCACGGATAAAGTGACATAGTGCATAGAGAGCAAAGGGCAGGCCGATGGCAACCGCTGTCATCGGGCGAATGTTGAACGCGTATCCTAGGGCGAAACCTGTTAAGAGGGCATCCCGTATCTTCCACCGGTGCATCATTCGAGCAAATGCAAGCAGGAACAGTTCGGTAAAAAACAGGGTGGTCGTGTGGTTCATGAATTCGGAAGACATGAAGACAATGAATGGAGAGAGAGCACCCAGAAGCGCGCTGAGTCTGCCGATCCGTTCATCGTACATCTCTTTCCCGATGAAATAGAGCAGCAGAATACTCAGAGAACCGAACAGTGGATTGATGATCCAGGGGGCATGCAACAGATGCCCTATGCTCATCAGCAGCGAATGTCCCGGGGGATACTCGGAATACCATTTGCCGTTGTTGATGATATGGGTGAAGTTGAAGGATTCTCTCGGTTCCGGAGAGGATGCTGTGAGTTTCCCCAGGAGAAATATCTTGCCATGGAAGACCTGTCCTATGCTATCCTGAATATGGGGGATACGCTCGAAAATGAAGTAGGAACCGAGATTCATTGCTGTGAAGGAGAATAGAAAAAGCACTGCGAGGATCCGCCAGGCCGGCATGTTGTAAAACCACTGAACAATCCGCTCGCCTCTGTTCTGCCATTTGTCCATGATCCAGGTCAGTAGCGGCGCAAGTCCGATGAGGACCATCGCCACTCCCAGCGTGCCAAATATCAGATAGAGTATGATCCCCCAACCATTAGGGGTTGGTTTGAGTGTGAAGAGCAGGTAGCCAAGCGCAAACGCCAGAAGGATCAGTCGGCGTGGCTGTGACCACAGATGGCGCAGGCTTCGCCGAACACGAGGGAATAGGACGATAAGGCCGAGGAGGAGTAATGCGATGGACTTGCCAAGAGTATCCGCAGAGAACGCCAGATCAACCTTCGGGTGGCGGACCTGGATCTGTGTGTCCTCGCTAAGCGAACTTTCGATGAACTTCATGCCCCAGGGATGCTTGTGAGGTGCACTCAGGTAGAGTATCGCAACACCAGCAAGAACCACAACCAAACGTGCAAGGAACTTCATTGCCATATTTATCGGTGGAATCACCCCCACTTCACAATGCTCATCGCCGACCTAGTTCCTTCAATGTTGTCAGGTCTTCCTCGTAATCCTGAAGATCATAGTGGACCGATATTCCTCTACTACCCAGCAATTGCTGGAAAGTCCAGGTGTTCATGCGGGCCATCTCCCGAGCTTTGCCGAAAGAGATCTTGCCCTGTTGGAACAGATGGAGTGCCAATTCACACCTTATCTCTTCTGGGGTCATACGAGTGGCATGCAGGATCTCCCGTGGTATTTCAATGGTAACTGTGGGCGACATTGCGTGACCTTCTTTCTCACTGTGCGCCGAATCCTGTCGTATCGTGATTCAACGCCATGATAATACCATCTGGGCTGCGGAGAGACAACGTTCTAACGTTCCAACGTTCTAACGTTCTAACGTTCCAACGTTCTAACGTTCTAACGTTCCAACGTTCTAACGTTCCAAATGTTTGTGTGTCAAGCATGGCATTACTGCAATTCGCCGGCTTGCATTAGGGCGAATGTTATGACACGGTCACTCAGCCAGACGCCTTGTGCCTTCATGCGTTCGATGGCTTCGCGCATCGAGAACTTACAACCCTCACGTCTGGCATGGAGCAGGATCC
>JAJRTO010000425.1 GCA_024278235.1 Candidatus Poribacteria bacterium
CTTCCGCACTTCCGCACTTCCGTCAGATCGAAGAGAATCTCCCCCTGGAGATTGAAATTACTTATGGTAAATATTTCTTTTGGGGGTTTTGACAGGGCAACCTCATTTGGCTCAACAATCGCCAGTCACGGGATCTGATCCCTGATGAACACTGGGGTCAGGAAACCAGATTCCTGTGCAAATGCAGCATATGTGTTCATATGGGGTTGCCCTGGAATTTCTGAGAAAAGGAGTTGACAGAATCATCAATCTGTGCTATATTGTGGATGGTATGAATTTGAATGGAGGTGAATGCACCCATCGAGATGTGAGTTTTGCGGGAGAGTGAGATTCAGTTTGAGATAGCTGGACTGCTTTGCAGAAGCTTTGAATTGCTGACTGATTGAGGCAATTCAGGATCTCGCCAGATTTCTTTCCTTTTATACTTCATGAAATCCCCGTATCTTTCCTTATATGGCATCTAATATTAGATAGGTTTCTCTGTTTTACCGGGACCATGTCCCGGGTTGGCAGAAAGATCTGGTGTGAATGAGATGCACCTGCAGCAGGTGGTTTGTCTCAGATGCGCTGTGGGTTTATCTTTGTGGAAAGGAGCCTTTCTTTGATACGAGCGTTGTGGACAGCAGCTTCTGGGATGCGTGCCCAGCAGATGAATGTCGATATGATTGCGAACAATCTTGCCAATGTCAACACCACCGGGTTCAAGAAAACCAGGATCGACTTCCAGGATCTGTTTTATCAGACTATCAGAGCCCCTGGGGCTCCCGTTGCGCAAGGAACACAGACACCAAATGGCTTGCAGGTCGGACATGGCGTTCGTTCTGCAGGCACCAAGAAGCTATTCATTCAAGGGAATCCAATAGCGACCCAGCAGAAGTACGATCTGATGATTGAAGGTGATGGGTTCTTCCAGGTTCTGGGGGCCGATGGCACGACGATTTATTATACTCGTGACGGAGCCTTTCAACCGGATAGCCAAGGCCAACTCGTCACAGTGGATGGCTTTCGTCTTGCAGATAATATCACGATACCATCAGATACGCTTGACACGATTGTGAGTAAGGATGGCACAATATCCGTCATCACGAGTGGAAGCCCCGTACCACAATCAATAGGTCAAATCACACTAGCCCGATTTGTGAATCCTGCAGGATTGGAAAACATAGGAAGAAATCTCTATGCCGAAACCAATGCATCTGGGCAAGCTAGCACGGGAACTCCCGCTTCGCAAGGATTTGGTATTATGAATCAGGGGTTTCTCGAATTATCCAACGTCGAAGTGGTTGAAGAGATGGTGCGCATGATCACCGCCCAAAGGGCATATGAAGCTAATTCGCGTGCAATCTTGACATCGGACGATATGCTTGCCACAGCGAATCAATTACGTCGATAGAGTGAGCTGAACAGCGACATAGGTTGGTCAGATGAGCTACTGGTTAATCATCTTGCTAATATTGAGCACGCCTGCTTATGCTGGTGATATTCACGTGTCATTGAGAGCTGAGTCTGTTGTTTCAGGCTCGCAAGTGACACTGGGGGAAATAGCGGATCTGGAAATTCAGGATGCGGCAACGTTTAAGCAACTGGCTGCTATTTCAGTGGCCTATGCGCCTGCGCCGGGACGTAGTATCACCCTTTACCCTGGCGTCGTGCTTGCGAGATTAAGGGCAGCAGGGATTGATCAGCAAGATATTGATTTTCAAGCACCTGAGCGAGTTGTCATTTCCACAGATTCCCAGGAGGTCTCACCTGAGCAGATCACGTCTTCTGTTATTGATTTTGTTCGCCGGCATTACCCAATCAAGGATGCTCAATTCACTATCCGCGTGATACAAAAACCCAAGCCTCTAACAGTGACCACAGGACACTTGCGATTGTCTCCCCATACCAAAATGTCTATCCCACGATATGGTCGATCGACAATTACTGTCGATGTTCTTCTAGGGGAAAACCGTCTGCGTACTGTCCAGGTTCCTGTGGAAATACATCTGTATAATGATGTCTGGGTGGCCAAGAAGCCCATCCGCCGTGGATCCCCCCTACAGTCTCTGGATTTCAAGAAACTATCACAGGATGCTGCAAGTATCGTTGGGGAACCTTTGACTTCAATAGATCAACTCCATAACTACCGAGCACGTCAAGATATGCCCACTGGCAGTATACTCACCACCCGGAGAGTGGAGCGTATCCCGATTATCGAACGGGGAAAGCTTGTTCAGGTTGAGATACAGATTCGCCGTGTTTGCCTGCGTTTTCTGGGGAAAGCGTTGAACTCAGCCGGGTATGGTGAGATGGTCGAGTTTCTCAATGGATCCACGGGAAAACGGATCAAGGCTCAGGTTGTTTCCTCAACACTAGCTCGTGTGCTGCTGGAATAAGGATCTCCTTATGCTGAATAGATATGTCTGGATCGTGTTGGTGATGCTGGGATTGCCCTGGTTTGGGAATGCAGGTTCTCTGTTTGAAGAGGGAGGGTGGGGCGATACGCTCTATTCGGATGTCAAAGCTGCCAAGGTCGGCGATCTGGTCACAGTTATCGTTGTGCAAAATGCTAAAGCCCTTCAGAGTACCAAAACAGGGCGCAGTAAGGAAGCAGGGCTAAAAGGGAATGCGAGCATTCAGGACGGTACAGGATTTCTACGCTTCATACCAATGGGTGGAGCGGATCTGAGTGTTGGCGGTTCTTCCAATTATTCGGGGAGCAGAAGCACTAGCAAACAGACCAATCTCATTGCAAATGTCACCACACGAGTTGTGGAAGTTCTGGAAAATGATGTGCTGCGTATTGAAGGGCATCAGCGTGTTGTGATAAACAAGGATGATGTGGAACTGATCATCCAAGGGTTGGTCCGACGCACAGATATCAACCCTGATAATAGTGTGCGTTCATCCGCTCTTGCAGATGCGCGCATTGAATACAGGGATCTCGTTCACAAGCAGAAACACGGGCGTGTGGTACAGACTATCACTTGGCCTTTTCGAGTCATAGGTTCCTTCGTCTCGCGACTTTTCTGAAACAGAGGTGAGTATCGCATGAGGAAATGTCTAGGATTTATCCTTATCGTAGGGATCTTATGGCTGCCTCTATCCGCTGAGTCAGTTGAAGTACGCATTAAGGATGTCGCTGATGTTCAAGGGATTGCAGCGAATCAACTCATCGGCTTCGGAGTCGTTGCAGGACTACCCGGAACAGGTGATAGTAACCGAACCATCGTTGCAAGCCAATCGATCATCAATATGCTCTCACGTATGGGATTGCAGATATCTCTGAATGAACTTCAGGCCAACAATGCCGCAGCAGTTGTCGTGACAGCCGAAATCCCCTCCTTCGCACGCGAAGGAGACCGCATCGATGTGCATGTTGCCTCGATCGGCGATGCCCGGCAGATTGCTGGTGGACTGCTTTTGCTTACCCCATTGAGAGGAGCAGATGGACATGTATATGCCTCTGCGCAGGGACGCCTTGAGTTGGAGAAAAAAGAACGGACGAGAGGCAGATCTTTAGTGAATCCAACGGGAAAGATACTCAGCGGTGGTCTGATCTCACGTGATGTACCCGAACAACTCAGTCAAACGCAAATGCTCTCACTGCGTGCTCATGATCCCGATTTTATGACCGTTGCCTTGATTACCAAGGCGATCAATGAAGCACTCGGGGCCGACACGGCTCTAGCCGTTGATGATAGTACGGTCATGATCCGAGTGCCCGCTGGATTTCAGAAGCATCTCGTTGATTTTATCGCAACCATCCACGAAATTCGTGTGACCCCCGATGTTCCAGCCCGTGTTGTTATCAACGAACGGACAGGTACCGTTATCATCAGCGAAAAGGTCCGAATCTCGAAAGTCGCCATTGCACATGGTGACATGTTGCTTGAGATTGCTGATATACCGGAACAGGGGTCCGATCTGCAGGATGTCATTCGTGCTCTCAATGCTGTTGGCACAACACCACGTGACTTGGTTGAAATTCTAAAGCTGATGAAAGCTGCCGGGGCATTACAGGCAGAGATCATCGTGATGTAAGAAATCATTGCAATGTTAGGTGGAGAATGAGCGTAATGAATCCGATTCAGTCAATATCCATCCTATCGAAAATGGGAGATGAGCTTTCTTCTAAAGAAGCGCAATTGAAAACAGCAACGCAAGAGTTTGAGTCGCTGTTCATTCATACGCTTTTGAAGCAGATGCGGGAAAGCGTTCAGGCAGATCAAGCCTCTCTTTTTGGAGATAGTCCTGCTGAGAAGATATTTGTTGATATGCTGGATCAAGAATACGCTCAATTAATGGCCGAGGCAGGTGGTGTCGGACTCAGCAAGATCCTGTTCGAACAGTTACGCGGAGCCATCGAGGAAGTATCGTTATCCGAGGAAGTATCGTTATCGGTCAAGTCATCAGAGTATATAAGTGAAGCTATTGGACAAGGTTTGTCAGTTGAGATGGCAAGCGATGCCGATTTGTCTAGCAAAGATGTCCCAATGATTCAAGGAGAACCTGTTGTTGACTCGGCTGGTACTCTGAAGGATCCGATACGACGCGAAGCAAGTTTTCCTGACAATGGGAAGCTTGTGCATCTTGCCAGTGGAGAACTCACAGAACTGCGAACCGAGTTGCCGTCCGTCGATGTCGTGGGTATAGATGAAAAACAATCGATAGTGGCTGAAGCGCCGTCAGTAACTGAAACTGATATTCCGTCCCTGCTGGCAAAGTCACTGATCCAGCAGGGACAAGGGTCTGCTCAATCCCAGGCGATCTCCTCACAGGGCCTCGTTTCTGCAGAGACAGCGGTTTCGACAGAGATTACTGAGCCTCAAAGATCTGCTGTTGAGCATTTCCTCAGCAAAAACCCTGTGATCACAGAAGATGTGAATCCTCAGCAAGGGAGATCTCACTCTAAATCGGATGCCCCTACTGAAACGGTGAAGGGCCATGCGGCGGCATCTCGTTATATGTTGAACGGTCATGATGCAAAGAACGCTCCCCCACCTCAGAATCCTCTGCCCCGTTCCTCTAGCGAATCTTCTGTGTTACAAGATATGGTTATTCGAACTGTTGAGTCCGCCAACGGTCCAGGGGCGAGTGTGGTTACAGCAGATGATCGCAAGTTTTCAGAATTCGTTACCACGGAGTTAGAGAGCACCCAAAAGTCTCTCGTGCAGGATGGTTCCCGCGTGAAAAAAGTGGACGATGGTTTCTCAAGATATGGGAATTCTGTTGGCCGAGAAGCATACTCCCACAAAGGTTCACTCACATCAACCATTCAAGGGAATAGAGAGAGTACAGATTCTCTTCCGTTTGAGAGAGCACTGCATCAGCAACTCAAAGACAACATGTGGCCATCAGTCAATCCATCGAAGCAAGTTTCAGTTCCCACGTCTTCAGCGATTTATGGTGCCACAGATGCAGCGAAGATAACAACTACTCATCAGACGAAAATCTGGGGCCAAATCCTACACAAGCTGGAAATTCAACTCAGCCAGACCCAACAGACTGCAAGGATTCAGTTAGAACCACCTGAGCTTGGCCGTCTGGATCTTCAGCTTACCATACGTGAGAATCAGCTTACACTCCAAATTCGTACAGACACTCATGAAGTTGCAGATATTGTCAGAAATCATTTGCAAGATCTCCAGATGGCTGTTCAAAACAAGGGGATTCAGGTACAGCGGTTCGATGTGTCCGTCGGCTCGAATGCCCGGCAGTTCATGGGCTATTCTGACCACGACCCACAACATATACCCAAGGAGCCTCGTTTCGCCCGTGGGCCCAGAGAACATAGTTCTCAGGTGGAACTCCCGGATCCCATAGACAGCATACAACTACGTCGCATCGTAGATTATCGATTATAGGAAACAGAGGAGGATGTGAATTGGAATCCATCTTTGCGATAGGGCAATCCCCTACAATCGAGGAACAGACAGCCCCTGAGCGTATTCTCCAGCAAACGCTTGGAAAAGAAGCTTTCTTACGGTTACTCGTGACACAACTACAACATCAAGATCCATTAAACCCTGTTGACAATCAACAATTCATAGCGCAGATGGCCCAGTTTAGCACACTCGAACAGATGCAAAACCTGAACGAAAGTTTCCAGGCGCAACTGTTCCTGGATACGGTATCCCAATCAGCGATACTCCTCGGCAAGCAAGTTGAGTTCTTGGATGGCGAGACCGGCACAGTACTCTCCGGCATCGTAAAGCAAGTCCGGATGAGTAGTAACGAACCGGTTCTACTTGTCCAGACTGATCAGCAAGAATTTCAGGTAGCCCTGCCACAGCTCCAAACCATTCTGGAAGGTGAGTGATCGACTCATGGTCCGTAAGACGGATATTGTCCACAGCACGATTCGCCCTGAAGCCGTCTCAACGCAACAGAGGACCAAGAGATCCGGCCAGGCCAAATTCAATCAATTGTTGCAGAAACGACTGGCCGGGCCAGATAGCATCAAGTTTAGTGCTCACGCACAGGAACGCATGCGAATTCGTAATATTCATCTCAGCGAACAAGATATAGTTCGCATTCAAAATGGCGTAAAGCTGGCACAAGCAAAAGGTGCGAAAGACACGCTGGTACTGCTAGATCACGTTGCTCTCATTGTGAGTGTTAAGAATCGCACAGTGATTACAGCCATCGATCAATCGAATCTGCAACGCAATGTATTCACCAATATTGATAGTGCCGTGTTTGTTTAGGAATCGGAGGATCATTCGATGAGTTTTCTGTCTGCTATCGAAACAAGCGCATCGGGACTAACTGCCGAACGCTTGCGTATGGAAGTGATAGCCAACAATATCGCTAATGTCAGTACGACGAGGGGGAAACAGGGAGACCCGAGTGCGGGACCATATCGACGCCAACGTGTTGTTTTCGCGGAAAGACTATCTCAGCAGGGTGTTGCCGTTGTGCGTATTGAGGAGGATCATGAAACTCCCCTGCGCCTGAAATATGAACCGGGGCATCCGGATGCAGATGCTCAAGGCTATGTACGTTATCCGAATGTCCAGACGGTTACTGAGATGGTGGACCTTATTTCAGCTACGAGAGCCTACCAAGCGAATGCCGCAGTCATATCTTCTGCACGGGATATGAGTTTTGCCGCAATGAACATTGGTCAAGCATAAAATCAATAAGGAGACGGGAATGAGTACTGGATCGCTTTTTACTGCAATCTCAGGACTGAAGAACCATCAACTTCGGATGGAGATCATTGGCAATAACCTCGCAAATATCAATACCGCAGGTTACAAGAAATCACGAGTAATATTTCGTGAAATGTTCAACAGAATGTTGGTGTCTGGGCAGGCACCAACCGAGACAACGGGCGGTATCAATCCAATGCAGATCGGTATGGGAGTACATCTCGCTTCCATAGATACCTTGCATACTCAGGGCAGCCTTCAGGCAACCGGTAATCCAACCGACCTTTCCATCAACGGGAATGGTTTCTTCGTACTCCAAAACGGAGCCGCTTTAGAGACAGGCGGTAATGGAGATTTCGTCCTTACTCGGTCGGGCAATTTCAATGTAGATGCGGAAGGGAATTTCATCTATGCTCCCAATGGCTTCACAGTGCAAGGGTGGATGGCAGACGCCACGGGACAGGTTAATACTTCCAGCAGCCCCGGAAACATCCAGCTCCCTCTGGGAGAAAAGATCGCGCGTGCCACAGATGAAGTGATCTATGGAGGTAACCTTGATGCTCGTGCAGGAAGCGCATCAATTATCTCTGGAGGACTCGAAGTTGGCATTCAGGAAGTCACATTACCCGGCCTGAACAACATTGCCCTCGGTGAACACACAGTTACAGTGTCTCAGGCTACTGCGCCGGCGCAAGGATTTGTTGCATCCATGGAGGGTGGGAATGCGGTGCCCATTGTTGTGGGGCAAACGCTCGATCTGATCCCTGCTATCACAGATCAGACCCTTCAAGTGAACCTCGGTACCATCACTCAGGGAGGAACTGCAAGCATTCAAGTGAGCCAGGGCCAGGTTAGCCTCCTGAACGCTACGACAAATGAGCTGTTTACCCAGCTCAGCACAGCCAATGTCCTGAGCGTTCCTGCAACCAGCAATCTCGAGGATGGTATCCATACGATATCCATTGAATCTGATGGACAGGGAAATCTCGTAGCACGCCTTGATGCAGGCCCTACAGTGCGTGCTGCAGGAAATGTGTCCCTGACGCGTGGTGATGTCGATAAAACGCTGCAGGTACGTTTTGATGAGTTACCGACGGCCGCAGGTGATATTGCTGTCCAGGTGGATCCGATCCGTTCAACTGTCTCAAGTGTGGGACAGACAGGGTTGACAAGTGATACCGCTGTCATTGCATCAGTCCCCCCTGTAAGTAATCTGGGGAGTGGACGACAGGTCCTCACCATCACAGACTTAGGAGGAGGCTTGTTTGGTGCATCCTTTAATGGTGGTAATATCGTACATGTGCTTCCCAATGGGGCTTACACACTGCAAAGCGGCACATTGGGTGGACGACCAGCAGGTGGCACTATTCAGGTTCGCTTCGGCGATCAGATCCGTGCAGGTACTGTAGAGCTGAATACAATCGGTCGATATCGGGCTGTTTCAATGACTGTGTTTGACTCACTTGGGGAAGCTCATGATTTGGAACTTACCTTCACAAAACTTGCCGAGAACAGGTGGAAATGGGAAGTAACTGATATCAGCAATATTGAAGCTGGAAGCCGTATTCAAGGGAGCGGAGGCTTACAGGTAGATGCGAGAACAGGAAACGTCAATATTACTCCTCCGCTAGAGACAATTGCGTATACTCCGGCGGATGGGGCCGAATCAGTCGAGATGCAAGTAGATACGCGGATGTTTGACAATGTCACCCAGCTTGCCGCGGATTTCGATGTTGCCGGCATTAGTCAGAATGGGCTTCCTCCGGGGGTTCTGGACTCTTTCCGTGTTGACGGCAAAGGCAACATCGCGGGGATATTCACCAATGGTATTTCGCGTATCATTGCACAACTCGCTGTAGCTCAAGTCCCGAACCCCGGTGGCTTGGAACGTACCGGTGACACCCTCTTCGTATCATCCCTGAGTTCCGGCAACGTTGTCTATGGTATGGCAGGTCAATCAGGGCTTGGTGCCATTGAAGCGGGAACCCTCGAAATGTCGAACGTGGATCTTACGGAGGAGTTCACAGATCTCATCATCGCCGAACGTGGTTTTCAAGCGAATGCTCGAATGATCACCACGACGGATGAGATCCTGATTGAAGCGCTGGGTATCAAGCGTTAACGGAGGATTAGTCGATGACCCGCGGATTGTATATCGCTGCTTCCGGGATGCTGAACGGGCTGCAACGTCAGGATAGTATTGCCAATAATCTGGCCAATCTCGATACTCCTGGTTATAAGCGGGATGTCACCCTGTCCGAAGCCTTTCCGAGCATGCTATTACGGCGGATTCATGATCTGGAACAGATCACACCATCTCTCAAGATGGATCGTCGTCCCATCATTGGTAAACTTGGCACAGGGGTACTCCCCTCGGAAGTGGCACAGGATTTTGCGCAAGGATCACTGCAATATACGGCCAACTCTCTGGATCTGGCGATTGTGGATCCTCCGCCGCTACCTAATCAGCCTCAGCTCAAAGGTTTTTTTGTGATACAGACGTCCACTGGGCCTCGATATACGCGTAATGGGAGTTTCCAACTGAACGCCCAGAGGCAATTGATTACGACAGAAGGACAGCCTGTCCTCGACACCCAGAACCGTCCCATCGTATTGCCATCATCCAACGTTCAGATTGATGAAGATGGCCGGCTGTTCACTGGTGGCAATGCGTTCGTGAGGCTGCAAATCGCCGGTATCGATCCAAGATTCCTGGTCAAGCAAGGGGACAGTCTTTACGTATCACAACCAGGAACCACTGTATCTCCAATGTCCACTGGTACCATAGTACGTTCCGGTTATCTGGAACGTTCCAATGTCAATGTCATCACTGAGATGGTGGATATGATATCCGTGCTACGTGCGTATGAAGCAAGCCAACGTGCTCTGCTCGCTCAGGATGAAGCGACAGAGGTTGCGATTCTTCAAGTTGCCCGGAGTCGCTAAAGAGGACTCAAGCATTCACAAAAACGGTCGACAATGAAAAATAATAACTGGATTTACGAGGGATTCAGCAATGTCTCAGTCGGTCGCATTGGAGCTTCTTGCTGCCTTCGAGGTAGAAACCTCATTGTATGAAGTATTGCTTTCCATTCTGGGCCGTGAAAGACAGGCCATTGTCGATGGCGATCACTATAACCTGGCCGAGATAATCAAAGAGGAAAATCAGCAGGTACAGTCAATTCAACAGGCTGAGCAAGTGCGAGACGAGATCCTCAATCGAGTGAAGGAGCAATTCAATATTCCTGATGGCGAATGGAGACTGGATCTACTCAAGGAGTATGTGCCCCAGCCGATGGTAAATAAGATCGATCAGCTTACGTCTCGTCTCTATCAACTGCATCATCAGCTCAAACAAGTGAATGATCAGATCACGCAACTGGTAAGCACATCACTTGAATATACGCGGTTCTGTCTGAACGCATTTGCGGAGGAGAGCTATGGTAGCCCGTCTTACGACAGAACGGGCAAACGTCCTAGATCAGGGGGGCCCGTTCTTCTTAACCAAGAATTGTGAGGGAGTCAGTTCATGCCGAATATCTTTGCTGCCTTGGAAATTGGCAAACGCGCACTTCAGACGCAGCAGGTTTCTATGCAAACAAGCGATCATAACGTTGCTAATGCCAATACCCCTGGGTACAGCCGTCAAACGGCTATCATTACAACAGCTCCGAGTCTTCCGCTCATCGGTAGTCAGCAAAATTCTGCTAGACTTGGCACAGGAACTCAAATTGCCACGATCAGCCGAGTTCGCGACAAGTTCTTGGACGTGCGCATCCGCGAAATGACAGAGGATGTCGGTAAATTTAGTAGACTGGGCGATGTCTTCGATGTCCTTGAGATCATCTTCAATGAACTCTCCGCCACTACGGATATCAATCATCTGTTCAGCGAGTTCTGGAATGCCTGGGAAACACTGGCGCAAGACCCAACGGATCGTGCTTTGCGAATTGATCTTAGACAGCGTGCCGAAATGTTGATAGGCGATATCCGAAACCTATACGCCCGTCTCCGTGAGGTACAGAACGAACAGGACAGCGAACTTCACATCAAGATTGCGGAGGTCAATCAGAAGGCCGCTCTGATCGCGCAACTGAACGATGAGATCGTTACTGTTGAAAGCAGCGGGGCACCTGCCAACGACCTACGAGACCGTCGGATCGTTCTCATTGAGGAGCTTGCCTCTTTGAGCAACATCGAAGTTGCAGAACTATACAACGGCAGTGTCAACATTAGCATCGAAGGCGTACCACTCGTTCAAAGCAACCGGGCTCGTGAACTACACATCACTCTCGGACAGGAGCACAACCGGGTAGCAACAGAGAACGGCACGGAAGTCTACTTCACCGGAGGCGAGATTGGTGGTATCGTTACAGCAAGAGATGTGGCCATCCCTAGCTTGCTGAGCCAGTTGGATGAACTCATTGCGACGCTTGTTGAAGAGGTAAACGCCATTCACCGTCAGGGATATTCACTGGATGGGGATACGACCAACGTTAATTTCTTCACACCTTACACCCCCATTTATGAAATGGAACTGACTCAGGCTGACGACCAATTCTTCGCCTCTCTTCTGGGAGGAGAACTCGTTGCAGCAAACATTGGCGAGAAGCTCACGTTGATACCTGCGGATCCGGACACCCAACTTGAGTTCATCGCCAGTGACGGTCTCTATGAAGGTACTGCGAAGGTCGAAGTGCTGAATAATGGACTCATCAAAATACTGGATGATGGGGGAACCCGTATTACAGAATCCCATCTGAAACTCCCTGGGGCTGCTATCCCGATGGGAGAACACCAGATTCAGCTTGAGCAGCGAGGAAATCAGCTTTTTGCACGTTTGGATCAAGGACGTGCGATGGCTATCTCAGATAACCCTACCCTGGTTGCTGGGAGTCCAGCAGAAGCAATTCAGGTTCTATTTCAGAGGGAACCAACTGCCCCAGGTGAGATACGTTTTACCATAGATCGTAGGGCACAAAGAGAACCGGCACTGACCAATCTAATATCCGCTGGCAACACAGGCTTGGCTCCCGGCGATCTCCAGGGATTTGTCTCAAGTATCGACGTGTCGCGTGCTGCTGAAGTCGTATCGCTTGCATCAGAAGTCGTTCAGGATGTCGGTACCATAGCAGCCGCACAGACTCAAGCACCGGGCGATAATACCAACGCGCTCGAAATCGTTCAACTACAGAATCAGCCCTTCATGGCAGGTGGAACCCTTACACTGGACGCCTTCTATGGATCCATGGTCACTTCGCTTGGCATTGAAGCCGCGCAAACGCAACAGAATCTTGAAAACGTTGATCTCGTACTGCAACAGATGCTTAACCGACGGGAATCGATCTCCGGGGTTTCACTCGATGAGGAGCTAACGAACATTATTCGATTTCAGGATGTCTACGAAGCAGCAGCACGCCTTATTACGATTATCGATTCCATGATAGATACGGTTATCAACCGTATGGGTATAACTCGATAATCCGGATGGAGTGGTCTTATGGGAATCACACGTGTCACCAATAGTATTATCTTCAACAATTTTCTGCGTAACGTTCAACGCAGTAGCGCAAATCTTATCAAGGCGCAAGAAGAAATTGCTTCCGGAAGTGATGTCCAGCGTCCTTCCGATGATCCGGCAACCGCGAATCGCATCCTAACGCTTCGAACCAACATAGCACAGGTGAAGCAGTTTCTCTCAAATAATCGCCATGCAGGTTCGCGCCTCCAGGCCGC
This sequence comes from Candidatus Poribacteria bacterium, assembly GCA_024278235.1. GTDB lineage: Bacteria > Poribacteria > WGA-4E > JAJRTO01 > JAJRTO01 > JAJRTO01. The sequence goes on from JAJRTO010000425.1 coordinate 12,876, forward strand.
AGATGCTGTGTTAGCAGACGTGGGGGATATCTTGCTCAGAGTCAATGATCTCACATCTGCAGGCATCAGTGACACTGCGAACCAGGCGGAACGAGATGCTCTCGCCGCGGAGATCAATCAGTTGGTGGAGGCTGTTGTCGATAGCAGTAATGCCTCTTTTGCCGGGGCAACCCTTTTTGCGGGAAACGAAACAGATACCCCTGCCTTTGAGGCTATCCGCGCCGACGGAAATGAGATCACCAGCGTCCGTTACATCGGAGATGAGGGAAAACATAGACATCGGATTGGTCTCAACAACTGGATCACATCCAATTTCACAGGTCTTGAAATCTTTAAGGATGGGAAAGATAGCCTCTTCGATACACTGATTACGCTTCGAGACGCCCTCCGCCATTCGAGCATCGAAGAAGCAAGAGCCATGTCAAAACAACTCGAGGGCTACCACAAACGCATTGCGGATATCCAAGCAGACGGAGGAGGAAGAATGCAGCGTCTCGAAATGAATGAGTATCGGCTCATTGATGACCTGGATGCGACCCAGAATCTGCTTTCCACAGTGGAAGAAGTAGATATCACTGAGGTCATCACAAACTTCCGCTTACAGGAAAGTGTCTATGCCGCAGTGTTATCATCAGGCGCTCGAACATTAGGGCTATCGCTGTTTAATTTTATCTAGGTCCCAACTACAGAGCGGGGAGAGGACAAGGATGTCAAAGGGTCATTGGTGTTGGTGTACGGCAGGTCTATTGTTAGGGTTACTGGTCGTTACCTGCTCTTCAGTCTTTGCAACTGTTGACAGCGTCACTGTTCTTGCATTGAGCAACGGATCCTTTGTTTCTCCGGGGGATAGGGTTGGCATCGCACGTATCGAACTGACAGACGATGAGACCGGGGATATTTGGCGAGCCTTAACGGTGACCAATGCAGGTGAAAATGATGATGCAGTCACCGGACTCCAAGTGTTCTGGGATAACGGCAATCACATCCTGGATGACGGTGACCAACCTATCACTGAAATCAAGTCCTACGTACAAGGACGAGTGACGTTCGATATTGGCAGAATCAATGGTGGAGGCTCCTTCCTGTTTGAGGGGCGGAGCATCACAGGATCCGCGATGGCCTTTGTGGTCGCTCACGTTGGCAGTGGAACGCCCGATGATCTCATTGATGTGTCCATAGGAGCAGGAGCTTTCATCTTCGACAAAGCTGGTTCCACAGGCCCGCCAGCCGGCTACTTCGGTGCGAGTGGCCCCTATCTTTCCGGCGTCACAGACATAGCGATCATGCCACTGAACAATGAGCAGTATGTCAACTTTGGTGAACGCATTGAGATTGTCAGCATCGTACTAACGGCCAATGCAGGTGGTGATGAATGGCAATCTTTGACAGTGTCCGCAGCCTCGAACGCCGGAAAACCGGAAGCTGTCAATAGCATCCAGATATTCCGGGATAATCCACAGCAGAACGACTCAGAAGAGACCTTCGGCACCCTCGATCCAGGCGACGTTGCCCTTGGGGTTCCAGCAACTTTCTCGACAGACCGAACGGCACGTTTCACCGAGCTACAGGAGCCTGTTCTTGGCCTACACCATTATCTCCTTGTCGTCACAACGGCGACTCCTCCCGATGCTAGACAAGGAGATCTTCTGGATGTCGACATCAGCATGGAGAGTTTCCAGTTTACCAACGCCGGTGTCACCGGGACGATTTATCGAGGTGGACAGGGCCCCTACATTGGAAATGCTCCCCCAACGCTTGCGCTTCTCGAACCTGATGGACAGGACGACCTTGCAGATGCCAGTTATCTTATTCAATACCAGGCGGCTGACCCTGATAATGAGGATGCGCAGATCGCTCTGTACGCTTCGAATCAGGACTTCCTGGCACCACGTATTCAGGCTGCACTCGAATCGCTAGACAGCAATGGCGATCCTGTTGTTCCTATGAAATCACTGAACACGCAAGTAGGATTTGAGGGCGTCATCTTGGTTAGCAGTGACATCAGCACGCGTTCACAGCCACAGCAGTTCGAGTGGTTGACGACCCTGGAGGGAAACAACACAGTTGAGGTCGCCGAAGGCGATTACTACATCTATGCAGCCATTCAGGATATTGTTGTGGAAAAGCCTGGTGAACCGGAGACTCAGATCCTGCGGACCGTCGTGGTCAGGAGTTCTGGATTTGTCACAGTGAAACATATCCCGGACATCTCCAACCTGTCTCCTTTACAGGATACAGAAGAAGGTAGTGGCACCTATCTGATATCCTGGAATGATAGGAAATATGGTGCGACAGATGGTAGCATCTCGCTCTATTATTCAACGAACCCGAATCTTTCGATCATCGCTGATATCAAGCAACAGAGTACATTGATTGCGTCTGGAATTTCAGAGAACGCGGATGGTGAACGGGGACAGTACACCTGGAACCTCCGGACATCCCCAACGGTCTTCGTGCCAAGCGGTACATACTATCTCTATGGGATTATCGATGATGAAAAGTGGACTCGCTCCACCGGCTCCCTTCATATCAGCTATCCCCCTTCGTTGAAGCTCATATCCCCCATTGCGCAAGGCTCTCGAGCCACAGACACCTTCACGATTTCATGGATTGCACAGGACGTTGATGAAGATGCTCAGATCGATCTCTACTACAGTCGGCAGGATCAATCCTCTGACGTAGCGGGTTTCATCGCAGGCTTAACCTCCCCTTCGGATGATGCAGGTCAGATCAACGTATCCGCTCTCTCCGAGAACGAGACAGCCTTGTACATCTGGGACATAAAAGGATATGAAACAGAACATTCGGTCCAACTCGCCGGTTCTTATCATATCTATGCTCGCATCACGGAACCGAGCAGCAATACCTTTGTTGATGTCATTTCTCCCGGACAACTCACGATCCGGCGTATCGATATCCGTCTCCATCCAGGTGCAATCGTTATTGGTGCGAACGAGTCCTTCAATGTCGATGTCGAGATCAACACGCACGGCATTGACATCTCGGGTGCCAGCATCTATCTGAGTTTCAACCCGGCTGTTCTGAAGGTCCGGGATCTGGATGATAACACGGATGGGATCCAACCTTTCCGACAGGCGAGCGTTAGTGACGAACTGTTCAACCGTGCCAAGACAACCACTTCAGCACTTGAGAATGACACACATGGGGACACAGAGGCTACTACAGGACGGTTCCGGCTAGACTATAGCGTTGTCGACACCCGTTCTCCCTATCGGTCCAATGAGTTTGTGCGAGTAGCCTCACTGACCTTTACAGCATTATCCACGGACACAACCCGTGCAGTGAACACAACAATTGGTTTTGACTACGAGGAATCGACAGGACGCAATACGACAGTGATTACAGCCAACGTCTTCGATGATCTCTCCGTGATTGCGCCCGTTGCCCCCTTCCCGGCTTTGAGTGTTCAGATTGCTCCTCTTGCTGCTATCTCAGGGCATATCCGTTTACAGGGACGTAGCAGTTATGCAGGTGTTGCAACATTTGAGCTGCGAAAGCCCGTGAGCGACCATAATGAGCCTACCTATGCGCCTGTGAGTACGACAATCGGCGATGGTGGAGATGAAGACGCGGCCAAAGAAGGGGTCCAGGTAACTATTCGTTCAGACGGCAGTTTCCAGCTTCTTGGGGTGCCTTCGGGACGTTGGGAGCTTGTAGCCAAAATGCCTTCCTACCTGAGGGGGCAATACTATGATCCTGCTGCCAATAGCCGTATCCTACAGGTTGTGGCCGGCGACACTCTCCAAAGTGTTGATATCCTGAATCGTCACCAATCTCCTGAGCTGCTAGGTGGTGATGCGAATGACGACAATCGCATCAACATCGTCGACTTAACGTTACTCTCGACTGCGTTTGGCTCCGGGAGCGGCGATGCAGACTACCTACAGGGCGCAGACCTCGACGCAGACGGACAAATCGGCGTGGCGGACTTTGCTATCCTCGCACAGAATTTTGGCGAGATCGGGATCCCTCCCACCGAAACCACCGTGCCGCCACCTGCAGCTCCTCTTGCAGCAGATCGCATCCAGATTGTGTTCAAGCAGATCCCGAGTATGGTGCAGTTCGGACAATTATTCGAGATCTCTGTTTCCCTTCTTGATGGCGAACCCGCTCGTGGATATGCGTTCCAACTTTTTTACGATCCGACCATGGTGCAACTGCTATCCGCTCCAAGTCACGAGATATCCGATGATGCACTCTCCATTCGTGTCCAAAAACGTGTGGATGGGTACGGTGTGGTCCACGTTGCCAGTGTGCTCAAAGGAACGGCAAATCCAACGAGTTCCTGGGAGGTGCTCGATTCGCTACGTTTTCGTGCACTAAAGGCAGGGGAAACCAGGTTTCGGATTCAATCTCCGATCCTTGTTGACAAAGAACATCATCTCGTCGCACTGGAGGATATGGAGCGCTCTCTCCTCCTATTACGTAAGCCAGCAGCAACATTCGTCTACCCGAACTATCCTAATCCATTCAACCCGGATACCTGGATCCCCTATGAGCTTGATACGAATGCGCAGGTCACCGTACGCATCTTCGATGTAGATGGTAAGCTGATCCGGACTCTTGAACTCGGTAACAGGAAACCTGGCGTCTATCTTGACAGGGCTCAGGCAATTCATTGGGATGGTCGCAACACAAACGGTGAGCGTGTGAGCAGTGGTGTCTACTTCTACCAGTTCCAGGCAGACTCCCGTGTCTTCATGCGAAAGATGCTCCTTGTTAAGTAAATTGCATCAAGTCGCACGGTTGCTCCTGTGCATATCTGTACTCTGGACTCCACAGGTTTATGCTGCTAGTATCTCCCTCAGGCATCCCCGCAGTCATCAGACCAACATTGCGGTTACATTGGGAGATGTTTTTTCTGTGGATGTCTTCGTGGATGTCGGAGGTCTGCGCACAGGAGCCATTGAAATTCATCTAAGCTACGATCCCCTCCTTCTACAGATCATGGATTCGGACCCAGGTACGCCACAGATTCAGCCCTTTGCAGGGGGGGCCTTCTATCAAGGGGTCGAACTCAGAAACCGTGAAGAGGGCGGCTTACTCGCCTATTCTGTCGGTCTTCTCGGAGAAACTCATCAATTCGCTACTGGTCAGGGGATTGTGGCAAGTTTACAGTTTCGCGCTTTGCAGATTGGTGAAACGGATGTTCGCTTCAATGTTACTCCCCAGGATTGGCAAGATGGTCATTATACCTTCTTCACACTGAACGATGGATCTCCCAAGTCCTTCCGAGATGTGTTCCATGCGAAACTTACGATCAGCGAAGCAGCCGGTTTGCGATTGCGTCCTATTGAAGACATCACCATCTTTGAGGATGATTCCACCACCATTTCGCTGGAAGATTATCTCACTGTGGATCCACTTATGGCGGCCAATGTGAATTGGACCTATGAGAGTATAGGAGAGATACATGTCGCATTGGATGCAGTCACCCATGTCCTGACTCTCACTCCACCAGGCAATTGGACAGGGCAGCAAGAAATCCTTGTGGTCGCATCGACCCCTGACGGATCCGTTGCGGATGTTCGCTTCACGATGGAGGTACTCCCCGATCCCTCCGATCCTGTCATGCAGGCATTCCCTCAACTCCAGATCCTTGAAGACAAGTCACAGACAGTCTCTCTCGATGCTTATGTCACAGATCTGGATACCCCTCTCGACCTACTGAAGTGGGATGTGCTCGAAGCGGGCGAACTCAACGTTGAAGTGGACAATGTGACTCGGGAACTCACCATCTCATCCCAACCGGGTCAGTTCGGGACAAACATCATTCGCCTCCATGTAGAGGATCCTGAGGGAAACTATGATGAAGGGATCGTGGAAATACAGATCCTGCCATCTGAAGGTGACACATTTACGGTTGAACCGTTTGAAACAATCGAGATGGTATCCGAGACACCTCATCTCGTCGATCTTGCAGCGCATGTACACAGTAATAGCATTGATGCTTCCGAAATAGAATGGACGATCTCGGACAACCCGGATGCGTTCATGATAGACATGAGTGTCCACGGCTCCGTCAAAATCACGCCACCCGTCGGATGGACGGGAGCAAGCCATATTCAGTTGACTGCAACAGCACCTGGAGGCGACTCAGAACAAGTATCCCTATCTATCATCGTATCACCTGGGCTGCTGGAACGCTATCCCCTGGTGTGTGCTGTCCTTAGAAATCCAGTGATTTCGGATTACCTGCACATACTGGTGAACACGCGAGCAGAAGCAGAGCCTGGCAACATCACTGGAGCCGCTTCCCTGGGAGAAAGTTCCATCACACTGGGCTTTCGCCGAGTTCAGCCACGCCTCTGGCTCGCGCAGATGGAGATGCAGCCGGCCACAACCGGTAAATTGACCATAGCTCTACAGGCCTACGACGGATCGGGGAATCAGATCGGGGAACTGGAGCAGATTTATGTGCTACAATAAGGTGTGGATACTCGTATGCATTTTCCTGCTGCTCTGCTCCTGTGGGCGCGACTTCAACAACCCAGTCGATCCCGTGAACACTGCGACCGGGTCTCTGGATCTGGAAGCTGCGTTTGCTACCTTCCTTACTGGTGATTACCAAAAGGCTCTGGAAATGTATCAATCGATCTATGAGCAGGATCCCGATACTCTCGAATCGCTGAATGGTCTGGGCTGGAGCTATCTCAGGCTTCATCTTCTGGTGGAAGCGAGAGATGCATTTCGTGAAAGTGCTGCAACCAAAGATCCGGTTGACAGGGAAGCACTTACCGCGCTGAGTGGCCTGCTACTACTGGATCCTGTGCTTGATGCAGAGGAAGCTGTGCAATCGGGCTCTGAACTGGTGGATGCAGACCCATTATTTATCTCCAGCTATGATAAGACTGTTTCTGTTCGGCAAGTGCGCATGGCTCTCGCAGAAGGCTATCTCTATCAAGGCAAGTACAACGATGTAACGGCTCAACTCAAGCTACTCGGTCAGCCACCCAAATCAGATGACATCGCAGATCTACTTGAGGCATTGCAGATACTCCAGCAGAACGTCCAATTAGTAGATGAACCATAGGATTCGCTCATGTGTGAGACAAAACCGATGTTTGCAGCAATAGTTCAGGAAATACTTCTCTGGATGCTGATCATTGGGATACCGGGCGTGGGTTATGCAGTCGAGGAAGGATTTCTACATGTGGAGACAGATCCACCGGGGGCCGTTGTCTATCTGGATCGATCTGAATTTCCATCCCTTGATTCCGATACGAGTGATCTGGGGATGGACACTTTCCCGGAGGAGTGGCTATGGCAGTTTGACATGGATGCCGTTTCAGCTTCCGCCATTCGCCTGTCCAAAGAAACAGCCAACACTTGGATTCTGACGATTGCCGATGAGAACCAGGCCTACCTTGTCAAGGCGCGTGATGGCAAGCTCAGTATCCATAAGATGCTTGGCCGTACTCCGCTATCATGTTCAGTGGACAGTGGAAGCTATAAGATTCACATCGAGAAGCAGTTCTACGAGCCCATTGTACTGACTGTGTTCATCAACAAGAAGAAGCTCTCGCGAGTCAAGCCAATACCACTCAAGCTGAAGCGTGGCCGGGGCGATCTCACCGTTGTTTCCTCCCCTCTGGGAGCCGAGATCTATCTCAATGGAATCAAACAAGAACAGAAGTCGCCAGTGGAGATCAAGAATCTGGAGGCGGGGGAATACGAACTTCATCTTATCAGAGGTGATCATTTCTGGTACGAGAAAGCTGTCCGCGTGGAGGCGAACGAGACGACCGTTGTGAATGCACAACTGATCAGGGATACCAATGCTCCTGGAGAAAAGAGGATCCGTTTTCTCCAGATCAACGATGGCAAGCAAAAGACACCTTCGCGCGATGTACTGATCACACTTCACGTATGGGATGAAACTGGGATCCAGGAAGTCGGAGTCGCCAACGATCTCGACTTTACAGACGCCCAATGGCACCCTCTCAAGGGCGACCGGTTCATCGGCTCTCTCCCCTGGTCATTGAAACCGGGAGAAGGGCCTCGAACCATCTACATAAAGCTGAAAGATCATGCGGGAAACATCAGCAAGGAGCCCTTACAGAGGAGAATCTGGCTAACGCCTCCCTTCGCCATGATCCTCATCGAACCTGGGAAAGGTCAGACGATTCGGAAACCGGATGATACAGCGGCGGTACGAACCATTGTAGACCTGGAACGATTCTACATCGACCGTTACGAGGTAACGAATGAACAGTACAAGACGTTCATCGATGCGACCAACTATCCAGCACCTCCACACTGGAAGAACAGACACTATCCGTTCGGACAGAGGATTCACCCGGTAGTCAATGTCAGCTTTGGGGATGCCAGAGAGTATGCAAGATGGGCGGGTAAACGTCTGCCAACCGTCGCGGAATGGGAATATGCCGCGCTTGGCCTGGGAGGGAAACGCTGGCCCTGGGGAAATGCATGGAATGGCATCCGGGGTAATGTGGTCGATCTCAATACAGGACAGGGCATCCTGCCAGTCAATGTATTGACAAAGGACAGTGATCAGGCGTGGACAGTATATGGCATGTCAGGAAACGTCTGGGAATGGGTCATCCGGGAAGTCTCAAAGAGCGAGGAAGAGATTCAGGAACTGCCCGTCTTACGTGGTGGCGCCTTCTTCAAAGAGGAGGACAGTCAGATGAGCACAGCCTGGGAGCAGCCACCCTATCATCCCGAGCGTGCCACATGGATAGGATTCCGCTGTGTCAAAGACGTTGGTGATTCGACCTTATCAGTCCAGTGATCTCAAGGAGTTAGTCATCCTCTGCAATTCTGCTCTAGCTACCTATACCGGGACGCCGGCGATTCGTCAGGCAGATCTCGAGCATGACTTTCACACAAGCGAGTTGGGGGAGGTAGGCGTCTTGGTCGCAGAGTATGGGAGACAGATTATTGGCTACACACAACTTATCCTGCGTGATGATCCTGTAAATTTCCTGCTTCCCGTGCTGGCACCATCTGCTGACAATAAGGTCGCTTCCGCGCTGTTCGGACGGCTGAAGAGGCTCGCAGCGGAAGCCGGGTGGACCTACCTACAGACGGGATTACCGGAACGCGATCTGGAAGGTATGAGGTTGTGTGAGCTGCTGGAACTCCAACTGGAACACAGTCTGCGATCTCTGATGAGCATTGTACAGCCAGAGCCGTTTCTTTTTGATACAGCAATGCATCATCCCAACCTCCCGGAGGATCTGGATTCACTTGCGGATCTGATCAATCGAATCTTTGTGGATGATTGGGGGTTTCAGATCCAAACTGCTGACACACTGGCCAACTACTTCAAGCTCTCTGGCATCACACCAGACCAGGTGTTTGTCGTCGAGCCGTCCAAACACAGGTGGATCGGCATCATGGTGCTTCGTCAAGATCCGAAACTTGCACGACAGGGGACAGGCAGCATCGAACTGCTGGGGGTGATCGAAGAAGAACGCCAAAAGGGATGGGGAAAGAAACTTCTCCAACGTGCCAACGCTTATTTCTCGAGAGACGGCCTGCGCCGGATGGAAACCAGTGTCGACGCAGAAAACCGATCCGCTCTCAGCTTTTATCTCTTACACGGCTTTACGCCGATCAGTCTGATCCATTATTACCGTTGTGAGCTGATTTGACACATGACATATGAGGCAATGAGCATGTTGCTGATAGCATTCCTTCTCTCCATTCTTATCGAGCCGATTGTATCTGCCGACACAGCTCCGATCGGCTGGGTCGTATCGGTGGACGGTGATCGTGTGGTTACGAACGTTGGCTCCGACCTGCATCTCACCCCCGGGACGAAACTCCGTATCTATCGCATGGAGGAAGTGACCCATCCGAAAACCGATGTTGTGCTCAGCACGGTACGAATAGACATCGCTGAAGCCACCGTGATCAAGGTGGCTAAGAACCAGTCCATTGCGCGACTTACCGGAGCAGCCGGGCCCATCCAGCCTTTGGATCTGATTGAGATCATACAGTGGGTAGAAGACACCAGGCAGACACACTCATTGCGTGACATGTGGCTCCCTGCGAGCCTTGCGCTGCTCAGTGGCAGCCTCGCAATCTACTACCATCATCAGGGGAATGTCTCCTATGTCCGCTACTTGCGCGCACCTGAGGCACAGGAGGCTGCTGATCTCAGACGCGACACGAATCGTAATGATCGGATTCGAAACATCTTTGCTGTGGGAACCACGTTTGCGTTGTCGCTTGCATTGCGACACGTTGTGTGGAAGTGAGAGAATGATCGAAATCCGCTGGAAACCGCCGAAGGGAAGATGCCAATGTTCAGGAAACGATCGCTGCTGCTGCTTATGATATGGATACTCAGTTCTCTTCCCGTCACTGTCGATGCCCAACCCCCATTGGTGATGTTCTGGAAGTGCTTTTGGGAGGTACTACAGGATGCCAGCAAACAAAAGATCCAGGCACCGGCAATAACGGGTAAGGTCCTGTGGGTGCAGGATCAGAAGGTGATGATCATGCTTCCAGGTGGGGCAGAGAAAGGGAGTCTTTTGGATGTGCAACGCGCATTCGATGTGGTGGACAGCCCGGAAACCATCTATCGGACGATTGCACAACTGCTTGTCACGGAGAGCTATGATCCGCTCCTTCTCGCGTTTGCTCCCCGGCTCCGAGTGCATGTGCCGATCAGACCGGGGGACCTCGTCAAACGAACCACCCCTTCCCACATATCCGAGAAACAGGAGGCTGAGGAGCAGAAAATTCCAGAGGCTACTCAACTCGAGAGTCCACCCCGGGAAGAACAGCAGCAGGCAGAGTCACCGGCTGGGAATTCAGCGTTCGTCGTGCTTGTGGATGGGAAGAACATCTATCTGGATCGATCCGATCTGACAGTTGACACCATCATTGAGATCATGAAAGCGGACGGCAGCAAAGTGACAGCGACTGTGCGCGAAGTGATGCCGAATATGAGCAAGGTGGTTCTCACTGATGCCTTCCCTCTGCGACGTGGCGAAGAAGTGGAACTCGTATTTCCTGACCCCGGATAGGTTTATCGTCTCTGACTGTTTTTTCTAAAGATTCCCTTCAAGAGGTCGACTATAGTTATCAACATCGGAATCGTTTCGATGGGGAACATAACAGGCTAATCCGACAAAGGCAAACTACTCGTGAGGGTAGGACGCAAAGTCGCGGGTCTACGATACTTAAAACTTAGATGGCCGGACTACCGAAGATTGTATGTTTCAATCCAGGTATGCCCGGCCTTTTTTGTTGGCTGGTACCAAATCAAAGAGTAATCGTTTAAGCATCGGTGTTCAGCCCTACGGGGAACACTGAAAAGCTGATTGCCAGTAACTTTCAGCTCATTACAGACAGGAGGAGTAAGTAATGGCTTCAATCCGCTTGAACCTACACTCCCTTATTGTCCAACGCCGATTGGCGGAGACTAATTCTCTGCTCGGCAAATCGATGGAACGTCTGTCCACAGGACTGAGGGTGCGCACGGCGAACGATTCTCCCGGTGAATATGGGATGATCGTCGATATGAATCGCCAGGTACGTGCCATCCAACAGGGACAGAATAACGCCCAGAATGCACTTGGTATGCTCCAGGCAACGCATGGTGCCGTACAGCAGATTGATGATGCTCTCCAACGCATGCACGACCTGGCAGTCGAGGCAGCCGACAGCACCCTCACCGATGCACAGCGTCAATCACTCCATGATGAGTTGATTGAACTGCGTCAGGGGATCGAGGATGTTGTCGAGAGCACCAAGTACAACAACGTCAAGTTGCTCAGTGAACGGTTCGAGGCAGCGCAGATCGAGGGTGGTACGATTGACATCGCGAATGGCCCGACTATCACGGCATCCACAGCGGCGACCATCCAGAGCGATGACAGCTACTCGTTCACCGGTGGAACTCTGGACGCCGATGTCAATTTCGATCTGTACATCGGCGCGCTCGACGTTGATCTGACTCCTAACGAGACACAGCCAAACCTGAATAAGCTGAACGTCGTTATTCAGTCTGGTATGAGTACAACGCAGGCTGCCACAAAGCTGGAAGAAACCATTGAGAAGCTGGGCGGGCAGTACTCTGAGGGTGGCGCCCTGCACATCAGTGTAACGACTGTTGACCAAGGCGGCGGCGTTTATAAGTTCCAGCTTGCCACGACAGAGACTGGTGCGAACATGAAGCTCGCGGCCAAAGGCATTGACCCGAATGCAGGAACGAGCACCTTCATCAATTCCTACACGGAGGTGACGGGAGTCACGAACAACGATAAGCTGACCATCAAAGTCGATGGCGAAAAGATCAAAGCCACCATTGGAGATGGCGACTACTCAAGCAAGGGAGATACTCTCGCTTTGGCTATCCGGGACGCCATCAACAACAAGCTCAAATATGGTTCGATGACCGTTTCCTTCGATGATACGATCAGCGGTTCAGAGCATCTGATCTTAACATCCGACACGATCGGCTACCGTAGCGGTATTGAGATCGTCGATGGATCCACTACCCTGTTGGGCGACCTCGGATTGGCAAAAGGCCAGAGCGACGTCGGCGATGGCTCGAATTTCGAGTTCCAGATCGGTGGCGCCGGCGACCAATTCACTTTCACCCTGGAGCAGTTGGGACTTCACAATCTCGGCGGGATGTATGGAAATGTTTCCGATCCCGGGGTGGATATCACGACACTGCGCATTGACAGTCAGGCCAGCGCCAACGATGCAGTTGCAGTACTCGAAGATGCGATTGCCCAGCTCGGCACGGCTCAGACGCGTCTCGGAACGGCGTCGACGAACCTACAGCGCAGGATCAACATCCTCCAGACGAACGAGGAAAACCTCGTTGCTCAACGCTCGCTGGTTCAGGACGTGGACTTCACAGAAGAAACCCGGGACTTCTCCCGCCTGCAGATCTTGCTTCAGGCCGGGACTGTTGCGTTGGCACAGGCAAATCTCTTGCCTTCGACATTGCTTACACTGCTTCAGTAACTGGCAGGACGCAGAAGGTAAAACAGAAACCTGGTTTTTGATGATCCACGAGTAGAGAAATACCTCGTGTAGCAGAAACCAGGTTTCTTCACCTTTTAGAATCTCACCCGTACTTGTCACCTAGGAGTTTTGCTTCCGGCCGGTTTTCCTTCCGCATCCAGAGGAGAGAATAATGAGGGGGACGTTTGGGGCGTGTGTTCGGTGGTTGGCGGTCTCTGCTTTTTTGGTTTTCTTGCCATCTTGGGCTTATGCGGGACAGATCATCGTTGACAATGTGTTTATCAATTCCACAGGTTGGGCTCAGGGACAAAACTATCCGATCCTTCCTGAAGTGGTGGTGTCGGACAACATCAACGAAGGTGATACCGTCGAGATCGTTATCACGGCACACTATGAAGGAGCAGGAAATCCGGAACTCAGATATTCTTTTACCCCCAGCACAGCTCTCATCCAGGAACTCGCCGGCGAACAGGCGTATGATGACACCTTCCGCTTCTTTCTTTCCTATGCTATCATCGAAGGGGCCAAGTATTCAACCACGATCCGTGTGAACTATTCTGCAGAAGCAGGGGCATACGTTGGCGGTCAATGGGAATCCGATCCAGGCACGGACCCAACTCTTTCACGCGAACTCACGTTCACCCTCTTGAATGGCAACCCGGAACCTGAGATTCAACAGATCGAAGATCGTGTGGTGGGGCAAGATAGTCTCGAGTTCTGGATAGATGAAAAGGAACTGAAGTCTTTCGAAATCCTGGCAATCGATCGCCCCATGGACGATGCCAGTATTGAATACAGGATACTGAATCCCGATTTTTATAGTGTCTTCAACGTTGCTGCAAACCCCATTGACTTTACGGATGCCCAATACTCTCCCGACGCCCGCCTTAATTTTGTGAAAGCACCTCACCCCAACACAGGTTTGGACGTCATCTACCTCCGCTGGCAACCTCCTTCCACGGCGGCCTCCCCTGATCAGGAGCAGATTTACGAATATGACCTTCAGGTGCGCGATGGCGCTCTGCTGGCGGATGGAGTCACCGTCAAGGCTCCTGAGTCGTTCTCTGATCTGGTGCGAATTCGCATCCATGTCGTGGATCGCAATGCGGATCCTGTCATTGAAACTGTCGAGGTTTTCCGAGGCAAAGAGGCAGAAGAACGACAACTCGTCCGCATTGTGGCAACAGATGTGGATGATCAGCCGCTTACCTATGAGGTCCTCTGGGGACAGATCTCCCCCTGGCGCACCCCCTGGACGAGCCTTACGGTTGAATGGAAGCCGTTCATGGATCCCGTCTCTGCCCAGCAGGGAATGGAGGTGTTTCTGGAATGGAAACCTCCCTACAATGCGGTGCTCCACAGCGATACCGAACAGACGTTCAGCGTGCCGATCCTTGTGAAAGATTCTCTCAATGCTACGGCTCAACAGACAGTGACCTTCGTCATTGAGGATACCAATCAACCTCCGGATGTTGAAATTGGCACCGTTACTGTGAACGGTTCGAATACAATTCCGGAGGGACAGGATGGGAACGGAGTGCCGATCTATCCTATACGGGAGATGCAGGATCTGGACTTGAGTCTGATCGTCAGCGATCTGGACACAGAAGACAACCCGTTCGTGCAGATCCGTTATATCGACCTCATTGATCCCGTATCCATCGGTTTGCCGGCGACAGGCACAACTCTGGATCCACAGAAGTTGACCTGGACGCCTGGATACAACGTTGTGACTTCTATCAGCGAGCCGGATCCCAACGCCACCCGAGACATCCACGTGCGCTTCACCGCAGACGATACATTTGACACAGATGATGTGGATGCTATTATCCGTGTGTACAATGGGAATCGATCCCCTTATTTTACCGACTTTACTGATATGCGGAACACTTCCGTTGTCGATGTGCGGGAACAGAACCCTAATGATGCCGTTTCTTATACCGTTCAGGAAACGAAGACGTTGCGAATCAAACTCGAAGCAGAGGATCCTGAGCAACCTTATTCTGCATTGGATATTTCATGTGATACGGATGCGACCAAAGTCATCAAGGATACCGATGGTTTCTGGTACTTTGTGTGGACGCCGGGATATGATACCATTGCACATCCGAACCTCTCCGGCGAGTTTACTTTCGATCTGCGTGTTACTGATACAGGCGGCGAACCAATACTATCCGATCGTCAGCGGATCAAGATCACGGTCAGCGATCAAAACCAGGATCCCAACGCACTTGGGGGCAATAACAGTTATGAAAAGTTTGAGAATGACATCCTTACCATCAACCTCGGCACGACCGATCCAGATGGTGACACGCTAACGTATTCGTTTGAACTCATCAGTCCGGGACAACAACCATCCAGTATTGGATCCATCAACCCGAGCACCGGGGTTTTCACCTGGAATATTCCTTATGACGCGGTGTCGCTCTCAGAAGGACAGAAGGATTTCGTATTCCGATTCAAAGCAACCGATCCTTATGGTGGTGAAATCATCAAGGAGATCACCGTTACAGTCCATGATGTCAATCAATCCGTGACAACTCCGCCGGAGCCAGGTGGTGGAGGTAGTGGTGGAGGTGGTGGCGGAGGTGGTGGCCCTGGCGGTCTGCCGGGTTACGAGATCATCGAGGATCCGGACAATGCCGGGACAGACATTGCCTTCTACCGTGTGATTGAAACGGAATTGCTCGCCATCACCCTTGTGGATCCAGATGGGGATACGCTCACGGGCAACACCGGGGTAACGGCCGTAGACCCGGTTCCAGGTCCCTATACCAACGCCTATGGACCTGCGACTGCGCCAACCGCGGGCAACAACTGGCAATTTTCGTGGACACCCACTTACGATACCGTCACGATTGATGTGCCCGATAAAGAAAGTGGAGTCCCCTATCGAGATTTTCGTGTGCTGTTTACCTTCAACGATGGAAGTCGTGAAGATCAAATGGAAGCGATCATCCGGGTGTATCATAAGAACCGTCCGCCTGTGATCGCATCCCTTGCGGTGGTCGCCTCTCTTGTCGAAAACCAACCGGCACAGGTTCTGATTGTCGCAACGGATGAAGACGGAGATCCCATCACTTATGAGCCTGCGGGTGTCAACCCGTCCGGTCTTTGGGATGGGGTCCCTTCCTATAAGACCAATGGTAATGTGTATCTCGAATGGACCCCGCCTTACACGGCAGTCCGGCATTCCAATCAGAACCAGAACTATGACCTGACGATCACCGTTAACGATGGACAAGGAGGATCGGATAACGACACATTAACTGTTACCGTGCGCGACGTCAATAGAGCACCGACGTTCACGACATTCTCGCGCATTCAGCCGACTCCTCAGAAAGATAAATCTGCTATCGATGGTGGTACCGTTGAATTTCTCGGAGCAGATGGTGCCTCGGAGCAGGTGGAATTCCGTCTCAGAATGAGCGTCACGGATCCGGATGCCGAAGATGGGCATGTTTATACCTTCAAAGATCGAGGTAACCTTCCCGCCAGTGCCACGATC
Source organism: Candidatus Poribacteria bacterium (assembly GCA_024278235.1). Lineage (GTDB taxonomy): Bacteria > Poribacteria > WGA-4E > JAJRTO01 > JAJRTO01 > JAJRTO01. The sequence goes on from JAJRTO010000425.1 coordinate 29,362, forward strand.
GTTGACAATGAGTTACGCTGGACCCCAGGGTTTGATGACTCTGGAACGTACACATTTACTGTGCGGGTGACGGAATCTAACGTGGCTGAGGCAGACCGTCTCGTGGATGAGCAACAGATCACACTTGAGGTCGCCGAAACGAACCGCAAACCGAAGTTCACTCAGGTCGTTGAGGATGGCGGTCCCACGCATGCCCTGCCGGCAGATTCAATCGTACAAGGAACGGAAATGGTTGAACTCCACATCTTCATTCATGTCACGGATGATGATGTGGCCGATCAAGCCGGTCTGGTGATCACCGTGGAATCAGGGCTCCCCGCAAATGCAACTTTTAATACAACGCCCGGTGGCCCGGCGGAACTGATATGGACACCCGATCACGATGCTGTACAGCGTACATCCTGGCCAAACAAAGATTACGAGATCGAGTTCAAGGTGGATGACGGGAACGCGAATGGCATGAGTACACAGCAGATCACGCTCCGCATCGAGGATGTGAACCGTGAACCCGGATTTACGAAGATCGGCGGGGAGGTCATTACCAGTGACACACTGCTCCTGCCCGATTCCAAGAAAGCGGTCGAAGGAGATCCGCACACGATTGCGTTGGAGGCGGATGATCCGGATGATTATGACGATCCAGCTTTGTCGTTTACTTTCGTCGATGGGAACGACCAGACGATCTCCGGACCTTACGGTGCGACCATTACACTTGCTCATGTGATTGAATGGACACCTGACTATACCATCGTGCAACATTCCCAGGGACAAACCGAAGTAAACTTCCGCGTCAAAGTAAGCGATGGTCGTTCAAGCGGAGATCCCAACACAACCTATCCTTATAAGATTGTCACTGTCACCGTCCCTGTCCAAAATACCAACCTGGAGCCCGTGTTCACGAACGTCGGTAACAAGCCGGTCGTTGATCCAAATCCTGTGGAATTCCTCGGCACGGAAGGAGCAACAGAGGGGGTGGCCTTTACAGCGATTTATCGATTGGTGGCAACCGATCCGGATCTTGAAGACAATGATTTTGGCGATCTACAGTACACACTCATCAGCGGCCCGGGACAGATCGATCCGGACACCGGAGAACTTACCTGGACTCCAGATTTCAACACAGTTATCGCCGAACAATCGAAGATCGTCACATTTACGTTTGAAGTCCGTGATCCAGAGCCGAATTCGCTTACCGATAGACAGACGGTCCGGGTGGAAGTGTCCAACGCAAATCAGCCTCCTTTCGTCCTGGCAGTCACGGCGGGCGATACAACGGAGTCCGTGCAAGGCAAAACGGCTCATACGCTTGCAGCCCACGCGACCGAAAATGTTCCTTTCCAGATGCGCTTAGATGCACTAGATGAGGATGACCGGCTGTGGGTACAGGGGAGCGCCTTTGAAATGTTGGTGCCAGCGGGTGTTGCCCTTACTTCCACCAACATCCAGGTGCAGGCAGGACAAGTGCTGTTCATCACTGCCAACGACAGATGGACAGTGGATCCAACGCGAGGATCGATAGATGCGGACGGCCACCTCGGCCAGGGCATTTCGATTGAGACCGGTATTGTGTTGGGGGGGCTCCTGGGCCGGATTGACAATGGAGATCCCTTCTTCGTGGGGACCAACAAGACGCTCACAGTTCCTGCGAATGGTATTTTGTATTTGGGGCCCAGTGATGGTGTTAGTGGTCTCTCGGATAATAGTGGCCAGTTGACCGTGTGGATTACCCCAAGCACAGGGAACTTCGTGCGTTTTTCCTTGATCAGTGCTCCGCATTCCAGCAACGCATCCATCCATCCCGATTCAGGATTATTCTCCTGGACTCCAACCTATGATGATGTCGTCCACCCTGCGACAGCAGGCCCATACACGTTCCGTTTCCGGGTGGAAGATATGTTCGGGAGTGCCGGCGAGATAGACCTGACCATCGTCGTGGATGATGTGAATCGCGCTCCGGTGGTTCCCCGTCAACAGGGGGCACAGGTACAGGAACAGCAAACGCTTCGGGTGGAATTACAGCCCACAGATCCCGATGGGGATGTCCCTGAAATGCAGTCGACCAGCACGGTTCCGGCGGAGCTAAACCTTCAGTTCGTGCGCGATGGCTCGAAGTATATCCTGACCTGCGCGCCTGAACTCTCTGTGGTACCTCGTAGCCAACAATCGAAAAGTTTTCCGATTGACTTCACCATAGACGATCAGTTTGGGACTGTGAATCTACAGACACCCTATACGTTTACGCTCACCGTGAAGGACTATAACCCTCCACCCATACTGACCGTTCCTCAGCCCGGCGAGACGTTGACCGTCCAAGAGAATCAGACCATCACGATCACAGCGCAGGTAGTGGATGAGGAGAACGAACCGATTAACCTATACTGCTATTTCCAGGCTGCTACCATTAGTCAACTGGGAGGGAAGTTTGAGCTGAACTCAACGCCGCCGGAAGGGATCACCGCGGAAGGTGTCTTCACCTGGACTCCGCCGTATGGAACACTACGGTATCCGGTGGCTGCCTCCACATTTGGATTGAGATTCTACGCGAAAGATTCCCGAGGGAAAACTCAAGTCAAGGATGTGAAATTTACCGTCGTAAACGCGAACCAACCCCCTGAGTTCACGAGCATTGGTGGGCTGGATCCGAACGGGCCATTGCTCTTCGAGCTGGATGAGCAAGAAGATTGGAACATCCGTCTCCAGGCTACGGACCCTGAGAATGATAAGCTGGAGTTTTCAATCGAGGTCATCGGAGACTCCTCAGATTTTGGGGCAACCCTCACCGGCTCTCTGCTGGCGTGGCAGCCTTCCTACGAAACGGTCCCCCATGAAGCACCATTTGAAACCGGCAATTCATGGCAAAGGGATTTTTCGGTGGTGTTTAAGGTTACGGATAATGTCGGAGGAGAAGACTCGCTCAATGGCACCATTCGTGTCCATGATCTGAACAGAACACCTGTGTGGAATACGATCCTGCAGGACATCTTTGTGCATGAGTTACAGCCAGCCGTAGTCCAACTCTCGGCGACAGATCCGGACCAGGATACGATCGCCTACAATTACCAGTCGCTTGGCAGCCCTACGCCGGAGGATGATTCACCGGTAACCTTCGATCCGGCCATTGGTAGCTTTTCGTGGACACCCTCACAGAATGTGGTGATCCCGCCCGATGAGTCCACGAAATATCAGGTCAAATTCATGGCGGTGGACAGCGTCGCTGCATCCGCAGAGCAAACGCTCACCATCCATGTGACAAACTACAATCGAGATCCGGTGATGGGAACGATCGATCCGGTCATCCAGAGTGTCCGTGAAGGGGAAACGGCGACGATTACTGTGGCACAGGGAACCGATCCGGAGAACGATCCCCTGACGTTGCGCGTCAATGGCGACCCATTATCCCTGGGCGGAACTTTTGATCCAGCATCCCGTACCTTTACCTGGACACCCGGCTACGATCTCCTCAGTCCACCGATAGTTAGCACAAATTATATAGTGCAGTTTACTCTCACCGATCCATATGGAGGGCGGACGGTCGAGGAAGCTGTGATCACAGTGCTCGAATTTGATCCCTTCGCCGGCAATACTCCGCCGGTGATCCAGGTGCAGCCAACACAAGCAACCGTTCCGGAGGAACAGACGGTGACTATTGAGGTGCAGGGCTCAGATCCGGATGGAGACACTCTCCAGTTTAACGTTTCAGGGATGCCGCCAGGCGCGACCTTCCAACCGAAAGCTGGTGTGACCGATGTGTACCTGTTTACATGGACTCCTCCCTACCATGTCAATGATCCGCCGGTGGTTTCTACGCGCTTTCAGATCCTATTCACTGTGGATGACGGTAAGCGGGGGACAGATGCGATGATGGCAGAGGTCATCGTCAAGGACGCCAACGCAGCTCCACAGATCCTCAAAATTGGTGGAGAACCTGTGGTCGAAGGCGGGATATTACTATTCCAGATAACCGAAGGGGAATTGCTATCCTTGCCGGTTGAACTGTTGGATCCCGATGGTGATCGAATGGTATTGAATGTCTCCGGAGACCTTACCGTTCAGCCTGTCAATGGGGTCTGGGAATATCGACCATCCTATAACACGGTCACCGGTGGCGGTACCAAAGATCTGGACATCATTTTCACAGTAACCGACACTGATGGAGCCACAGATGATGCCCAGGTGCGGATCACTGTTGTCGATAGAACACCCCGCTTTGTGACGATCAACGGAGAAAATGTCGTCCCGGGAGAAAAGATCACGTTGACGGCTGTCGAAGGACAAGAGAGTTCCTATCCGTTCGTCGTGGAGGCAATCGGTGGCCATGTATTCCAGGGGCCAAATTTGCCGGGAGGGGTGATCTGGAATGGGGACATTCTTCAATGGACGCCTCCGGCTTCCACCGTATCACGCTCTCAGGGCATACGGATCCTAAAAACAGATGTGACGGTTCTGGAGTCGGGCAGTGGACGTAGTGATCAAGCGATACTTTCTGTTCAGGTGACTCACGTGGATATGCCACCCAGTATCGCAGTGATACCGGATGAAGTTACTCAAGAGGGGAAAACGGTTGGTTTTTCTGTTGTCGTCACCGAATCTGATGGAGACCCCTATACGCTCAGTATGGTGACTGACATCCCGCCATCCGTTCCACAGCCGACATTATCCAATGACGGCTCGTTTACCTGGCTGGTACCCCATAGTGCCGTATCACCAGCGCAGGGACAGCAGGTTTACCAGGTAACCTTCAGCGCGACGGATAGAGATGGGACGGGAACACAAACTGTAAAGATCACTGTGAATCATGTGAACGTTCCCCCTTCCCTGCCCACCATCCCGGATAGGGTGGTGAGCGAAGGACAAACTCTCAGTTTCTCGGTCCAAGCCAATGATCCTGATGGGGATACATTGACTTATAGTGGAACCAATAAGCTGAACGGTGACCAGTTTTCATGGCTTGTCGATTATGACACCGTTTCCAGCAGTGAAGGGTACAAAGTTTTTACATTCACAATCCAGGTGGATGATGGGCAGGGAGGGCAGGATAGTGAGACTTTCCAGGTGCGTGTCGATCATGTGAATCGCCCCCCTGAATTCCAGAGTGTGAACGGCATTGCCGCCACAGGGATCCCCATCGACATACAGGTGGTTGAAGGCGAGGCCTTCGCCTGGCCCGTTGTCGTTGCGGAGCCTGATGGGGAACTGATGAGATTGAGCATAGATGCTCCGGATATCCCGGACGCCGCGTTCTCTGAACCCGAGATCGCTCCAACGCCTCCACCGGGTGGGAGTCCACCGGGACCGCCACCTTTGCTCATCGGAAACGTGACATTGACAGGTACGGTTCCTTATGGGATTGTGGCGTCGGGGCAAATAACGCAAAACATCACGATTAAAGTGGAAGATCCTCTGCGGAAGTCTGATCGGGAAGTTATCCGGTTGATCATCCAGCATACCAATCGACCGCCGGAGTTTATACAAATCGGAAGTCAAAGCACGGCGACAGGGATCGTGGTTTTTTCGATCAAGGAAGGTGAATCGCTCAACCTGCAGCTACACGCAAGGGACCCCGATGGCGATGTTTTCAGCTACTCCAGTGGAAATTCACCTTCGTGGGCGATGATTTCAGGAACGGTGCTGAGCCTGACCCCCGGATACGATGTGATTCCTAAAGGGCAACCTCCGACGCTATTTGGCTTTACAGTGGAGGTGACGGATGCTCAAAGTGCTGCAACAAGTGTTCAAGTGAACATCACCGTAAGCGATGTGAATGCCCCGCCTGAGATGACACATATTCAGAATGCCCTCCAGGATAATGTGGTGCCGACGTTCACTATCAATGAAGGAGCCACGCTCACGCTCGCATTACAGGCGACGGATGGAGATGGGGACACGCTCACCTTCTCAGCAGATCTCGGCTCGGCGGGCGGGATGGGGGCGGCATTGGCGAACGATCAGATCACCTGGACACCGCCGCCTCAAGCGGCTCCGCCTGCCGGCTCCAGGGAATACGTGATTCGTGTCACCGTTGTGGATGGCCGGGGTGGTTCGGATCAGCGTGAAGCCAAAATCCTTGTGCAACATGTCAACCAATCGCCCTCCTTTGTGAGCATTGGCTCCGAGGATGTGCAACAAGGACAAACGATCCTTATATCTGCAAAGGAACGCCAACAACTGCGACTGACCCTCAAAGCGACAGACGTGGACGGAGATTCGCTGACTTACTCGAAGGGGAACACGACACCTGCGGGTCTCACAGATCTAAAGGTTGAAGGCAGCGAACTGATATGGTCGATTCCCTTTACGTTTACGGATCAGAACACATCACCGAAGGACGTCTCGGTGGAACTCATTGTGAGCGACGGTCAATCACAGGATACGGAGACGATCAAGATCCGTGTGGAAAATGTCAATAGTCCCCCCGTCTTCAAAACAATTGGCGGTCAGCAGGTTGTGGATGAGAAGACGTTGACCTTTAGCGTCGATGAGGAAGACACGCTGTCGCTGGATGTCGTCGTGGAAGACGAAGACACGCCGTACACACTCAGTGCCAACGGGATCCCTATGCAGTTTGGTGCGACGCTCGTGGGGAATACCTTCCAGTGGCAACCGTCCGATGACGTCGTTGTGCCTCCCGTAACGGAAACTACCTTTGATGTTACCTTTATCGCGGATGACGGTCTGGATAAAACTCAACGGCTGATCCGTGTCCGGGTGCGGGATAAACGCCTGCCACCGGAGAACAATCTACCACCTGTTTTTGATCCCACCATTCCAAAATCGAGCACTGCCATGGAAGGCGTCCAAATTCAGATCGTTGTGTCTGCCACCGATGCGAACGGAGACAACATCAGTTATCGTGCGTACTTCCGGAGTGCCCAATTATCCACAACGGGTGCAACGTTCGATCCCGGAACGAAAACATTTATGTGGACGCCACCGGAATCTTTGCTGAAACCACCTGTTGCATCCTCGTCGTTTGGTATCCGTTTCATTGCACAGGATGAGTGGGGAGCCCAGAGCCTCCTGGATGTCACAATAATCGTTGTGGATAGTCGTTTCGCTCAACCGGCTCCTGTTTTGGTGCCATCTGTATCACAGTTATGGCAGAACTATCCCAATCCTTTCAATGCGGAGACGTGGATCCCCTATGAACTCGCAGCGGATGGGAATGTTTATCTTACAATCTACAATGCTCGCGGAGTGGCTGTACGAACGCTCCATCCGGGACACAGAGTTGCGGGTGTTTATCTCAGCAAAGCTCGGGCTGCTTACTGGGATGGCCGCAATGATAACAGAGAAAAAGTCGCCAGTGGTATCTACTACTACCATCTGCGTACACGGAACTTTTCAGCGACTCGCCGTATGATAGTGAGTCAATAGTGTAGAGGAGGTCTTTTCATGGGAGTACAACCCGTGGGTGCCGCATCAGTTAAGGCAATGCAGAGTTCACGCAGGGAAATCCAGCAGAACCAGAATCGCCGGGCTGCTCAGACGGAGCGTGCCCGTAAATATGTTGATGGAAAGCTTGCCCGAAACCGACAGGCCGTTCAGGCCAGGGCAAAACAGAACCGTCAGGCTGTCTCCAATCGTATACAGGTTCTTACAGAGGAACAGGCGGTGCCAGCGTTTCTTGCGGCTGCGGCAATTGGTGTGGACCTGACGATCTAATGGATGCGAGACACGACGAACCGATAGTTTAGAAGGAGGGAATGCTGATGCGCATTGACAATGTTCAACCGTCTCCGGTGGGTTCAGAATACTTTGCCTCACTGCGGCAAAAGCAGGTAGAGGAGGATAGAATAGCAACCAACGCCGGAACCGTTGAAAACATTCGGCAACCACCGGAACCACCGGAGAAAGAACGCAAGATCGAACAGCTCGATGTATTACCCGATTCGGAGAACATGCTGGAGTTCGTTAAATCGTTCAATCGTTTCCTGCGCACCATAGACAATGGCTACACGGTGCATTACGACCAATCCGCCGCACGAGACTACCTGGTTGTCAGGGATCTGGTGACGAATAAAGTATTGAGTCAGTACCCCGCAGAGGATATGTTGGAGTTGATCAGCCGCGTCCGATCCATGCTGCGGACTGTGCTTATCGGTGTGCATCCATCTCAGGTGGATCGGCACATCTAGCGAACAACCGAAGAAAGGGCAGGTGAGCGAGTGAGTTTACCAGACAGTCGCAGCCACTACTACCGGAAGGCTCGCATTGAGACGGCCAGTCAGAGACAACTCATTCTGATGGCTTATGATCGCATCCTGACAGATATCGAGGCTGCAATGAAATCCATAGAGATCGAAGAGGTCGAAGCAGCCAACAACAAACTCATCCATGCCCAGAGGATCGTGAATGTCCTCCTTGAGGCGGTCGACCAGAAGCACCCGCAGGTGGATCTGCTGGTGAACTTCTACATTTTTCTCAAGAGGAAACTGCTTCAGGCAAACATGGAGAAGGATCCTGCTATCTTACAGGGGCTGCTTCCGGCAATCGCAGAGATCCGGAATGCCTGGGAGATGGGATTCAAAAATCAGAGTTCGCATACCCCTCGAAGTACGACGGATACCAAGCAGCAAACCCTGAGCGTCGAGTTGTAGCTGCGAGGGCCGGAGTCGGCCCCTTAACCCACACGTGGGTATTTCCAGTGCGAGTCCAAAAAGGAGCGATCATAAAGCACACACCTATCATCCCATCTGTTGTGATCTGTCCACTCATCGTTCCCATTTTGATTCCACTTTCTGAGACTTGAGGAATGAGGCCCAAACCCCGGGTATTGAACACCGGGCACTGCAATGGACGGGCGTAGAATGGCAATAGGCCGCAGGAGGAGATCCAGTCATGAAAGTCAAGACATTCGTTTTCGGAATCGTTTTCGCACTCAGTCAGTTCATCCTGATCGGCAGCGGCTTATGCACGGACGTCGGCGGAACCATCGCCGCCGACACGACGTGGACGCTGGCCGACAGCCCGTTCACGCTCACCCAGAGCGTGCTCGTCAACCAGGGCGTCACACTCACGATTGAGGCCGGTGTTGAGGTTAGAATCGGGAACAACTTTGGAATACGTGTTGATGGCATGCTTATCGCCCAGGGCACGGCAGGAAACATGATCACCTTTACCTCAGCAGCAGGGACAACCCCTGGAAACTGGGGGAGCATCAACTTCACTAACACCAGTGTGGATGCGATGTTTGATGTTTTAGGAAACTACACAGATGGAAATATCCTGCAATATTGCAGGGTGATGTATGGTGGAGGAAGTGGTGCTAGTGGTGCTATACAGATTACATCTGCATCGCCTTTCATTGATCATTGCATAATCGAGGATAGTGGAACTTCAGGAATTAGTGGAACGAGTTCGCAGCTGTTGTGCATCAGCAACAACACAATTAGTAATAATGGAGGCAATGGTGGTGTGTTCGTTTATTCTTTCACAACGACAAAAATCACCGGTAATACTATCAACGACAATGTATTCAATGATGGTGCTGCCGTATTTGTGTCC
>JAJRTO010000029.1 GCA_024278235.1 Candidatus Poribacteria bacterium
GGTATCAGGTTAGGCCCGATGAATACTGCGAGTGTGTCGTCTTACCCTCCGGGGCTGCGATCGCCTGGCGCATTTCTGTGTCTGCAATCAGGTTGCGCAGGTTATAGTAATCCATCAAGCTCATCTGGGCGTCCGTCAACGATTGAGCAATCGCAAGAGGGACTTCCGCTTCCGCCGCCACCAGTTCCGCTTGTTTTTCAGAAACAAGTGCGATCATCTCTTGTTCTTCAGCGGCTGCGAGAGCGCGTTTCTCTTCCGCTTTGGCACGTGCGATCTTCAGTTCGGCATTCGCCCGATCTTTCTGGAGTTTGGCACCGACGTTTTCACCCACATCCACGTCTGCAATGTCAATCGAAAGGATCTCAAATGCGGTTCCAGCGGAAAGTCCTTTTTCCAGCACTGTTTGGGAGATGCGATGGGGACTTTCGAGGACCTCCTTATGCGTTTGGGCGGATCCGATCGTCGTGATGATCCCTTCACCGACACGTGCCAGGATGGTTTCTTCTCCGGCTCCCCCCACAAGACGGTCAATGCTCGCGCGCACGGTCACTCGCGCCAGGACGATCAACTGGATGCCATCTCTGGCAACCGCAGTAATACGGGACGTTTCAATGATCTTTGGATTCACGCTCATCTGAACGGCGTCGAGCACATCCCTCCCCGCCAGATCAATCGCCGCCGCACGCTCAAATGTCAGATCGATGCTGGCCTTGTCGGCCGCGATGAGCGCGTTCACCACATTATCCACATTACCACCTGCAAGAAAGTGCCCTTCGAGCAGATCCAGTTCGGTGTCGAGTCCTGCTTTGATAGCGCTGATCTGGGGCACAACAATCAGGGCCGGGGAAACTCTCCGCAGGCGCATACCCACCAGATCGGCGAAGATACGTACTTTCACACCGGCCGCTCTTGCTGAGATCCAAAGCCCCACAGGCACCACCCACATGAGGATCAGGAAAAAGATCAAACCAGCCAGTGCAACAACAGCAATCATTGGATCCATAACATCTCCTCCTATCCCGCTATTGGACGTGTACGAAAGGTCTCAGCGAGGGCTCTCGGTACTTGAGCTTCTGCTTCCACCACTTTGGCACGCATCTCCTGGACGCGCGCTTTCATCTGTTGCTCCTGTGCATTCGCCATGGCACGCCGCTCCTCCGCCTTTGCCTGAGCCACGACCAGATCGGCCTCCGCCTGATCTGCCTGAAGTTCCGCACCAATGTTGCGACCAACATCGATATCGGCAATATCAATCGAGAGGATCTCGAAAGCGGTCCCTGCGTCCAACCCCTTTTCCAGCACGGATCGGGAGATCAGATCGGGGTTTTCCAGCACATCCTCGTAAGTTTCTGCGGAGCCGATAGCGCTGACGATCCCTTCGCCGACACGTGCCAGCACCGTTTCATCCTTGGCACCACCTACGAGACGATCCAGATCCGCTCGTACAGTGACACGAGTCGTTGCACTCAGTTGAATCCCGTCAATGGCCACAGCAGTTATCTTTGGCGTGGTCATGACACGTGGATTCACACTCATTTGCACGGCTTCCAGCACATCTCTGCCCGCCAGATCAATCGCTGCTGCGCGCTCAAACTCCAGGTCAATCTTTGCTTTATCGGCCGCGATCAGTGCGTTGACCACCCGTATAACGTTACCACGCGCCAGATAGTGTGCTTCTAGCCGGTCCAGATCCAAACTGAGTCCCGCTTTTGTCGCATTGATCAGCGGATTCACAATCGCAGATGGTGGTACACGCCGTAGACGCATCCCGATGAGATCCGCGATACGCACTTTGACTCCCGCGGCTCTTGCAGCGATCCAGAGCCCTACAGGAATAAACCATACGATCAATAGAAAGAATACCACTGCAGCAAAAGCTACAACAGTAATGAACACACCCGGATCCATGTCTTCCACCTTTCTTTTCTGAAAATGGTTCTCGGTTTTCAGCTTTCAGCTTTCAGCCGATGACGTACGACCACACGATTCCCTTCAACCATGACCACTTCGATTTCTGAATCCGCCTCGATGAATCCTCCTTGTGTAACGACATCCACACGAACATTCTCAATCAGAGCCGCCCCCGCCGGCCGCAATGGGGTGATCGCTTTCCCATGCTTGCCTGCCAACTTTTCCAATTCCCGTGAGGGAGCCTGAAAACCTTCCTCCTTGTTTTCTACAGTCTGGAGGATAAAACGCTTTCCAACAGAGGTTCGCGGCAAGATCCACAATCCGACCAACACGATAGGTACGGTGATCCCCGCCGTGATTGCGGCATACACAAGCCCTGTTATCATACTCTGATCAGACCACGCTGCCCAGGCGATTCCTGCGGATATCAGCAGGACACCCACTGCCCCCGGCACTGTGAAGCCCGGAAGCAGGAGGATCTCCACCAACAGAAACAGAATACCGATCACTATCAGGAAAATTGCTGTCATGAACATGTCGCATCCTCAACTGTTCTCTTCTATTTCCTCCACCATCACACGTACACCTTCTACCTCGACGACCTGGATCGGCATGCCCTTCTCGATGAATTCACCCGCTGTGACAACATCCACACGGCGGCCGCTGACCCTGGCAGTCCCTGCAGGTCGCAATGTTGTCAATGCGATGCCTGTTTCACCCACGAGGGATTCCAGTTCGCTTGCAGGAGCCCTGAATCCCAGCTCAGACTTTTCCTCGGTACTCAGGACAAAGCTCTGCCAGGCCCGGGTACGTGGGAGATAAGTGAAAAGGACGATAGCCAGCCCCACCGTCATGATGAACGAGCCACCTAGCCAGCGCATCGCAGTCTGAAGGTCGTAGGCCTGACCAAAGAGGAAAACGACACTACCTGCCATCAACCCGATCCCGGCGATACCAGCGATGCCGAACCCGGGGATGACCAGGATCTCCAGGAAGAGCAAACCTATGCCGATGATGAATGCTATGGCTGCATAGCCCGCACTGACGCGTGCCAATGCGTGTCCACCAAATACGAGCGCGAGACAGAGGATGCCGATGAAACCGGGCACCCCAAAGCCGGGGGTTCGCAATTCGAGGATGATTCCCAGCATGCCGATGCTCAAGAGCAGCGCACTGAACATGGGGTGAGTGACCAGTGCGGCAATATGCTCGGCAATGGTCATACGGACCCAGGTTATCCGGGCATCCGAGAGGGACTCGATGCGTTTTACCTGATCCGCCCCCAGTTCCTCTTGCCTGTCCCGGATGGCATCCTCGGTGAGCGTCATGCGTACGCCATCGATTTCCACCAGTTCATATTGTTCGAGCAGGCGATTCAAGGATTTTGCCTGGGCATCGATGAACCCCATTTCCAACGCATCGCGGGTGCTCAGCGTGAGAAGTTTGCCTTCATCGGCAATGATCTTAATCTCTTGATCTTGCTCTCTTTGATCCTCGTATTCGGATGGTGTCAGTGCCCTGATTTCGCCGTTGATGCTGGTGAGCACGATGGTTTTATCGACCATGGCTGCTGCGATATCAGGGTTTCGGCCATGTGATTCCGCCGCCGATCGGACCTTGCCTCGCAGCCCGGAGATAGCTTTCTCAGGAGCTTCCTCTCCAGCGCTGGAAACAGGGGCCGCATCTCCCATGACGCCTCCTTCTGGATGCATCACGATCTGATCACAGGCCAGAGCGATGATCGCTCCAGCTGAATAGGCATTGCTGTTCAC
>JAJRTO010000426.1 GCA_024278235.1 Candidatus Poribacteria bacterium
CATGACGGTGGAGATCACCGAGATGGTGGATGCCTATTTCGCCAAGTTTCCGGACATGAGCAAGCTACGTCGCGCCAACAAGATGGCTCGGGAGCGCATGACCATCCTTTATGACCAGTCCGTGGCACTTGCAGCCCTGGTACTCGGAACGAGCAATAAGACGGAGCTATTGCTTGGATACGGCACTATCTACGGTGATATGGCCTCGGCGATCAATCCTATCGGTGATCTGTACAAAACACAGGTAAGGCAGTTGTCGAAGTACGTCGGCGTACCACAGTCGATCCTGGACAAGCCACCCACTGCGGATCTCTGGCCCGGTCAATCGGACGAAACAGAGTTGGGCTTCACCTACGCGGAAGTGGATCGCCTGCTTTACTACATGGTTGATAAACGTTATACGTTTGCAGAACTTCATGATATAGGCTACGATCCACCGTTCGTGAAAAAAGTGTTCCAGCGTATCCAGAGTTCCCAGTACAAACGTCGGCTACCACTGATCGCCAAAGTCTCTGGACGGACCATCGACAGAGATTTCCGCTATCCCCGCGACTGGGGACGATGAGGATATCTACTATGCGGCGCCCATTTGATCCCTATTCGAAGCCATTTCGCGTTCTGAGATTCCTCTACCACCTTCCCAGAATCCTCAGGTTGGCATGGCGCCTTTTTATCGATGAGAGAATACCGATCCATCTCAAAGCAATCCCTGTACTTTTCGGCGCATTGACCGTCATTTTTTTCACGATCTACTTCATTGCAAAGATCGATCTGATTCCTGACTTCCTGCCATTTCTTGGAAAAATAGATGATCCCATCGTCCCCATGGCATTGGTCATGCTCCCCGGCATTTGGCTCTTCATCCAGCGCTGTCCCCGTCATATCGTCATGGAACATGTGGAGGAGATTCAACGGGGGCATTAGCCGACTGCGATGCTACCACGGCACCGAATAGCTTGCTTTATAGTTTGAGTCATTGCAAAGCGGGTTCTTGTGAGGTGCATAGATCGCCCCCTCAGGCGCGGGTCGATCCTGTGTGTAAATCCAAATCTCATCCTTATCCCAGGTCAGGATCTCTTCCCTGCCATCCCCTGTGACATCGAGCGCGCGAGCACAGAGATAAGGATGGCCATCGGCTGGGAACATCACCACTCGACGGCCGAAGCCGTCAAGCATCCCCCCCTCTTTTGGATGCGTGGACAGCAGAATCAATTCCGTGCCATCCCCCACCCAGTTGACAGGTGCAAGTGGACTTGCATAATGGATCGGCTCCCACTGGCGTAGCAGGTTGAGATCTGCATCAAACAGACAGGTGATTCCCGGCTCTCCCCAGAAGTTAATAGTACAGGACATCAGCCCCGGCAGATCGGACCGGAAACGCCCGATGGCAAGTTTCTGAATATGCCCATATTTCTGACACATTCGGATATGCCCCTTGAGGTCAGCCACAAGGATACCTGCTTCCCCGGCGGCCATCACAGAGAGGATTTCACCATCGTTCTTGAGATCTACGAGCGCAACGCCATCCACGTGATCCTCGAGTTCAAGCGACCAGAGAACCTGACCATCAGGGCTAAATAGTGTTGCCCCTACCTGCAATTCATCACGGCCATCTCCATCGACATCCGCCACCGTGGGATAATGCCCGGTCTCCAATTCATGAGTCCAGAGAAGATTCAGATCCTTGTCATATACCCAAATATGCGCATAGCGGTCTTTCAGAACGATCTCCTGAGCGTGAGGACCACCCGAGAAATTCGCAAAGCAGAGCGAATCCCCCATGACCCGTTCGTAATAAGGGCCTCCCACGAAGCTGTCGCGTTGTGCCGGTGGAGTGGGGACAGATTTCTTGATCTCGCCGGTCCGCCCATCCGCGATCTGAAGGCGGAAATCTTTGGTGAAGATCACCTCCGCATAGCCATCTCCATCAATATCATGTACCTGGAAGCATGTATCCGCTGTGGTGTAGCGATGCTGAGGATAGCTCTCACCCATCTGCCAGAGGATCTTCCCATCCAGATCCATTGCAGTGAGCGTGCAGATACCGGGGAAGTTCCCCGCATCAATCCGTTGGATCGTCTGCGCCAAGACCATCTCCAGCCGACCATCTCCATCAAGGTCGCCGAAGCGGATGTTCCGATCTGTGCCAAAATCCGGCGTTCTGAGCCGTTTCCAGAGCTGCGGTTGCGGATATTGTTCACGGACAGCAGACAGTTCCGCTTGCTCCTTCTCGATATCACTGTGAATCGCAACGTGGATCGATGCCTCGGTCTCTACGCGCACATTCGCATAACGACAAGGTGCAGAGGCGTAGAGCCCCACTTTCCCCCGGAGTTCCTGCGAAGTCTCCGTCTCCAACAGCAGTGTACCGTCCACCGAGACAGTCACCTGCCTGTCCTCCGCACAGAGAGAGAGAATCTGATAGCGATCCGGATTCGGTGCATAGGGACACGAGGCCAGGATCTCATATTCTTCGTGCCGTCGCCTCGCAATGCTCAGGCAATCTCGTTCGATAACAGCGACAAAGTAGGATCGCGAATGCTCATATGCAAAAGCGACACCCACCGGAGCTTGCAGCGAAAAGGGCCGGATCTCTACAGTATAACGGTAGTCCCGCCAGTATTCACTGCCTGTGACCAACATGGGGATCCTATCACGCGAGAGCAACGTTTGCTCCATCACATGCCGACCGTCCTCTTCGACAACCCGCCAGTTGCCCAGTCCTTTCCATCCGTGCCAGTAAGTCGCTTCATGCCAGTTCCCCTGGTAATACTTCGGATCGATAACATGATACTCCCCCAGGGCCGTGTAAGGAGCGTCCGAGACATTACCTATTGGAAAATCGGAAAAATCCTCGTAGGATAGCGTGACCAATGTATGGACTCCTTTCTGTGCTTTCACCTGTTCATATTGATGCTGTTTCTTAATGCTATCATGTCCAAAGTGGCATGTCAATTCCACACTGAATCCCGATGGGCCGAGAATGAAAACCTATACCGAGAAGTACCACGGGGATCCGGCTACCCAGGTTAGAGCTTCATCGCACATAGGAGCAGGTTGTTTCCTCGACGATTCGCTGAATAGACGTCGAGGAGACCGAGCAGATAGATCATGGGCATCGCGATGCGTTTGGCGAATCCGCCATAGGGTCGAATGAGTTCAAACAGTTCCCATGCAAGCGAGCCATACGGGCCAAAAGTGTATTCGGCAGAACATATGGTAAAACCTGCATCGCGGCATCCCGAAACCAGTTTGTCCATCTCAAACCCTTCACAAATGTGGTCCTCCTGAATGCGGGATTCGAAGCGTTTCCAGTGGCGTTCCTGGTGAAGCGCGGGCGTATGGATGATCAGAATGCCCCCTGGGTTAAGCAGGTTCGCAAGATGCTGAAGGGCTATCTCAAAATTTGGAAGGTGTTCCAGAACTTCAATGGAATAGATGAGATCGTAAGGGGAGGCAGAAGCATATTCCAGAAGATCCGCGTGCTGAAAGCATGCGTTTCGCAGTCGGTACCGTCGCCGCCGGCGTTCGGCTCGGTTTATCTCATCCAGATCCAGGTCGATGCCTGTGATACGTGCCCTCGGGTACTTGGCTGCAAAGTAGAGGGCATCACGCCCCGAACCACAACCTGCATCAAGAATATGTCGAGGCTGGAGGGATAATCTTCGCAGGAGAGCCCGTAAGTGCAACGAACGGATGAGATGCCCTCCTTGTACACGTATCGTGTAAGGCTTCCAAACGCGCAATCCTACTTTCCTCGTGCGACATTTGCCGCGATGAGAAGGGGATCCCACACAGGGGCATAAGGTGGGGCATAGCTCATATCAATTTCGGCGAATTCGTCTACCGTCATAGACGCATGGAGAGCTGCAGCAACGACATCCACGCGTTTCGCAGCTTGTTCGGAGCCGATCAATTGGGCGCCGAGGAGCTTGCGTGTACGCGCATCATATGTCAATCGAACGTGAATATTCGGTGGATCGCCATAATAATGTGCCCAGGCTGCGGCTTCGATCTGGCTGCTTTCCGCTGCAAATCCAAGTCTTAACGCCTCATCCTCCGTCAGCCCTGTGCGAGCGGCGGTGAGTTCGATGATCTTGCAGACAGCCGTCCCCACGACGCCACGGAAGATGGCATGTCCTCCGGCGGCGTTCTCACCCGCAAACCGCCCCTGTTTGTTTGCAGTCGTTCCAAGCGGGATGTAAACCAACTGGTTGCTGACAAGATGCCGGGTCTCTGTACAATCCCCCGCCGCATACACATCCGTAGCACTGGTTCGCAAGGCATTGTCTACCTTGATAGCACCCGTAGGTCCGATTTCAATGCCCGCATTCTTTGCCAGTTCCACATTCGGTCGGGCTCCCACGCCCACGATGGCAATCTCCGTGGGCAATGCCTGACCGTCTGCCGTGATCACCGTTTTGAGTTGATCGGTCCCCTCGAACAGGCGAACTTCAGTATCCGTCAAAACCGTAACGCCTCGGCTCTCCAGATGCTCACGGATCAACTGGCTCATCTCCGGATCGAAGGTGCGCGACATCAAGCGGGAAGAACGTTGAATGACAGTGACATTCATCCGCAAGTGGTGAAACGTCTCCGCCATTTCGAGTCCGATGTAACCTCCACCAACAATCACCGCATTCCGAGGTTTGCGTTGAGAGATATGGTTTTGGATGGATTGGGCATCAGGAATCGTACGAAGCGCGAACACCCCCGGCAACTGTGTGCCAGGGATAGATAAAGGTGCAGGCCCTGCGCCTGTTGCGAGGATGAGCTTATCGTATGCGATTCTTTCTGTTTGCCCATCTGGATTCTGGACGAGGATACGATGAAGACGTGGTTCGATCTCAATGACTTCCGTGCGGAGGCGAACAGTGATTCCTTGTCTCGCGAACTCCTCTGGTGTACGCGCAATGAGATCGTGAACATCGGGGACAATACCACTGATCAGGTAGGGCAAACCACAGGCGGCATAGGAAACAATCTCTCCCTGCTCGAATACCGTAATCTCAGCCTCAGGAGCCGTTCGTTTGGCTTTACTGGCAGCGCTCATGCCAGCAGCATCTCCACCCACGACAGCAACTCTGAGAACTTGTTTCATGAATCGCTCCCCGTTTGCTCTGAGTCTATGTTGGCCTCTATAGATTTTGCCTTTGCAGGAGAGATTGCAGGTTCTTCACTTCGCTGGATGGGAACGACCTTCTGCTCTTCTTTACGGATTTCTTCCGCATCCGTATAGGGATCATAGGATTGGACGAACTTACCATCTCGAAAGAGGGTGACTTCACTGGTTTCTTCACTGATCACCAGTGCGGCCATGACCTCATCCAGGGACGAGGCATAAATCGCAGCATTATGCCTGGCACTTCCCTTGCGCAATCTTTCGACTCGATCATACACCTTGTGGGTACGCACTCCCTCGACCATTTGACACGAGCGAAATACCACACCTTTGAGGTCGATCAGGAGAGCACCATCGCGTTCCCGATGTCCCGTAACCCGTCCCTGCTCATCGACCACCTCCGTTTTTTCTGCCATATAAGCCAACACATCCTGGATCTTGGTCGAGAAAAGTTGAGGGATATTTTCAATCTTTTCAAATTCTTTGTTGTCCAGATACTCCTGTTGCCCCTCATGGAAAGGAGAGAAATTACCGTCCTGCATGTTTTTCTTATCCACGAGTAACAGGAACAAACCACGATTATGGCGTATCTGGCGATTCTCGATAGCCATCTCCCTGGCAAGCGAGTAGAGCTTCTCGATATAGAGTTCGATCAATTCCTGGCGGTCCCGCACCAGTTTCTGGAAACCTTCTTTGCTGAGCCCTGTTTGAGTGATGGCCTTGTTGATCTCTTGATCCAGCGTGGACTCGATATGCTTCGTGAGCTTTCTGTTTTCTTCCCTGAGTCGACGGACCTCAGAGCGTGCCTGTTCGAGTTCGGCTAACTGTTCTTGAAGCTGCTGGCTAGTGGCTTCCAGTTCTTGGATACGACTCTCTAATTCAGCCTCCCTATGTCGGGCCTGGTTGCGTTCATCCAGTAGCTTGCGATAGGTACGATGACGTAGAATCTTCACAGCGGAATCACCACCTCCGGTTCACCCGTGATGTCCAAACACTGATGTTCGATTATGATAGGGGGCGGATTACGAGACAGGAGTTCCCGGTATCGTATTATACAACAGTTCTGGGGAATCAGCAATAAACAATTATGGATTCTCACCGAGGCAGCGGTGGATCGCTCGACAGGCGATATCCCGCGCCTGGATGACCTCAGATTCACTGACATCGTGATGGGTAACAAAACGTGCCATCGTCGGTCCGTATATCGAGACCTGTACCCCTTCTTTCTGAAGCATCTGAGCAAATTCCGGGGCAGCCATGCCCAAAGGCCCTGTATCGAGGATAACGATGTTCGTATCGATCCGTTCAGGATCGATGGCCAGGCTCTCAAATTCAGCAAACCCCTGCGCCAGTATTTGAGCTTTTGCGTGATCCTCGACAAGCCTTTCCGTCATCTCACGTAGAGCAACCAGTCCAGCGGCCGCCAACACACCTGCTTGACGCATCGATCCACCGAGCTGTTTGCGAGCACGGCGCGCCCGGGCGATAAAATCAGCGGAGCCTGCTAGTATGGAGCCGACAGGTGCGCAGAGTCCTTTGGAGAGGCAGAACATGATGGAGTCCACCTGGGCGGCAATATCACGTACATCGACGCCTAATGCGTGGGCGGCATTGAATACCCGGGCCCCATCGAGGTGAACGGGCGTGTCATAGCGGCAAGCGACCTCATGCAAAGCTGCCATGGATTCCAGAGAAACCGCTTGACCACCCCGTCGATTATGCGTATTCTCGACACAAATGAGACTTACCCGGGGAAAACGCCTGGGATCCCTCTGAAGATACGGTTCAATAAATGCAGGCTCAGGACATCCACTGGCGGTATCAGACAGCACGGGCATCACCCCGCCAAACGAACTCATATTACCATGTTCATAGTAATAGATATGACACTCTTTATCGACGAGGATGAGATCTGCAGGCTGAGTGTGTGCCAGTATTGCCGCTGTGTTGCCCATCGTTCCAGTAGGTACGTAAACGGCAGCTTCCTTTCCAATTCTTTCTGCTGCATAAGCCTCCAGTGCATTGACAGTGGGATCCTCGCCATAACAATCATCTCCGACTTCAGCATGAAACATGGCTTCTCGCATCTTAGTCGTAGGCTTCGTTACAGTATCACTACGCAGATCGATCATTCTGGCGTCCTTTTTCGTCGGTTACTGAGATCGGATGATCTCTATTCTCCGTTGGGCACTGGCCCCCAGATGATGCACTGGGAAACGCTGAGTAAGGTTCTCGAACGCCTCACACGCTTTTTCCACCCGGTTCAATTTGAGGAGACATTCGCCAATCCAGTAGAGAGAACGCGTCACCAATTGCTCATCCGTTTCTTCCTCTGCAACTTTACGATACAATCTCAATGCCTCTTCGTAGTTACGATCATTGTAGAACAGTTCGTCAGCAAGTGCCAGATCCGCATTCAAACTTGCTGCGAGCAGCATAAAGTCGTCACGATCAGGCTTCCCACCGCTACCGACTGCAACTGCAACCTCGATTTCACTTTCGATTTCACTTTCACTTTCGACTTCGATTTCGTTTTCGACTTCGATTTCGATTTCGTTTTCGACTTCGATTTCGTTTCCGTTTACGACTTCCTCATGACTCCCAGGTTCTTCTTTACTTCCCTCTTCGTTATCTTCAAGTTCCTCATTAGGCATCTGTTCTGCCATAGACTCCTCCAACAGACTTATGTATTAAAGTTACTTCTCGATTGGATACATCCATCATTTCTTGAAAGATGTCGATGGTTCCACCATTTCCTCTGTTCGTTCCACGAGTTTTTCAGCGAGTCCCGTAGAGCGTGCAGCATGCTCTACTTCCTCCGTATGTGAAAAACTCGTATCGTTCTCATAAGTTGCCCTATTCTCGGATGGCCGGGGAAGTAGCTAAGCTACGAACCCAGAGCAACGTGGCAGCTAATAAATAGACTAGACACGTGACAAGCCAGCCGGAGGATGGAGCACTTGAGAAGAGATCAGCCAATGTCCAGGGCACGCTTATCGTACGGGTTACGCTGAGAAGCCACTGGGGATAACGGGGTAAATGAACCAGCACAAAAGGTGCAACGCTTAGCGAAAGCAAGGCAGCCTGGGCAAACCCCAACCCTCCTCCAAGATGATGGGGCCAGTTCAACTGAATCTGGACCATGAATACGACTGCAGCCAGTATAAGGCCCCCAGCAATCATGAACGTGTGAACCCGGACGCCTCCTGTATAAGCTGCCAATGCATACATCGGCAAGCAGACAAGCATCAGAATCAACGTGTTGAATACGGGGATAAGCGACTGATAGAACTGACGTTGCCAATAGGCATAGGGTTCAAGGGTCAGCATCTCGCGCTGCACACCATAGGGCTGCAATGTGATCAGCAATGAGAAGAGCACCAGCGTCAGAATCTCATAGAGAATGTTGCCCTGATTCGCCGCAGGCCATTCATGTTGCATCAAATAGTTGGTGATAACCAACATCAAAGACACTAATATGGCAATGCAAACGAGTATAACCCTATGGAAATAACGATCACGGCTCAAAGAGCATGCATGCATCACAAGTAGAGAAAACATCCTCTTGATCTTCAGACACGATATATCCCATCCCGAGATAAACAGTCGATCTACGGACACACAGGGCAAACAGGTACATTATATCGTAGCGTGTCCGAAAGCGCAAGCAAAATGAAGCCGCCCACAGGAAGCCTAAGAAGCCAGCCATTTCCCAATCTGCTTGAAGCGCAACTTGTAAATCTGCCACCAAGAACCGCTGTTGGACCAGTAAATGAGGAATGCCTGACCCTTCAAATTTCTCAGCGGGAAGGTTCCCCAACTTCTACTGTCGCTGCTGAGGTCCCGGTTATCACCCATGACGAAAAGCATATCTTCTGGCACAGTGTATGGTCCGAAGTTGGGTTGAATCCCCCCAAACCGATAGCGGACATAGCTCGACTCCTCCATCTTCTGCCCGTTAACATACAGTGTCGTTCCCCGCGTCTCCACGACATCCCCGGGAAGACCGATCACGCGTTTGACGAATGTACGTGGGTCATGCGGCGGCACAAATAATACAATGTCTCCTCGCTGCGGTCGGTGGAAATCAAGAACCTTGATATCTGTGAGGGGAAGCTTCAGCCCATAAACGAATTTACTGACCAGGATGCGATCCCCGGTCATCAGAGTTTCCTCCATCGAGCCAGAATCCACACGGTATGCTTCCACCACAAACGGTCGCAATAGCCCAAACACCAGGAACACTGCGATGAGAAGTGGCTTGACATAATTCTGTATCCATGAGCTATACCAAAGCTCAGTTGCAGACTTCATAAACACCTCCATCAATTCATTGTGTAAAACGACAATACAGCAGGATGGTTACACCCCGGGACAGACGTCCCGCTCAAAAACCCTCCGGTAACCTATCTTTCCTGACCTTTGGACAGGAGTCTGGACATTGGGGGTTGTCCAATTTGTGCAGTAAGCATACCGAGATTGGGTAACCGCAAGCAAAACCGGAGAAACACCACCAGTTTCAGTACCTCACATTTTCGCCGTAGGAGCGTCTTCCTGGACGCGAGCATCGTGGCCGGGAGGCCACTCCTACCTGATCTACTGAGTTTGGAGATGACGGCTCACGTGAAGGGGGGATTTCACTCGTAGCCACGGGGGTTATTGGATTGCCAACGCCATGCATCCACACACATGTCATAAATATCTCGCTCCGCAGACCATCCCAACTCCTCTCCCGCTTTCGATGGATCTGCATAGGTTGCCGCGATGTCTCCGGGCCGGCGGTCTACGATCCGATAGGGGATTTTCTTGCCGGATGCTTTCTCGAACGCTGAGATCACTTCCAGAACACTGTACCCCCGACCAG
>JAJRTO010000427.1 GCA_024278235.1 Candidatus Poribacteria bacterium
ATCACATTAACGGACGCCAAGAAGACAGATGGCACATTTTATGTTGCGACTCGCACAGTGGCACTCCAACTGACGGTGACGGACAATAAGAGTTCCTCCGCCGAAATTCAGATCCGACTGCGGAATGCCGGAGGAAACTGGTTGGCAGCGAAACCGTTCAGCAAGAATCAGTCCTATGAAGTGCCGAGTGGAGATGGCAAAAAAACGGTTGAGGTGCAGTTTATCGACGCTGTGGGCAACGAATCGACCCCTGTAAAAGTAACCTTCGTGCTGGATACCACTCCACCTGAGATCGTCCATACACCGGTGACTTCAGGTGTTCTTGGCAACAGTCTCTCTATTGAAATGGGCGTTTCCGATGCCTCACCGACGACAGGACGAATTTACTATCGCCCCGGTGGGGAATCTGAGTTCCATGGGATGGTTGAATTCGACGGGGTGGCAACAGATGGGATATTGACGGCTGAAATACCTGCCACTGCTCTTGACTACGGGGTTTCTTACTATCTCGAGGCAGAAGATTCCCTGGGGCATATCCGTACCTATCCTGATCTGGAAACGGACGATCCGATCGGGATCGCCGTATCGGGTGACTTCACTCAGGAACTTGCGTTTCCCGCGGAAACCTGGCAACTTTTTTCCGTTCCCATTGCACCGGATCAGATGGATCTCACCTCCGTTCTGAACACAGTGATCGGGGAACAAGATTGGGTAGCGGACACCTGGAACGGAACCGCAAACACCCATATCACGCCGGTTGCCAATCCAGGAAAACCCTTCTGGGTGATCTCCAGAACATCCTTTAGACTGACCATCAACGGTATGACAAGCAGTCCCACGGATCCAGAAACGATCTCCGTACATCCGGGTTGGAATCTAGTAGCAAACCCCCACCTGTTTCCGGTGCCATTTGGGAACGTCTATGTCGTGGTGCATGGCGAGCCCCTTCCTCTCAGCGATCCGAGAGCGTCAGAACTTGTACGACCTAAGTTCTGGCGCTGGCGGGATACGACGCCGAACGATGTGACGGATGGCGACTATGAGGTGGTTAAGGACTTCTCCGAGACATGGGAACCCTGGTCAGGTTATTGGGTGTTTGCCGATGCTGAGGCAACTTTACGCGTCGAACCCTTCACAGAGTTGGCAGAGTCTCTAGCCGCTCCTGCAACACCTCTGTTGGATTGGGACACCACGCTCACCGTTGCCAATGAGCATGCTGTCTCACGAGTCCAGCTTGCACTGGCACAGGAGGCGCGATGGGGCTACGATCCGTTCGATGTGGAACAACCTCCCATTCGGGCGGAGGTTTCGCTTTCGTTACTTCAGGGAGGAACCCGTTTCCAGCGTGTTGGCTTGCCTGCAATAGCCGATGAGTGGCTCTGGGAAGTGGAAGTGTCTGTCCAGGAGAACGCAATGCTCATACTTTCCGGAGAACTTCCGATTTCACATCACATCTATCTGGAATCGCTGTCGGATGGTTCGCGTGTGGAACTGTTGCCGGGAGTTGGTATCCCCGTTTCGGATGGAATCCACCGCATGCGCATCCGTCTCACGAAGCAACCACTTGGCAGGGATGTGCTCGATACGGTTCCTGCAGAGACACGACTGCTCGCCAATTACCCCAACCCGTTCAATCCGGAGACCTGGATTCCCTTCACGTTATCCAATATGAGCCAGGTTGAAATCCGTATCTATGATATACAAGGCCGCCTCATCCGGCGTCTCATGCTGGGCAAACTTCCTGCGGGTCGGTATTCTGAGAAAGGACGCGCTGTCTACTGGGATGGTCGTAACGACAGCGGGGAACGTGTGGGAAGTGGCCTATTACTTGTTGAGTTCCGGGCAGGCTCTCATCGGGAGATCGGGCGCATGATTATGCGGAAGTAAACGCGAACATCCGTGAGATCTCTCGGATATCCTGCAAAATCCCATCCGCTGCATCGAAATCCTGATCCGCCGTGTATCGATGGGGAAAAGCGACACAATACATCCCTGCTGACTTGGCGGCACGCATGCCGATACTGCTATCCTCAATTGCAAGGCAGAACCCGGGCTTCAACCCCAACTTCCGGGCACTCAGCGAATAGATCTCGGGATCCGGCTTCGGCAAGGTGCAATCTTCACTGGACGTAAGGTGCAAGAAGTATCCCGCCAACGCCAGACGTTTCAGAACCAGTCGAATATCTGCATGATTCGATGAGGAGGCGACGGTGCAGGGGATGTTCCGTTCGCGTAGCCAGTCAAGTAGCCACAAAATCCCCGGGCGTGGTACGATGGGTTCGGTGGAGATCAGATGATGATAGGCGGAATGTTTGAACTCCATCAGAGCTTCCGCATCGGCTTCGATACGGTGCTCTTCCAGCATCTCTGTCAGCGAGTCTATCGTCTTGTGCCCCACCCATTTTTGTCGAAAGGCTTCCTCGGTGAGTTCCAATTCCACCTGAGCGACCATCTCCTGACAGGCACGATACTGTAGTGGTTCACTGTCCACCAAGACTCCATCCATATCAAAAACAACGGCGTGAATGCGATGATTCAATGACACATAAAACTCCTGAGTAATATTAAATTTGTGAGCGAATCAACCACGATAAGTATGAGATGAAAAAGATCAGCTTCCTTGTCCTCAAAAAGTTCAGTAGCTAACGTTTTTTCAAATCCCTTCAACAACGGCATGAAGACGAGAAAGTGAGAAAGTGAGAAAACGCGCCAATTCCCTTCTTCCCGCCTTCCCCTCTTCCCCTCTTCCCCTCTTCTGTGATTTCGGTACCTGTTTACAAAAGTGTTACCTACTGAACCCTCAAGGAGTATAGCATGCAGTATGACTATCGTCAAGGCATTCCAAAATGGATGTAACCACGCTGGTGCA
>JAJRTO010000428.1 GCA_024278235.1 Candidatus Poribacteria bacterium
AAGACCGCCGCGAAGTACCTCCCTTGAATGGGAGCGCGAGCCACAGAACCTGTGCGCAGATTTCTCACCCAAACCGTTGCGGCTTCCCGGGGAGCGGCATGACCACTGACGATAAACGCCCAGTTGGTATTCGCCGTGGGAACAGCCGGGGCCGCTGATTCATCCGACCAGGCGGCGCCTGTGAAGTGAACCGTTCCACCCTCCGGGACGTTGACGATATATCCCTGCCCTCCCTCGATGGGAAACCCATCGCCTGGCGCATCGACTGTGAACCCGACGAATCGCTGGGTTGCGGCATCCAGGCGGATGACAGCGGTTGCCCCAAGCTCTGACGCGAAAGAACGCGCTGTGTAGGGAACCAGGGGACGCAAAGGCAGCGCGACCATGTTGAGTCCAGGTTGCAGATTCAGTGAGAAAGAGGCCTTGAACTCGTCTGATCCTCCAGGAGATGAGAAAGGATCGAGTTCGGTAGCGTCTTGTCCCACCAGCGCCCGCGAGAAGAAAGGTAGGACTTCCGACTCCATCCGACTTGCGATGCGGTTGGAGTGCGTGCCAACGTATTCTTCGTAGAGATGGGGAACTCCCGCCTCGGCGAGAAGCTGATCCAACACACGCAGGTTAGCCGGAATATCTTTCGAGGAATCCAAAATGCCCACGTCAAACTGGATCGATTCGATCTGAGCGAGGTTCTGGTAGTAAATGGGGTTTTGCTGGAGCATCCGGATCGGCGTGCGTGCCAACAGCACATTCCACAGGGGTTCGATAGGAACAAGCTGCATCCCAACCAATCGGAAGGAGAAACCTGCAAAGAACGGCGGATTTTCAGGATTGGGCACGAATGCCGCGGAGATCGAGACGTTGTAGTAGGCGCTCACGGCCGCGGAACTCAGTTCCTCCATCGTCGTCAGCTTCAACGCCTCGACCCAGCCTTGACCACCGA
The DNA here is from genome assembly GCA_024278235.1 of Candidatus Poribacteria bacterium. Lineage (GTDB taxonomy): Bacteria > Poribacteria > WGA-4E > JAJRTO01 > JAJRTO01 > JAJRTO01. The sequence continues at coordinate 941 of JAJRTO010000428.1, forward strand.
ATGGATAACCGGCACTTCGACCCTCGATCTGCTGCGTCAAATCCGCGTCCATGAGCCCGGCACTCATGGGGTAGAGGGCGTTGTACAGCTCTGGATGCTTCATGGCGAGCCGAAATGCCCCAGCCCCCCATCGAGTGCCCCGCGATCCCTCGACTTCTGCGGTCAGGAATGGTGCGATAATGGGTGTCCACATACTGGATGAGTTCCTGGGTGATGAACGTCTCCCAGTTTCCCGTGGCGGGCGAATCGACGTACCAGCTCCCCTGATACACGTTGTGTGCATCGGGCATCACGATGATCATCTCCTGCGCCCAGCCGTATTCGATCAGCATGTCCATCGTCTTCTGGATGTTGAATCCATCGTAACTGTTTCCCGTCCAGGACTCAGGGGAACCCGTGAAACCATGCAGCAGGTACAGCACAGGATACCGTTTTTCGGGAGATGTCTCGTAGCTCGGCGGGAGATAGAAGATCACCAGACGGTCGGGGCTGTCCCCGACGAGGTTACCTTCCAATGATGCCGCGTGTACGGTTTCGGAGATCAGTTGTCCCTGGGCGGCATAGGCGATGGGGGATGCCACCAACACGAGGAGTATTCCAAGGAGAATCGTGGATCGCCACTTGGTCGCCACATGATAAATTGAGAGCATTGTGTTTCCTCCGCAGAAACGTAGCCGCAAGCGTTGGCCTGCGCTTAAATGAACCTTAGCCCCAATCAATGCAGTTGGCGGTTAATTGTTATTCGCGCCGTTGCCCTGCAAGGCTTCAATGATCAACGGCAGGACCACCGTATCCTCGCTCAACAATTGGATATGTCCGACACCGTTGGGGATGGGTTCGTACTCAACCAAACCGGCCGCATAATCGGGATCATCTTCGGGCGGATGGGATCCCACCGCGATGTTTCGTCCCCCTTCGAGCTTCGAGTCTTTGTTGGCGACGACCTCGTCATCCACCGAGTAAATCGAGGTGTAGAGGGTCGTCTGTCCAGGTGTCCACGGATCGCCGATGGGAGGACCATAGCCGATGCCCGGAAGCCGGAAATCACGGAGTTTGTCGGTTTTGGCGACATCCATGTACGATTGCTCCAGTACTCCATCGTCGTTCAGATCCGTGGGGACCCAGGGTGGCGGTAGCGGATCCCAACCGATGGGGAAGGTGTCTTGGAGCGTTGGGTACAGCGGCTGTTGGGGGACAGGCAGAACCTGCTGGGGCGCACTGATAAAACTCGCGCGGCAGCGGAAGTTGTTGGCCCCTCCGATCGAGACCCAGTTGCGCACGCGCCGGGTGCCGTTGCTATAGCGCATGTAGTTCATCAAGTCCGTGCCACCGTTGCTATGGCCGATCACATCGATCTGATCATAGCCCATTTCCCGGACGATCTGTTCGATCTTCTCGTAGATCATGTGGACGTGACCCGGGTCACAGGTCGAGGTGTTTGGTACCATGTCGATGATAAAAAGCAGATTGATGTCGTAGCCTATCTCTACCAGCCCGATGCGGATACTGTCCCAGTTCGAATGGTTCCCCCCCAAACCGTGGACCATCAGGACAGGGAGTCTGAGGTATTCCCCCCCGGTGAATGTGTCCACCGGCAGATCTCCCGTATCGCCGTTGAGAACGTCACCGGCATACTGCATGGCATCATCACAGCCCATGAATGCGGTGGCAACTATCGCAAGCACAGACACAAATATGAACCACGAAAATTTTGTAAACATGGTTGCATCCCTTCGGTAACTCACGCGTATGAGCAAAAAACCAACGGGCGGAAATCGTCTCATCGACACCAATGAACGACAATGGGATCGCGCCAGCTCACTTCAAGATGAGCATGCGCCGTGTCTGGAAGTACGATCCCGCTCGTAATTGATAGTAATAGACCCCTGAGGCAACGAGTTCACCCAGATCGTTGCGTCCGTCCCAATAGGCAGCACGCGCTCGATCGAGGTAATACCCCGAGGGACGAATTCCTAATCGCAACTGTCGGATGCGGGTTCCCGAAGCATCGTAGATGTCGATCTGAACATGGCTCTGTTCCTGCAATTGGTAGGGAAGCCATGTCTCAGGGTTGAACGGATTGGGATAATTGGGGAGCAATCGTGTCTGGAGTGGTTGCTCGACGCCGGCAAGGGCAATGCTCAGGTATCCTCGTTGGATCGCATCAGGCGTTACATCAAAGGTGCGTGGTAGCGTGAGTGGATCGCCCGACGCCGACCGGATGCTGACTTCGAGGGCATCTCCCGGTTCAACCACCCCCCTGCGATTCAGATCGGCGAAGACAGCCGCGAAGTAGCCACGTCGCACAGTGTCCACTGCCACATTGCCGGTGCGGACGTTTCGCACGAAGATCTGGCTGTCATCGCGGGAGGGATCGTTGGATGGTGCATGACCTGTGACGAGAAACGCCCACGTCTCCGTGCTGGAAATTCCGGGGGCCGCGTTGGGTGGCGTGTTGATCCACGCTTCACCGGTGAACTCCACGACACCACCTTCAGGTGTGTTGACGATGTAGCCCATTCCGCCTTCGATTGGGAATCCATCGTCGGGCGCGTCCAGGGTGAACCCCTCAAATCGCTGA
>JAJRTO010000429.1 GCA_024278235.1 Candidatus Poribacteria bacterium
AATCCCCCGCGCTTCATCGCCCCGACCAGGTTCCTCGATTTTCACGACCTCAGCACCGAGATCGCATAAGATCATCCCTGCAAATGGACCGGCGAGTACTCTTGATAAGTCAAGTACTTTCAGACCGATAAGAGGGCCTACAGATTCTTTCTTGCTCATTGATCAGACAACTTTCTATCAATTTCTCCTGCAATTGCTGAATCACCTTCGCGAGTTCACCCGAACTACTCCTCCAAATCCAATTGGCCATTGAAACCATGCAGTATATTCACTTCAGCAAAATCCAGGCTTTCTTCCATCATACGCTCAATAAAGGGATGATGATGTAATGCCACTTGCCCATTGTTAAGCTGAAGAGCTGCGACTAACGCCATCTGAGCAAGCTCATGAGACTTACCGGCACGGATGAGCATGTCGGCTACGAGTTCAAGATTACGGCGGATGAGAGATACCTTTGCCTCAAAGACCCCCATTGCATAACGTTCCAGCAGGAGGTCGATGAGTTCCTCCAGTATTTGTCCTTGATGCCGTTCTAGTAGAGCCAACATCTCAGCACAATAGTCATATGTTGCGGCTGACTGGTCAAACCAGCCGGCAAATTCATCATAGTTATGCAGTTCGTAGCTCTTTTCCAGCAGCTCATCATCTGCCTGCAACGTAGGCACATCCAATCCCATCTCTTCCCAATCCGGTTCATATCGTTGTGGTGAGAGTTCCTGACCAGCAAAGAGATCCTTCCAGAGGGCAAACTCGGGAGGAATACTCTGATGACACGTGTGATTGCACCAGAGCGCATCTCGGATCAGGACAAGCGCGTATTCATACTCGATAGGGAAGCCCCCCGCTTCCTCGAACATCGCCTGCATCAGTTCATGAAACTCTTGCTTATCCATCCTTGCCGTGCCGAAACAGTCCTGGATCCCCGTCTCTGAGTGAAGCATAAGACTTATCGCTGACAAGACACTATCATCGCCAGACACATTCCAGGCGATCCATAGAACCCGATAACCCGCACTATCGATGTAAGATGAATTCACCATATAGACCGATGCTGGCAGGGGATGCTCGTTCCCTTCGCACGAGGGAGCAATACTCATCAACCGCAATCGCTGTAATGAACGCTTAATTTGAGTAGTAACTTCTGATGGATGAGGCTCCGTCAACAAAAGTTTTAGCGCTCTTGCCGCTCGCGGGCTTCGGATGCGGCCTAAATACCGTGCCGCTTCACAGGCGGAGTCGATATCATCGGTCCGAACGAGCAGAGACAGGAGCCGTACAGCACGTTCATCCTGAGTTTCGCCAAACTGCCGGACAAACGCAAGACGGACTTCTGAAGGAAGTTCCTGGAAGCTCTCCAGCACGAAATTGAGAGATTCGTCGTCTTCATTGAGCGTTTCCAGCATGTGGGTTGTGCTGCGCTCAAGTATGTAGTCGAGGTTGTCGAAAGCCTCGGACAAAGCCGCCATCAGACGAGGATCTTCCAGATCCACGTCGTAATACTCCAGCACCGGTAAGAGATACAATTTGGCAATCTCCGGTACGGTCGGATCTCGGAGGGCCTGCAAGAGTGGCTCAACGATGGTCGGATCATCCATGCTTTCCAGCGCGAGGGTCAGCAGAACGAGTATCGCCTCATCGGTCGAATGCAGAAGGCTGAGAAGGACGGGCTTGACCTGGGAGCCTCTAGCCAAGAGCTGTTCGATCTTGTCATCCAGATCGATAACCCTGATATCCGTCTTATGCGCCAACGCCTCGAACGCTTCACGAATAAGACGCCGCTCGCGGATCGTATAATCTATTGCCGTGGTAGACCGCATTTTGTCTTGCATGAGTCTCTCCATCGAGGACATTCAACGTTCATTGAGACCGTCCATGAGCCATAGGCTCTCTCACGCCAGTCATTGAATTTGGCTTCGTCCCATTTGCATCATGGGACAAAGTCATCCTATCCGATCTTGCGACTCAATACAAGGTTTTTCTGTCACGTATTCCCGGATCAATCACACCTGCCAACGCGATGAAGGCACTGCACGATATGGGACTTCCACTACGATTCAGCCCTCACTCAAAAACACTCAAGTCATAGTCCCTCGCTGTCTCATAGAACGCGATCACATTCTCAGTTGGCGTGTCATAAGGGATGACGTTCGATGGCTGCAACACGAGACCGCCATTATAGCCACACGTTTCAATCCGATGCTCCACTTCCCGCCGCACATCATCCACACTCCCGAAAGGCAACGTACGCTGGATGCTACCCGTGCCATGCAGTGTGATGCGATCACCATAAAGCGACTTCAATGCCGCTGGATCCATACACTCAGGTTGAACGGGATTGATGACGTCAAAACCTATCTCGATCAGTTCGGATAGGATAGAACGCAGATCTCCGTCACTATGGATGAAGAAGTGCACATCCGGCTTGATACGTTTGGCTTCGGCAATCATATAAGCCATCCGGGGTTTGTCCACCTCGCGCCAACATTGAGGACTCATCAGCAGCCGATCCTGCATGGCGATGTCTCCGACGACGGTGATCATGTCCACCCCTGCCCTCGCCAGTCTCCGGCAGATTTCGGTGTAGAGCGTGTAGATCCTGTCGTAGAGTTTTTCCAGAAAGTCTCGATGAAGCAGATAGTCCATGAGTGTTTGCTCTAGACCTCTCAACTCCCATGCCGTCTTGAAAGGCATTGCGACACCTCCCTGCACCCACTTGCCGGACTCCTTCATCTGCTGCACTCGCTCAACGGCCTGAGGATTGTCAAGGATGCGCTCCGTTCCTGGGAATTCGTATTCGTCCACATCTTCCGCATGCATCAGTGGCCCGCTGACCCATTCGACATATTTGCCATCCTGGCCTTTACGTCGTATGACTCCCCAGGTATCCTCGAAGACATCCTGATCGTGGAAGATGAACTCTCCGCCGGCATAGGGACAATCACCAGTGAGGATGCCATTGACCCGGTTGGCGTAATCGGGAAAGCTAATGCCGAAGCCAATAGAGCCAGGGCGTTCGATGCCCAGCCGTTCATAGACCCCGTTGGTGTCATCCCCGAAATGTTCACAGAGCGCGCGGAGGACTTCTGAACGTGCTGACATCTGTGTGGGTATCCTGTCAGGAAGCTGATGATTCAAGGTCCTTCCCATGCGTTCACGTTGCGTCATTATCTCTCTCCTTTCCCTCTGGCTGAGGGATAGTGGCAAACAACCTATTCATGCCCTGATCAGCTTAGATTGGCAGATTCGACCCATCACCGCTGGATGGGGCGATCCGGTGAGGCTGGCCTGATCTTACCGTAGATCATCACGTGGGTCAATGCCGCTTGGCAACGCGGAACAGAAATTGGCTCTCTCCTTTGTAGGATTTGTGATAGAATGGGAAATATAGAAGCTATCAGCGATTAGCTATCAAACGTGAAAGCCGACGGCTGACAATTGAACGTTCACAGAAAGGTTTCCGCTATGCAATATCGTACATTAGGTCGAACACGACTGCGTGTCTCGGAGGTTGGATACGGAGGAGGACGGATACGTCCGGATCAGGATGAACACTCCCTGCTCCAGATACTCCATCGAGCCCAGGATCTGGGGCTCAACTTCATTGATACGGCTCCCACCTATGGGCAAGGGAGGAGTGAAACGCTCATTGGAAAGGCGATCCGGAGGCAGCGAGATCACTGGATCCTTGCGACGAAGACGGAGTCTTATGAACCAAAAGGGATCCTTGCCGACGTGGAAGGAAGTCTGCGACGACTGCAAACGGATGTGATTGATATTCTCCAGTTTCACGGAGGCTGGCAATCGCGGGGAGATGTCGATAAGATCCTGAATCGAGGTGGACTGGAAACCTACCAGCAGCTTCGGAAGGAGGGAAAGATCCGCTTTCTTGGATTTTCAGCGGACGGGCCATCAGCGGGTGTCGAACAGTTGATCGCCACAGGTGAGTTTGATGTGATCCAGATCCACTACAATCTGATGTATCAGAGTACTTGCGATCTCTTTGGCTACCGTGGCGTCATGGTGGATGCGGAGGCACAGGAGATGGGAATCATCCTGATGCGTTCGACGACCAGTGACGTTTTCCAAAAGCTGATGCGTCAGTCTTTCCCTAAGGAGATGAAGGAAGTGGATCTGGACAGTTTCCTGCTAAACTACGTGCTCTCGAATCTGCTTGTGGATGTCGCATTGATGAGCCTACGGACCCTCAACGATGTGGAGTGGACGAACACGGTCTCCGACCACGTGGATGCCCGACTCGATCTCCGGGAAATCTACCGACGTTGAGAATAAACCACGCCGGACAAAGCCCCCCAAACACCGGTCGGGCGCGAATCTGAAAGCCCTGACTCTAAATCACAAGTGATGTTACGGGATTGGCAGCGAGGTTCAACCTGAGTTCACCACATTCTCCGGGTGACCATCCAGGAACGCTTTCACGTTGTTGACAGCAGTGTTCATTAACCGCGCTCTTGCAGAACGGGTTGCCCAGGAAATGTGGGGGGTGACATAACAGTTCTTCGCCGTGTAAAGTGGATTGTCAGCGTCGGGTGGTTCCGTCGGTAACACGTCCAGACCAGCGCCAGCGATTTGCCCTGTGTTCAATGCATTCACCAGTGCATCTTGGTCAACAAGTGGACCTCGGCTCGTGTTTATCAAGAAAGCTGTCTTTTTCATCTGAGATAGCCGCTCCGCGTTCACGAGCCCCACGTTCTCCTCCGTCAACAGGCAGTGTAGTGTCACAGCATCACTTTCGCGGAATATCGTATCCAGGTCGACCAGCTCGACGCCCTCCGGCGGCGATGGCGGAGGATAGATATCGTAGGCGATCACTTTCATCCCGAAGGCTATCGCTATCTTACCCGTTGCCTGTCCGATCCGTCCAAAGCCGATGATACCCATGGTAAGATCTGCAAGTTCGATAAGCGGATAATCCCAGTAGCAGAAGTCCTCGCTTTTCGCCCAGCGTCCTTCCGCAACGGTTTGAGCATGATAGGCAACACGTTGGGTCAGATTGAGTAGGTGAGCAAAGACCATCTGTGCGACGGACTGTGTTCCATAGGTGGGAATGTTGGTGACTGGGATGTTTCGCTCTTGAGCCGCTTGTATATCTACCACATTGTAACCGGTAGCCAACACACCAATGTATTTCATCTTTGGCAGGCTGTTAATGATATCACGCGACAATACGACCTTGTTCGTCATGACGATTTCTGCATCTGCCGCCCTGGATAACACATCCTCAGGTGCTGTCCGATCATAAACATCACAGGTTCCTAACTGTTTCAGCCCATCCCAGGTCAGGTCACCTGGATTCAGCGTATAGCCATCGAGTACGACGATTTTCATATTCACCCTCCTTGTATAATATGCTTTGGCAAGCGGACTATTTTACCACAAATTCGAGACCCTTTCCATAGGAAATTAGCATGATAATTCATCTGAAGACTCCCTGGTGCGGGTCGCAGAAGCACTCATACCTGAAGCGGCAACAGAATCCGTAACCCCTTGCTCCCCGGGTCGGGCTGCCTGGCTCTTCGTCACAGACGATTCTGCTGGCGAACTAGAGCCACTTTATGATTGGCAAACACAGCCCCCAATTCTTGCTAAAAATCGCATAGCTCCCGCCGTCAAGTGCAGCCAATTGATACTTATTGAGTCCCCCTCGGATGTCCGCTGTGATAGGATACCATGAGAAAACGTAATGCACAAGTCACTGTGAACTGCCGACAAGAAGCCCAAGGACCAAAGACTTCAGAAAGGAAAAAGACTCCCATGCGCCTCTACACGGGACAACACCAGTACTACTGCAGCATCGACCTGCATGCAGAAAAGTCACTACGCTCCGTTAGCGGGTTGTTGAGGCGGGTAGTTCGGAAGACGGGAGGGGATTTCCTTCCGCGCTATCCGTCTTCCTCGCTTCCGCGCTGACGACAGCCCTCAACCCGTAAACGCGCAAACCCGCAAACCCGTCAACCCGCAAAC
>JAJRTO010000430.1 GCA_024278235.1 Candidatus Poribacteria bacterium
CATAGCATTTCCACAGCGTTCCCGACTCCACCCAAACTGGTTCACAAAGACGACCTTAATCGCCTGGGAGTTCATATTGAACGCCGCCACACCCGCGTTGAAACCGATTTCCGCGCCCTCCAGATCGGGGTAGCCGATCCGATGCTGCACAGGCCAGCCATACTCTGCTTCCATCCAGCGTATATCATCTCCGGATCGCCCTGAACCGATCAGCGTCGAGAGGACAAAGAGGATCGCTGTTTTGTCTTCTGCCATCAGCATCGAATCGAGATGCTGTAAAACCTTTATATCACGCCAGAGTCCTTTACTCGTCACCAAACGTGTGACATGGGTAAAGATGTAGTCAGGAAGAAACCCAAGCAGGTTGTTGGCATATTCCCGGAGTAGCTGCCTGGAACGTCGTTTCTCTGATCTTTCCATCTGGAACGTCGGGATCCCATTATAGACCAAATCCACGTTTACATCACGATAGGCAGGTCCCAGGAACCGCATCTCTTTTACGACGAGATCACCGACAGCAAAAATGTTATCACAATAACGCGCTTTTTCAATCAAGGCATGTTTGAAGAAGTGTTCCTGGGAGCCGAAGACATCCTCCAGATACATCCCCTGATCCACAGCAGTCTCAAGCACATTGTAGAACATCGTATCGTGACCCGGGCTATCTTCCACCAAAGAACGTACCGTTGCCACCTCATGCGCATAGAAAATAGTCCGCACATTGGGGTCTTGCATCAGGACGGCCTTGAGTGCAAGAGGCATCCCCATAAACTCATGGGAAATGATGAAGCAAAGCCCATCCGGATCCTGCTGATACAGGGCCTGTAATGCCTCATAGCCCGGCTCGGCAATACGGATGTATTGTTCGTAATCACCTATAGATTCATATAGTTCCGAGCGAATGCCGAAATGTTCATACAAGCTGTATTTGAACGTACCTTCTCTGGTTTGATCACACTCAGATGCATCGATCAGAAGCACCTCTGGATACGTAACCACATCATGAATCGGATCCTCAAAACGTCGCCTGCCATAAACGATCCAGATCTGATATTTTTCTTCAACCGGTCGAAACAGTTGTGTGTATTCACCTTTGTCGATCCCATCCATCGAGGAATAGAGCACTTCTCCATCGTACCCCAATCGTGCTTCTGCCGGGGTATAGGGGTCAAACAGAGGGCCGATGAGAACCGTTCGTCTCACCTGTTCATTATAGGTATGAGAGGTTATCAGTCCTTGCAGTACGGAGCCGATACCTCCGATTTTCTGAACAGCTTCATGTGTTACATGAGCAACCAGGCTCATGAGCTTTCTCCATTTCTCTTTATTGGATATAAACGTCCTGAACCCGTAGAATAGTTACAGACTAATTCTTCATCCCCGTCAACGTCACCCCTTGAATGAAGTATTTCTGAGCGAAGAAAAAGACGGCAATCACAGGAAATGTCATCACCGTTGAGGTCGCCATCATCATCCCGTACTCGCTCGAATGGGCAGACTGAAACAGTTGAAGTCCTAGCGAGAGGGTTGTGAGTTCTCGTTCGCTGATGTAGATAAGCGGCCCCATGAAATCATTCCAGGAACCCATGAATTGGAAAATGGCTATCGCTGCAAGCGCGGGTTTGATAAGCGGTAGCATGATCCTCCAGTAGATCCCCAGGAAACTGCAACCGTCGATTTTCGCCGCGTCTTCCAGATCTGTGGGAATACCCATGAAAAACTGGCGCAATAGGAAAATGTAAAAAGCACTTCCAAACAGCGAACCAATCCAGAGAGGCTCGAGCGTATTGTAGAAGCCAAGTTTGCGCATGATCAGGAAAACGGGAATCATCGTCACCTGTGGCGGAAGCATCATGGTGCTCAACAGTAGCAGAAAGACCCAGTCACGGCCTGGCCAGCGTAACCGCGCAAATGCATAAGCGACAAGAGAACAGGAAAGGAGTTGAGCGACGATACTTAACGCAGTCACCTTGACGGTATTCCAGATAAATAGCCAGAAAGGCACAAACACAGATGCCTCGAAATAACTCCGTGCAGACTTCTGATAGAGCGTCCCAAGATAGGATGTGCGTTCCAATGTCAATACGATTCGGACTTCCCCTGAAGGAACATCGGATGTTTCTTCTGTGAGGCGTAGACGGATATTCTCGCGCTCACGCTGTTCCATCTCTCCCTGTAGTTGCCAGGTCACATCCTGCCATAGATAGTTGTTCAATACGAACGCCTTTGTTGCCTCAAACACTTGGCCACCACTTTCCAATCGCAGTCTCAGTTTGTGGTAGGATTCGTCACTTCTGATAGCAAGTGTGATGCTACGCAATCTCTCAAGCGGCACAGGAAGCGGTAGTTGTTTGTTCAGCGTATGGCGTTTGGACTTCCTGTAATCCGCCGCAATTTCAACATAGCTCCGTTCCACTTCCGCTATCTTGTGAATCTGTACGTTGCCATCCTCGATATCCCATAGTTCGGGAGATGGTTCGGCCAGCGTTTCATTGCGTTCCAGATCTTGTACTGTGATGGCCCCAATTGCCACACCACGATAGATCAGTTCTGTCACGGCATTGACTTTATCCTGGGTAACCGAGTCGAACACAGCATCGAGTATCACCGAATCTTCTTGCTGCCACAAGGTCTCAGGCGTTTCCGTGAGCACTTTTCCCCAGATGCCCTTGACCAGTTCACGGCGTAACGTTTCCTGTTCGGTACGCAATGCATCATCGGGAAGTTGTGGACGAGCCGCCTGCCAGATTCTTTCAGTAAGTTCACCTTGAAGAAGCTGCCAACGTTCTCGGCTCATCCCCCTGGGCTTCTGCATCTTCCGATATTCGCGGTCAGCAATATAGGGAGTCTGCTGAACATGGTAGGGGAGGCGAGGTATCCATTCTGGCGGATCGGCGAAGATCTCTCGATCTGCCTTAAAGCTGGTACTGACGAGCCAAACAAAGGGAAACGCGAATATGATGGAGCCAATGATCAGAGTTGTATGCAGCAATAATCTACGCATGAAGACGTTTCCATGTGTCCGGTCGTGCGACGTGAATACGCCAGCAAACCAGCAGTAAACAGACCCCGACACCGAGAGAGTACCATAGAACGGTCCAGTACCATGCTGGATACACGTAACTGTAACTACTGATCCGAGATACCTCATAAAGATAGGGAGTGCGGAACAAATCGACGTGCAGAATCGCGGAGAGCGCTACAAAAGGATTCAGATGAAGTAAGAGCGGCGTCCACGAGCCGATATTCTGTTGGACCAGGGGGGGAAACCAGAAAACATCGGTGATAAGGAGTCCTATAATCAGATAGCTCAATTGTACAGCATGAGTCGCCTGCCTGCAAACAAAACCGCACAATAGCCCAAGCAGTGCCCCGAACAAAAGTAGAACCAGAAACAAACTGTGAGATTTTACCAATATGTATAAAAGCTCTGCACCGCGCCAGCCAAACGCGCCCACCAACACGAGGAGAGTAAAAACCCAGAAGATCACGGCCTGGATGCTACATCCCAACCATTTGCTCAAGGCAATGCCGAAAGGATGCACAGGCGTTTCCCCATGGGTTGGCTCCCGGCCAATGATGGCGAATATTGGGGCTGCCAGAAGCACGAGCCACATCTGTGCAAACAGCAAGACATCCAGCAGTTTTCCAAGTTGGGCAGCTCGCATCAGCAGGAAGGCACAACCGAAAACAACAACCTGGCAGCCAACCGCCAGAGCGAGTTTCCAGCTTACGCACTGTTTCTTACACTCGTACCGAAGGATGGCTTGTATGCCCATCTTTCACACCTGAGATGGGATGAGAATGACGGTAACAGGGGTTCCGTTGACCGGCACAAGAGCTGTGTTCACTTCGTATTTTTCATCGTCGATGCCACCGGGAAGGGGATGGTTGAGAATTGCATCCGGGTCTCGATAAGTCGCTATCAGGCGGTCGTTGATACTCGCCGTAAAAACGCCATCGACGGTGCGGGCACCGGTGAAAACCCAGGGCGTTTTTTTCATCGATGTCCCTTCTTCCCAATTGAATATCAGCTCCTCTGCACGATACCTGTGCTGTTTGCCGCCCTGTTCCCATGCCACCCAGATTTCGATCCTGTCACCGATAAGAGGAGCTTCTTGCTCAGGGGGACGGAGATCCTGTCCGGATTGCAGCCCCATCATGATGAGCGCAAGTTGCAGATGAATGGGAGAAACGTCAAGCACCAGTAGACTCTCATGCGTTTTGCCGAGAGGGCCGGAAGCAAAGTATTCGATCTTGCCACTTGCCATGTTCACCTGCCCTTGCACATAGACCTCGCGCAAATTCGTATCGAGAACAGCCTTGCCGATCTGATAGCGGCCATCTCCGAGCTTCTTCACGGCGTTGGGATCGGCGACCGCCTCAGCAGAAGCATCGCGAATATCGATCTCCAGAAAAACGCTGTTATTCTCCTCATCTTCCTCCGGTGTGGCATCCGCCGGATCGATGGACACGTAAAGACGGTGGGCACCACTGGCCCCGGCTTTCCACCTAATAGAAGCCGTTGCATCCGGGCGATTTTCAGTGAACAGCACATCTTGTTGAGCGATACTCACACCGTTACGCTTTGGATCTCCATCATGGAAGGCTACCGGAACGATCGCCTCAGTCGTCTTACCAAGATTGGCAAAGGACGCGGTAATCACGACAGCATCACCTTCCCGTGGCGAAGGAGGAGCAACGCGAATGCTGTCTGGAATCACTGAGAAATCAGGCTGGCTGGGTTGTGGAACGGCCCGACTCAAGAGAAGAACTGCAAAACAGGTGGTATAGAACCGCTCATCATTGTCTTGCCAATAACCTTCTTCCGCCTGCTCCGCAACCAGCATATCCGCCATCTCCTGGAACCAATCTTTGCCGATAACAATTTTCTGCTGGGGAGGCATATCGAAGGCACGCTCCAGTGCAAGCAAGTAGTAATATCGCCAGTAATATGAGCCGGGATTACTGGTGAGTGTCCAGTATTTCTGAAGCCATTGCAGCCCTTTCTGAAATTGCTGATCCGAAGGTGAAACACCGCAGGCCTTCAGGGCCATCAGCCCGGTACCTGTCATGCTGCCATAGGTTCCCTCTGCCCATTGGCTCTCGGCTAGATTATAGAGCCAGCCGCCGTCTATGTACTGCTGTCGGCGCACCCAACCCTCTGCATGTTCCCACACGCTGTCTGGAATGGGCACCCCCCAGTGTTTCGCCGTATAGAGCGCGTAGAGCACATATTGCATGTGTGCCCCATCGGCAAGATGCCCGTATCCCCAGCCACCGTCATCCTTCTCTTCATTCCCCTTCGAGACCAACAGTTGATTCTGGATCAGTTTGTTCACAGCGAGTTGTACACGGGAGTAGTATTTTTCTTTTTGTCCGGTAGCGATCAATGCCGGAACGATCACGGCGTAATCGTAGTTCGCGAATACATTCCAATTTACCTCGTTGATGATATAATCTAGAGCGCGCTGGATAGCCGGCCGATCGGGGGAAACTCCAGCCGAGATGAGAGCCAGAAGTGCGATCGCTGTTTCTTGAAGTTTGCTCTCACCGAAATGCCAGACAGGAGCCGGCGTCACATCCGTGGGAAGACCCAGCAACGTGGCCAGACACGTCTGACAGATACCACTCACGGCACGATTGATCGTGCTATCCTGGGGACATTTCCGAACATGCTCCCCTTGTTGTGACAAGAGCCACTGCACGCCCTTTTGCCGAGCGGCTTCGATCTGCTCGGGTGTCGCCCGTGGGAATGTCCGGGCGGAGGCTGTGATAGCACGGCTTGCTTTGTTGTTGTCGTGGTTGATTTCAGATTCGATATAACTCAGGGAATCTTCAGGATTGACGATAGCGTGGATAACGGTCGTGCCTGCTCTGGGTTTCCAGACGGCCTGGATGGGGTTTGTCTCACCAGGATCTAGGTCATCGCTCAGCAATAACTCGACGACCTGTATCTGCAAGGCTTGTTCGTCTGGGTCTCCCTCAAACAGATACGCTTCCAGCTCTTCGTTCATGGTAAAGGTGCCGTCCCCCACATTGCGCACCATCAGGGTAATGACG
>JAJRTO010000431.1 GCA_024278235.1 Candidatus Poribacteria bacterium
TACATCGATCAGATCGCATCCGCAGGGGTGAAACCATGTTTCCATGCAGATCACCCGCATGCGCCCGGAGATGGCAACTTCTGGGTGCAGGGCTATCGCAACATGTTGACCCAGATACGCCAGCGCATTCGATCGGTTTCATCAGATAGTATGCTTACCACGGAAGATGCGGCGGAACCCTATAGCGGTCTGTTGGATGCCTATCTGATGTGCAACCGCACGCGCTCGGATCAAATCCCCGCCTATACGGCCGTCTACAGTGGGTATAACCTCACTTTCGGGCGTTATCTTTTCCCGGATGATGCGAAGCATTCCCTGCCGTTTATCACCAAGATCGCGGAGATGTTTACATTTGGGGCTCAACTGGGTTGGCTCAGTACGTGGATATTGGATTATCCCGCCGAAGCCGCCTATCTCAAAGCATTGGCACAGGTCAGGCAGGAAGGCCAACGTTTTCTTGCGCTGGGAGAACTGATCGAGTTGCCCAAAATCCACGGAGCGATCCCGCGCCTGGAGACCATCTGGCAGCTCTGGGGGCATGATTATGAAATAGTTATGCCGGCGATCACAGGCTCTGTATGGCGTGCTCCAGACGGCGAACCGGGGTTGGTACTCACCAATGCCCACAAACACGCCCTGCGATTCGAGTGGGAGATCCCCGGGACCCAGCTTGCAGGTGAAGAGGAGTTACCCGGAAGAAGCGCGGTCGTGCGGGAATTGAAGGACTGATGACGCTTTTAGTTTAATACCGAAATCATCCCTGGAGGTTATTTCAAAATGTATGAGATGCACACCTATCGTGATCGAGGAAGCTGGAAAAAGACGCTTCACGAGAAGGCACTCTTCTTCGAGAAAAACGCACAGGAACGGCACAACATCCTGGGCTCTTATCCCTCTTCGGTGAGGTTGATCCCGCCAAAACACTACGCAGGTTCTCAGGAAGGGGCCTGGGAGCAGATCGTTCAGACAGGGGATCTTCCACCTGGTTGGACGTTCGATCATGGCGCCACCGGATTATCGAACGTAGCGCACACCAGCTCCTGGACAGGCTGCCTTTTGACCGCACAGGCGTTTCGCGTAGCGTTCTTACGGGGACAGTGTGGTGAAGAGAGCCCTGAGTATCGCGAAGCCTATGAGCGTGCGAACGAAGTCATCCACTCCATCCGCATTCTGACCCTGGTGAGTGGTCAGCCAGGTTATCTGGCGCGTGGGGTGGCGTTGGGACATGGAATTTCGTATGAGGAACGCGCAGGCGCCGGTACCCGAGATCTGTGGGCGCAAGGTGCCGGGGAATTCTCGCATCTGCGGTATCGGGGTGGGCCAAGCCACCATAACTACGACCAGGTCTTTCGAAGTTTGGGGATTTACTATTTCATCGCAGCCGATGCTGCGCAGAAGGAGAAGATCCGAGAAATCGTTGCCGACATGTCCAACTGGGCCCATTTGAAAAACAACATGGTCGTCATGCATGTGGATGGCGAACGTATCAGCACGGAACTGATCGGTGGCTGGAGAGGGCTGGAGGGCAGCGATAAACCTTCCGGTGGCTCGGTCATGGCGCTCACGGGCCTCAAGATCTCCTACTCGATTACCGGGAACGAGCAGGTCCGATCGCTCTATGAGACTTGGGTCGATAGACTGGGTCTAAAAGATCCAGCCCGGAACCAGGAGAGCATCATGGGACCGCCCCGAGGAAATTATGATGACACGGATCATCTCCTCGGCGATCTGTATCTTCTCAACATCATCGAGGAAGACGAGGAATTGCGTTCCTTCTATCGCAAATGCGTGAAGGATTCCTGGGAAGCACATCGACAGGACAAAATGGCTTGGTTCAATTTCGTGTACCGAGCAGTCCTGGGGGAGGAATATGGCGATCCAGAGGGTTCGCTTTGGAATTTGAAGACCCACCCGACATGCCGCGTGTTCCAACCCCAGATGAACAGCATTCGCACCGACATGGAATTCACGACGAACGATGGGGTGAAACAGGCACTGCACCCCTTGCCTGTATACGAACGATCCTCCGACAACGAGTATGAGTGGAAGGGCAGCCCCTATAGTCTGGATGGTTGGACTTCGCGAATCGTATCGGTGCTTGAAATTTCACCTCATGACCCATACGTGCAGTTTGCTGCGGATACTGCGGGGCATGCCTATTGGAGCAATACCCTGGGAGAGATCTGGCATGCGATGGATGGATTACCGCGCGTGCACGATTTTTTGTTCTCCCCCGATTATCCCTGGCTCGCGTTTGCTGCGACGGATGCAGGCGTTTATCGTACCCTGGATGGGGGCGACCGTTGGAGCTGTGTGCTCAGTCAACCTATCCAGCAGATCGAGTTCGATCCGCATAACGCACACGTCCTGTATGCCGTCGGCCGGGCTGGCGTTTACAGGAGCGGGGATCTGGGCGAACGCGATATGGGTACACAATGGCGTTGTATCAGTGGTGATCTCCCCACGAACACGGCATCTGCGTTCGCCGTCGATCTGCACGGTGATGCGACAACGGTTTACCTTTTGACACGGCATGGGTTCTACTCCAAATCGAAGCGTGAATCGGAATGGACCGTGTTTCCGCAGGTCACGCGCAGGCGTGGGTTCAGCACGGTCGACCCGATTGGTGGTAGACCGCTCTGGCTGCGTGTGGACCCTCATACCCCGGGCCGTCTCTTTCGTGCCGTTGAGACAGAACAACGGCGACTCAACGAGATCATGATCAGTGTGAGTGATGATGGAGGAGATTCCTGGTCGCCAGTGTTACGCGAACTGAAGCCGCTTGTGGATTGGTCCATAGGTACAGGAGACGCACTGATCACAGACGTTGAACTGAGGCGTCTGCTGGATCATTTGCGCGAGTTCCCCATCCGCGACCTGCGTGTGGACCGGACAAACCCCGATGTATGGTACGGTATGATGGAGACGGGGATTGCCATTACTGAGGACGCAGGCGAGACATGGCGCGTAAGCCGGGATGGTCTGGACATTCCACGGGTGCATGCCATCTGGACGCCTCGTAACTCGCATCTCATCATGGTGGGCACTCCTGCGGGGATGTATGTCAGCAACGACCAGGGTAAAAGCTGGACCGATACTCCTCTGATCCTTCAGGAGGCAGGAGCGATCCGTGCAGAGATCGGCGGCATTGGCTACCTGACGGCGTACTGGATGGGACGCCATCATGGGTTTATTTCGGAGGAGGAAGCCCATATGCCGTGGTGACCACGGCTCATGGTCATTGGTGGTATATATGTGATGCCATATAGTATCCAAGTGCATGGTGCTTGACAGCCCATGTTACTCCTGCTATGCTGTGTGATACAGGGCGCATACCAAACGGCATTAGGATATAGTAACCCGGCTTCAAAACTGCGAGGCTATCAGTGTACTCTCCTGACGAACTGCGTGGGATCCTCCGTGCACGAGATAGGATTGTCTCGTAACGGACTTTATCCCGTGTTTTTTTGTATATTGGACATGAATCTCATTGGTAAGATATTGAGCAAGGAGAACCGAATGGACACGATGACAAGCATCGAACGTATTGGCAACATCCTGCGGCGTCAACCTGTAGACCGCGTCGGACTTGGCGAGAGCTATTGGGGCGAAACCATCCAACGCTGGCGGGAGGAGGGCCATCTCAAGGAAGGGGAGTCTGTTGAAGATCACTTCGGGTACGATTACCGGGCGGGAGGTGGGCCCAATGTCCAGGCGGACCCGGAATACCAGGAGATCGTACTGGACGAAACGGACGAGTGGCGTCTCGTGCGAAACGCAAACGGAGCTCATCTGAAGTGGTGGAAGCACAAGGCAGGAACCCCTGAACACGTCTTCTTTGAGATCCAGGATCGGTCCGGATGGGAAGAACATATCCGACCCAGGTTAGTGGACGATAAACTGTTCAGAAAACGTATCAACGTCGAAGGATACTCCAATGCGCTTCAGAACGCTCATGGTCAGGATAAGTTCTTCTTCATCAGCGGGGTGAACGTGTTCGAGTGTATGCACCCGGTCTGCGGTCATGAGCATATGCTCATCGGGATGGCATTAGACCCTGATTGGGTGCGCGACATGTGCAACGTGTATGCTGACCTTATTATTCGGTGCTATGAGACGCTGATCAGTGAGGGTGGTAAACCAGACGGCGTCTTTTTCTATGAGGATATGGGTTTCAAAGGACAGCCGTTTATGTCACCGCAGATGTACCGGGAAATTGTATGGCCTGCGCATAAGAAAACCTTTGACTTTGCACATAGCTACGGTCTGCCGATCGTGGTGCATTCGTGTGGCTACGTGGCGCCGTTGGTTCCCGGATTGATCGAAGCGGGGATGGACTGTCTTCAGGCGATGGAGGTCAAAGCGGGCATGGATCTGGTCCACTTGAAGCAGACCTATGGCGACCGTATCGCCTTCTTCGGCGGCATGGACATCCGGACGCTGGAGACGAACGATCTGTCAAAGGTCGAAGAGGAACTCCAGAAGAAGCTGCCCATCGCAATGGAAGGGAGTGGTTACATCCTGCATACCGACCACAGCGTTCCCAATACGGTCGACTATCAGACCTACCGCTACTTCGTCGACCGTGGCCTGGAAATCGGAACTTATCATTGAGAGAGAGTGCCGTTTTTTGGCTTGTCATCGCCGGGGAGGTATGCTAAAATAGTGCCGTTATTACCAGTGTTCATCCATCATCAAGGCGTCATGAGGCAACGACAACGCCGGAAATCGAGGAAACTTTCAGATGGAACAAGAATTTGAACCTAAAGGAAAACTCAAGATTCGTCCTGCAACTGCAAATGATGCTCAAGCCTTGATCACTTACTGCTTCCCAATGATAGATCCTGAAGAGGTGACTCAGACACTCGCAGAAGACGTCGAGCGTATGGAAAAAGGAGAGGGCTTTCGTTTCGTCGTGGATGCCGGCGGATACGCGATCGCCAATGTTGGCCTGGAGATACATCCCACACAGCCTGGAAGCGCCACGGTTCATGGGCTCGCCGTATCTCCCCCGTTTCGCATGCTCGATATCGCTACACATCTCATGGAGTATCTGGATAGCGTTGCCCAGGCGAATGGTATCACATCATTGATGGTTGAGGTCCCAAGTGGTGAAACGAAAGTCATCGATGGCTACAAGCGGTGGGGATTCGCTGAGCGACCCGTGGTCATCCTGGAAAAGAAAGTGGAAGTCCAGCAGGAATTGATAGGTCTCGACGCTGGAGGGGACACGGATGAAGAATAGCTTTCAAATTGCTATTGCCGGCTTGGTGATTCTCTTCCTCTTCCTGGGTTGTGGCAGTCAAAACAAGAATCTTTCCAAAGGAAAAGAATGGGTCAAGTCGAACAAACGGCATCGGGAAGAGCGGGCGGTGGAACGGTTTAAGTTAGCCATCAAGGAAGAACCTGAGAATGCTGAAGCCCATTATCTGCTTGGGTATTATGATGAAAAGATTCCCGTGGATAGTCGCGGTGAACATATGTACAAGGCGTATCAGTATGATGCCAAGAAATACCTTGAGATTCTTGTGTTCGAGACACTCCGGGATAGAGAACCGTCTGTGCGTGAGGCAGCCCTGGACGCTTTGAAACGGATTTACGCAACGAGTGATAGCGATAAGAAGCGTGCCATGAAGCAGCTCAAAAAAGCGATCGAGTCGAAAGATTCCAGAGACCGACATGATGCCCAATGGGTTCTTGCAGAACTGGGCAGGTCACAGTCCGGTGCCAACCGTGCATAAATTGTTGATACCCTGATTGATCTCTTGGATCACAAACGGATGGGGACACGGCTCCAAGCGGTGATTGCTCTTGGAGAGATCGGTGATGAAAGAGCCGTAGACCCCCTCATGGTTCTTATCGAGTCCGGATCCGCTGCCAAGAAAAGTGATCGTGAAGATCCTGAAGTGCGACGGTTAGCTGTGGGAGCACTGGGTAAGATAGGGGGATCTGCCTTAGATTATCTGGTACGTATCATGCAGAACAAAGGCTCCTCGCTACGAGTCGATGCGATTGAGGCGCTGACATCTCTGGGCGACCCGAGTGTCGCCGAGAAGCTGATCGAGGTGCTTGGCGAACAGGGCAGCCGGCAGGTTGAGGTCGCTTTCAGTAGATAGTGAGATCTTGTGAAGCATCGCGTTCCCCATGCCTATTCACAGGTAGGAGGTTTTATGCAGGTTAAATTTGGTGTCGCTCTGACATTTCTGCTGATGGTCGTCCTGGTGATCGGATGCGCCGAGAATCATTACGTTGACGAGAACCTCAAGATCGATGTCCAGCGTCTGGATAGCGACCTGGAAGACCGCTGGTCTACCAATGGTGTTGTCGTGCGTCGCATCGAGGAGGACAGCCCGGCAAAAGGGAAACTCAAGGAAGGCGAACTGATTACCCATGTGGTGGGCCGATTTGATGCTCAGCAGGATCAGAATGTAAAGAAAGCCCTTAAACGCGCTCTCAAGGATGATCGATCTGCCTTACTGTTCCTGGCGGATGGAAGAAAGCTTGAGATTGGTATCCGCAAAAAAGGCGAAGATCTGGGGCTCAAATTGGATGGTGCGCGTATCGTCGTCGTTGAACCCGGCAAAGCGGCGGCCCTTGCCGGATTGAAAGAGGGCGGCAGGATCGTGGCCATTGTCGATGAAAAACGCATCACCAGCATCAAGGAGTATAGAAAAGCAGTCGATGAGATCCGAGAGTACGCAGACTCTGTTACGTTTTACACAGATGAGTTGAGCGTGATAAAGCTTGCAGCGATCCAATCACTAGGGACACTGGGGGATATACGCGCCCTACCTCCATTGATCAAAGTGTTGCAGAGCGGCGACATGGAACTGCGCCAACCGGCTGCCCGTGCTTTGGAGGAACTGAGCGCTAAAGTCAACGAGCCGGAACTGATCGGCGTCATGATCGAGCATCTGAAAGATCCAGACGCTGAAATCCGGCGCAGCAGCGCTGCTGTTCTTGGCAGGCTCCAGGTGGTAAAAGCCATTCCGGATCTGATCGTTGCACTCGAAGATCCGATCCCGGGCGTACGTTTCAGGTCAGGATTGGCTTTGAGTCAGATAGGCGAACCCGCACTGGATGCTTTAATAACTGTGTTGCGCGGTGACAACGAGAACGTGCGCGAGATTGCAGCATCGTCGCTCGGTGACATTGGCGGACCCAAAGCTCGCATGGCACTCACAGAGGAGCTGAATAAGAAGGATGGGCTCAGCCTTCAGCTCACGATTGTAGATGCATTGGGCAAGATGGCGAAACAGAATGATCGTCGCGCGCTCGATGCCTTGACCAGGGTGGCTCAAAGCGCGACAGATATGGGCTTACAGGTGTTTGTGAACGAGCTCCTGACAAGACTTCAGAGAGCCGGAAACTAGTGTTTTCGAGGAGCCAAGTAGCTGCCATTTGCGGTTGACAAGCGAATGGTTATCTGTTACAATACATCTCGCAAATGCTGGTGGGATGGCCGAGTGGTCGATGGCGACGGTCTTGAAAACCGTTGTGGCGCAAGTCACCGTGGGTTCGAATCCTACTCCCACCGCCATAGATACCGATGCGGAGAGGTGCGAGAGTGGTCGATCCGGGCTGCCTGCTAAGCAGTTGTACAGGAGACTGTACCGTGGGTTCGAATCCCACCCTCTCCGCCATTATTGCGCGCCCATAGCTCAGTGGATAGAGCATCTGACTACGGATCAGAAGGCCGGAGGTTCGAATCCTCTTGGGCGCTCCATTTTTTGCTGAAATGTATCTCCTGAGGGAGACGAGACATCCGTACCGATTTGCTTTTTATGCGTGAAGCCCTCGTTGAGGCACAGCGTGCTGAGCAGGAGGGGGAAGTGCCTGTTGGCGCATTGGCTGTGCAGGATGGGCGGATTATAGCGCGCGAGCACAATCGTCGGGAGCAGACTCAAGACCCTACAGCACATGCGGAACTGCTCGTCATAAGGCGGGCGGCCATGTTATCCGGGAGCTGGCGACTCCTTGATGTCACAGTGTATGTTACCCTGGAACCATGTCCCATGTGTGCGGCGGCCCTTGTTCTTGCTCGTATCAAGCGGCTGGTTTTTGGCGCACCCGATCCAAAAATGGGTGCTGTTGACACAATCATGGCCCTGCTGACGGACTCCCGGTTGAATCACCAGGTCGATTTCGTTGGCGGTGTCTTGTCTGACGAATCAGCCACGATGCTTCGACGATTCTTTGAAGGTAGGCGTGCAGCGACACCAGTTGACCATTGTGCTGAAAGCAGATAGGTGTACGGCTATATGGAGAGATGCCAGAGTTGGTCGATCGGGGCGGTCTCGAAAACCGCTGTGCGGGAAACTGCACCGGGGGTTCGAATCCCTCTCTCTCCGCCATCTTATGATGGGTATCTCATCGGAAGGTTCCTTTCGGGAGATGGAGTGGGGCAGTAGCTCAGATGGGAGAGCGCATCCCTCGCACGGATGAGGCCACGGGTTCGATCCCCGTCTGCTCCACCAGATAGAACGAATGTTTGCCAGCGGAGAGGTGCGCGAGCTGGCCGAAACGGCATGACTGGAAATCATGTGTGCGGGTAACTGCACCGTGGGTTCGAATCCCACCCTCTCCGCCATGTTTCTTGGATGTCTGAATAGACTTGTCTCTGAATGTGGAAAGACACAGAGATTGATCCCCTTGGCCATGCTAGGCGGGGAGGTAGCGGTGCCCTGAACCTGCAATCCGCTATAGCAGGGCTGAATTCTCTACTTGAGGCTATCTTTCTGTGAGGTCTGACCTCGGCAAGTGGTGTTGAAGACTGGGTCCTACGCAATTCACGGTTGCTGAACCCCGCCAGGCCCGGAAGGGAGCAACGGTAGGTGACTTAGTGGGTGTGCCGTAGGGGCGCCTGGTTGGAGCTAACTACCGGGGTAACGCTTGGAGGAAATAGTCGAAGGTGAGTGCATGGCCAGGACTTTTTTGGGCACCCCTTTCTATAACTTCCCTCCGCACTGCTGTTCCCTTACATGGCCAGCGATGACCTAACGAAAAGGGACTGAAAGAAGAAGTATGCCATA
>JAJRTO010000432.1 GCA_024278235.1 Candidatus Poribacteria bacterium
CCAAGCGGATATCCCATTGCTTCGCGCTGACTGCAGTAGGTGCGGGCACATCGTCGTGCAAGGTTGCGAACGCGTTCGATAAACCGTACCCTCTCCGTTACACTGATCGCTCCCCGGGCGTCGAGCACGTTGAACGTGTGGGAGCACTTAAGCACATAATCGAGGCCCGGCAACACAAGTTCATGTTCAAAACATGCAAGCGCTTCTTTTTCATAAATATCGAAGAGAGAGAAAAGCATGGATGTGTCTGCAAGCTCAAAATGATAGGTCGAGTATTCAACTTCGCTCCGGTGATGGACATCGCCGTACTTCAGTGTATCATTCCACTGGATGTCGTACATGCTATCCACATTTTGCAGATAAAGAGCTATCCGCTCCAAACCATAGGTCAGCTCTACGGAGATAGGTGATAGCTCGACACTACCGATCTGTTGGAAATAGGTATACTGGGTGATCTCGGCTCCATTGCACCAGACTTCCCAGCCGAGTCCTGATGCTCCGAGGGTGGGCGACTCCCAATCGTCTTCGACGAACCGGATATCGTTGTGCCGTGGATCGACACCCAGCATCCGCAGGCTGTCCAGGTATAATTGCTGAGAGTCCACGGGAGCCGGTTTGAGAATAACCTGATATTGATAGTAAGCACCCAGGCGGTAGGGATTGTCGCCATAACGACCATCGGTAGGACGACGTGAAGGCTCCACATAGGCCACATTCCACGGCTCAGGACCAAGTGTCCGCAGGGAGGTGGCGGGATTGAATGTGCCTGCACCAACTTCAATATCATAAGATTGCTGGATCAGACAGCCGTAGTCAGCCCAGTATTTTTCCAACGTTAGAATGATCTGTTGAAAAGTCATTGGTTCTCCGCTTTGACGTTATCGATAAAGTCGAGAGTTTTGAGGGGTCTATCGAGATGGTGCAGGATGATTCCCGTCAATACATGTGAAAGTTCGATGGCATTGAGCTTCGATATTCGGAGACGCTTCAAGCCAGCCCACGGTGACTTTTGTAGTTGCTTCATGAGTCGCCAGCTACCTCGGCTGATAGGCATCGCTGTGGGACCTGATGAGTGAATGTAGGCGGGAACGTTTGATGCGCGGATTCGCAGGTCGGTCGATTCGTGAAGTCGTGGGTCTACAGGCTCTCCCCCACATCGTTTACAGAGGGCTCCACCCAGACCCGGATGGACGCAGATCTTACCGGTGGTGAGATTATATCCACACCTGACACACTGATCCAACTGAGGCTCAAATCCCAACAGTGATAGGAGTCGGAGTTCGAATGCGTGCACCCATCGTTCAGGAGAATCATCTTGCTGAAGGACGCTCAATGTCTGGATGATGAGTTGAAAGATAGCAGGATCCGAGTCCCGTTCGGGAGAGAACTGGTCGATCAATTCTGCAATATAGAAGCCATAAGCAATGCATACCAGATCGGCTTTCAGTGCAGAGAACGATTCACGCAGATCGAAACTATTCACATACTGCAAGTCTTTGTGAGGGCGGTCAAAATAGACAAGCTCACCATAATTGAGTAGGTCGAGACTCCCTGTCAGACGATTCCCCGGTCGCCTTGCGGATCGTGCCACAGCTTTCATCTTACCCACGTGGGATGTATAGAAACTTATCAATTGGTCGTGTTCCCCGAGGGCCTGCTTACGGATCACAATGGCAGAAGTGGTTTGAATGGGCACTGTCTGATCAGCTCTCCTCTTGCATCTGGCGACCTTCACTACAGTTTGCATCCTCGATCATGACTCTGAGCTTACGTAAGGCTACCGTTTCTATCTGGCGGACACGTTCACGGGTGATACCAAAACGCTTCCCTGTGGCTTCGAGCGTCAGAGGAACTTCCTCCTCCAGCCCAAATCGTAAGACGAGTATCTGGCTTTCACGTGGTTTGAGGCGTGCCAAATAGGTCATGATCTCCTCCCGCTCGAATTTCCGCTCCAGTTCTTCGACGGGATTGATAATTTGCTGATCATGGAGCAGATCCTGTACCTGATCACCATTTTCGTCATGTATCGGATGATGGAGGGAAGTGGGTTGCTGTGCTGAACGAAGAATATCCTTGACTTTCTCCTCGCTAATATCCATTGCCTGGGCGGTTTCTGAGATAGACGGTGCACGGCCCAACTGCTGGGTCAGTTCATGTGATATACGGAACCACTTGTTGATCATATCAAACATGTGGGCCGGGATCCTGACGGTGCGTGCCTGGGTTGCAATCGCCCGAATGATAGCCTGCCGAATCCACCAGGAGGCATAAGTACTAAAGCGATTACCACGAGCAGGATCATAGCGTTCCACAGCTTTCATCAGGCCGAGATTACCCTCCTCAATCAAATCCATAAGTGGTAAGCCACGATTTACATACCGCTTCGCGATGCTAATAACCAGTCGCAGATTGGCTTTGATCAGTGACTTGCGTGCTTCCATATCGCCGGCAAGGACCTCCCGGGCCAATCTCTCCTCATCCTCTGCGGACAGCAGAGGAATCAATGAGACCTCTCGCAGGTACAGGTCAATGAGATCATAGGATGTTTGCTGACCCACGGCAACACCTACCATAGCCCTGAACAACCGTGTGGAGACAATTATCCCTCACGGCTCCATCAGCTCATAAAAAATGGTCGGGGCGAGAGGATTTGAACCTCCGACTTCCTGCTCCCGAAGCAGGCGCGCTAACCGGACTGCGCTACGCCCCGATCTCAATCATGGTATATGTAAATGCTCTCTGAGCAAGCTCACGTAGAGAGCATAGGGCACTGCATCAATCACCGAATCGACCTATGATACCTCCGACTTCGCAAATACGGGTCCTGATTTATTCTTGTGGATACGCATCCTGAGGATGCGTCGTTCATCCGATTCCAGGATGGTAAATGTCAAATCCCTGTATTCAATCGGTTCATGCTCTGACGTGGGAACTTCCCCGAGCAGTTCAACAATAAATCCACCGATAGTATCGACACTTTCAGAATCCAGTGGTGTTTCCAGATATTCCGCAAGATCCTGAAGATCCATGCGAGCATCTACCCGATAGACACATTCGTTCTCTTTTACAAGCCATTCTTCTTCAGTGTCGTATTCATCGCGGATATCCCCGACGATCTCTTCAATGATATCTTCGAGGGTTACCATCCCGGCGGTTCCCCCGTACTCATCAACGAGGATCGCAAGGTGCTGTTTATGTCGCCTCAACTCCTGGAATAGCTCATTGACCTTCTTGCTCATGGGGACAAAGAATGGGGGCCGGTTTTTGATCTTGATCATTTCTCTCAAGAGGATCGGTTTACCCCTTTGCCACCATTCTAACATATCCTTCACGTGAAGGATGCCAATAATGTTGTCGATCCCCCCATCGTAGATGGGAAGCCGCGAATGACGGCTCTCGATGGCGACCTCAAGGACACCCTCCATGGGTGTGTTGATTTCCAGACACACCATATCGGTGCGCGGAATCATTATCTCACGTGCAACAGTATCCGGCAGTTCCAGGATACGGTCGATCATATCCCGCTCTTCCTGCTCAAAGATCTCTTCACTGTCTCCTAGTTTTACGAGAGCATCCAAATCCTCTAAGGACACAAGGGGATGCTCCTCGGATGCAAGAGGTCTTCCCAACAGACGGGTTCCCACGCGTCCCAACCAGTCCAGGGGTTTCACAACGAGAAACAGAACAAGATAGGCCATCTGAAGAAAGTAAACGGCAACCACCAGCGAGGAATCGTTGCTCCCTCGAATGTAGTTCCGAGGGATGATCTCCGCGAACAACACCACCATGAGGATCGCACCGACCCACGCTAATAAGCGCATAGGCACTGTATTGCCCATCAAAGGTGGAATCAACTGCAACATGCATACGACCGCTGTGACGAGCAGCCCGCTTTTGGCCACAACCAAGGTGATTACATAGCGCCGTGGATTTTTAAGCCAGGTGGTAACACGATCAGCTTTCTTCCCACCTTGCTCAATGGCGTTTATGATCTCATCCTTCGATAGCCGCTCAAAAAGGGCTTCAACCGCAGAAAAGCACGCTGTAAGAAAAAGTGAGATACCAAGGCCAACGAGCTGTAATATTGAGTCGTCGTCCAAAATACTTACACACTCCCGATGCCTGTAGCAAGAAGTTGCCTACCAGTCAAGCGATTGAAGGATGCTGGATTGCTTCCGTTCCATTAAAACGGCATCCTCAGTGGCGACATGATCATATCCGAGCAGGTGTAGTACACCATGCACCGTTAGTAGAGCAAGTTCTTGTTTGAAACAACCCTCTGACACCTGCTTTTGGGCCGTTTCAATGGAGATCACGACGTCTCCCAGTAGCGAGGGATGCAATGCCCCATCAGATCCTTCCCGCATTGCAAAAGCCAATACGTCTGTAGGACAGTCCATTTCCCGGTATTGATGATTCAACTCTTGAATCTCAGCGTTGTCGGTCAATCTTATACTAACTTCGCTTGCCAGTTCTCCTTCCGTTTCGAGCGTTGTTTCGGCTGCTCGTCGGATAAGTTCTTCATCCAGTGGGATGGTCTGAACGTTGCTTATTCGCACCATTCGTCATGACGGCTTTCAACATAGGGGATTTGAGTTGTGCTTCCTTTGGATAATCGATTCGAGAATGATAGAATCCACACAGCACCCGTTCAAATGTGTCTGCGATGATCTGGAGATCCCGGAGCGTCAGATGACTCTGATCCAATTGCCCCTCCGATATCTTCTTGTTGATGATCTGTTGAATCAAGTCTTCGATGTCTTTAGGTGTCGGGTGAGATACCCGGCTGTACAGACTTCGCGAGGCGGCTTCGACCGAATCGGCCAACATCATGATGGTAGCTTCCCTGCTCTGAGGCTTAGGGCCGACATAATGGAAATCTTCTTCTCGGAAATCTGTGTTCTTGTCATTCTGAAGGGCTTTCAGGTGAAAGAAAGATATAAGAGATGTTCCGTGATGCTGAGGGATCATCTCCTCAATGACTTTAGGAAGTTTGTGTTCCCTTGCCATCTGAATCCCGTTTGTCACATGATCAGCGATGATCTTGGCACTTCGCATGGGCCCAAGTTTGTCGTGAGGATTTGGGCCTCCCTCCTGATTTTCCGTAAAATACCGGGGATGGTTCATCTTGCCAATATCGTGATAATAGGCTCCAACGCGGGCAAGAAGCTCATTTGCTCCAACCGCTTCTGCTGCGGCTTCTGCCAGCTTACTAACGTTCATGCTATGATGGTATGTACCGACGGCTCGCTGCTCGAGTTGCTTGAGCAGTGGATGATTCAGATCAGATAACTCAAGGAGCTTGATGTCCGTTGTGATCTGGGAGATCGATTCAAAAACGGGCAACAAACCCGGCGTGATGAGCGCAACCAGCGAACCACTAAATATCCCTAGCCCCATGTTTTGCAGTGCTACTGTGACCGGCGTCTCACTAATCAAACTGCTCCCTGCAATACAGAATATATTCACAGCACACACATAGAGACCTGCGAGTGTCAGGTCACGTCGCTGGCGTACCTGGGATAGCGAGAAAATCACGACGAAGCTACCCACGAATGTCAGCAGTAGATGAAACAGCCCATTGCTTGCTTGAAGGCCGCCCATGAAGCCGATCACGACCCCCACGATTGCTGTCGCAACGATGGCTGTTGCGGGATTGAAGAGGATCGTAACAATAGCAGCCGTAATGGCCGTAGGTATCAGCAGCACAAGATCAAACGACAGCGAGCTGGGAATCTTGGCAGCATAACCGATGAGCAGAACTGCTTTCCCACTGACCGTTGTGAGCAATATCACCAAACAGAAAGTCAAGAGTTTGCGATACTCTCGAAACATCTCTGCTTCATAGCGTGCAAGATAGAAAAACACGAGCGCAGTCAAAAGCGTGAGCAGAAGCGCCAAACCTCCCGCTGTACGCCTCATGACGCGTTGACGAACCCCATCCAGCAATTCATAACCGCGAATTGTCTGCAATGCCCGCAATTGTTGCTCTGTGACGAGTTGACCTTTGCCAACGACTGTTTGCCCTTTGAGGATCTTCTGACGAACCGGAGCAACAGCTTGCGCCACACTCAACCGGCGTTCTTCTGTCAACTTCTTGTCGTATTCAACGACATTTGGGCGGATCAGAATACGCCCTATCTCCCTGACAATGGATCGGACCTCTGGATCCTGGATCACGGCTGCTTGTTTCTGTATTTGAACCTTCGCTTCATTCCACGTGAACAGTTCTTTAACTTTGTGGAGTTTTCCACCCGGCTGAAGTTTATCGCTGGATTGGAGCTCCACAAACATCTCTTCTGCTACTTCGGCGTTGCTCACTTCCCTTTGCAGCTTCTCGCTCAACTGTTTGCGTGTCTGTTCCCAAAGAGACCCGTGTGGCTCCATAACTTGCGCGACTTCTTCAGCAAAACCGGGAATATCACTGTCCGCTTCACGACCGCCTCGAATGACACCACGCTTGAGTACATCCCCGAGAATCCGCTGTATATGGGATTCGGCAGCATCGATCTGCTCATCGGAGAGTGAAACAAGTCGTTGAAGCGTGTCTTCGGAAAGAAGGTGGCCAATGAGCAGGCTACGCTGAAGTTGAGCTATCTTTTCATCGTCGTAGAGTGGAGATCTTTCACGTATCTTGCGGATCTCCTCGAACATCCTTTGGACATCTGCAAGTCTCGATACCTCAAGCCGGTAGACCGGCGGCACATCAGATAATGCTTCAGCCAGCACTTTCTGGCTGGCTTCCAGATCTTCATAGTTGATCGTTGTAGGACTTATGACGGTATATGGGCTCGGCTTGCCGATCTCAAAATCATCAATTGGAATAGGATCCCACGCTGTTTCAATGGGATAAGCTGCCCATGTGAGTGCAACGACAAAGGCAATGCCGCTCACCCACCAATACCACGGTCGTTTACCAGATGAAGTAATATGTGTACTACTCGGGCTTGCATTATTACGGTGACGACGCCAATGTCTTCTTTGGCTAGGCTTCCGAAACTTCATTCGGATATCTCGCATCCAGGCTGCGAAAGCTCCCTCTTTCTCCGCTACTTTCGGGATGCTCGTTGCTGCTCATAGGCCTCGATAATCAGTTGGACCAGTTCGTGGCGGACAACATCTTCCTTGGTAAAAGAGACGAACTTGATCCCGGGCACCCCTGACAGAACGGACTGAACATCAACCAAACCAGATGGAGTAGATGGAGGGAGGTCAATCTGCGTCACGTCGCCTGTGACTACGGCTCTCGAATCAAAACCAAGTCGTGTGAGAAACATCTTCATCTGTTCAATTGTACAGTTCTGTGCTTCATCAAGCACGACAAAAGAATTGTTCAGTGTTCGCCCTCGCATGAATGCAAGAGGAGCCACTTCTATGATACCTCGCTCCATGAATGTCTGCATTGTTTCCACAGGTATCATATCATAGAGAGCATCATTGAGTGGCCGCAGATAAGGATCTACCTTAGCGGCCATATCGCCAGGTAGAAACCCAAGTCGTTCTCCGGCCTCGACAGCGGGCCTTGTCAGGATAATGCGACTTATCTGTCCACCCTTGAGAGCAGACACGGCCATTGCCATTGCAAGATAAGTTTTCCCGGTACCTGCAGGGCCGATACCGAAAACCAGATCATATTGCTTGATTGCTGCAACATAACGACGCTGACCAGGTGTTTTGGGGCGAATCAAACCGCGCTTGGAAAAAACAGGGATCGATTCCGCAATACTCGCATGTAAATCGAAATCCTGTTTCTCTTTGACCATGCGGATTGTATACTTGACATCATGTAGCCCGATTGCATTTCCACTTCGAAAGAGTTCGAGTAGTTTCTCGAAGACAAGAGCGCTATTTTGGATGTCCTCCGGACTCCCAAGAATTTCCAGCCCTCCGCTACGCAATACAACATGGACTTTGAAACTCTTTTCAAAAAGATCCAGGAATTCATCGCCAAGCCCAAGGATACTCCGCGCCTCCTGTGTATCCTGGATAGGAACAATAAATGATTCCTGTGTTGACAAAGAGGGTATCATCTCCATCTCATAAAAGGTCATACTATTGTATCGGATACCATAGAAAAATGCAAGAGAAAAAGGAAAGACCCTTCCACAGTTCGCAAGTTGACAAATAAGCGTGCGATCTGATACACTACCTCATGCTTTACCGTATCTCAGAGCTTTCTAGTCGTGCCGAGGTCACTGTATCATTCGGCCAAAGGAGGGAATATGCGTAGGAGGCCGGCAGCTTACTATGCATATCGTACCCAGGAAAAAGAAAAGAAGAGATCCTCCAGCCGCATTGGTTTCAGTATATCACTTACTATCCATCTCCTGTTGTTTTTGTTTGCCCTGTTTTATGTGATAGACAAACAGTATATTGAGGAAACAGCCGTTGCCGTGGATGTCGTGCGGCAAAGACAACCTCCGAAATTGCGCCGACGTTCCATCCCCAGGGCCACAGAGATCCGAACACCGCGTGCCACAACCTCCGTCGTACCACGTTTGAGGCGTGCCCCATCTACGTTCGCTCAGATACCCGTTACGATGGGTGAACCGACGCTTCC
This sequence comes from Candidatus Poribacteria bacterium, assembly GCA_024278235.1. GTDB lineage: Bacteria > Poribacteria > WGA-4E > JAJRTO01 > JAJRTO01 > JAJRTO01. Next base: position 8,561 of record JAJRTO010000432.1, read on the forward strand.
GTCATTCGCACCGCCCTCTTTGAACGAACAACTCACGGATCCAATCTCTCGAAACTGGGCCGATCTGGACCGCCGTGCGATCGCACCGGCCCATCAGGTGGCTGCCATCCGATCTCCGATATCGGTAACGTCGGCGGAACCACCGCGATTGGAGATTGACGCGCGTGCCCAATCAGTGGCAACCGAGCCACTTACATTGGCTAACCTGGATACCATAAGCTCTATCGTGTTACTGAGCGAAGCCACCCGGTTACCACGTTTCATCAACAAAGTCATTCCTCGCTATCCTGAACTTGCAAAGCGTGCTGGCAAGGAAGGCGTGGTCATTTTGGAAGCTGAAATTGGGACCGATGGAACATCTCGGAATATCAAGGTCATCCAGGGAATCGGCTATGGTTGTGATGAAGCGGCGATCACAGCCCTGCGTTCTTCCCGCTTCTTCCCTGCCTACAAGGGGAACAGCGCAGTCGTTGTCAAGATTCAGATACCCTACCGCTTCAAATTCGAGGAAATGTAACAGATCACTGGGAGAGCAATTTGCCAAGATTGATCCTGCTTGCTTATCTCATGTTGGTTGGTGTGATGCAGCTTGACGCCGCTCAGATCGAGGGCATGATCTATGAATCCGGTGAAGCCCTCCCAAACGCCGTGATCGCACTCGACGGCCAAACCGTGACTACGGATGCGACGGGCAGTTTTACGCTGAAGGATGTCTCACCCGGAGAGTATTCCCTTCAAATCTATCACCCTGATGGTAAGCAGAGCGAACAGATCTCGATCACAGTATCTCCCAACGAGCCTTCTCGGCTGACATTTGATTTTTCCGCCCATCCTCCCATCTTGTCTGAAGTCGTCGTCGTAACCCGCCGTGAGCCTCCCAAGCCGAGCCAGCAAACGGTTCTGGGGTCTGAGATTCAACGTGTCGCGGGTACGGGGAACGATGTGCTTCGAGCACTCCAGGCCCTGCCAGGGATTGCCAGCGCAAATGATCTGAGCGGAGAGCTTTTCATCCGCGGGGGAGGTCCTGACGACAACGTGTTCTATTTTGACCGCACGTTTCTCTCCTATCCCTATCACTTCGGGGGATTGGTATCGACACTGAGTTCTGAGTTGATCGGACAGGTGGACGTGTATGCGGGCGGATTTGGCGCGGAGTTCGGCGCAAATGCACAGGCGATCATCGACATCCAGGCACGTGAAGCTAACAGAGAGAAGCTCACTTTCACCTCGAACATTAACTTGCTGATGTCTGAATTGTTCATCGAATCTCCGCTTGGGAGTAAGGCTTCCTTCTATCTTGCAGGACGGCGCAGTTACGCAGATCTCATCGTACCTCATATCATTGAAATCGAACAATTGACGGCGTTCCCTCGATTCTGGGATTATCAGATGGGATTCGATTATGAGTTGACATCCAATCAACGCCTGAGTTTTAATGCTTTTGGAGCCCAGGATTTCATGGAATTCCTCCTGAAGGATGAGAACGTTACCGAGCAACCGGAACTGGCAGGTAACTTCCACTACCGAAGTGGATTCATAGGACAGGGTCTGACTCTGAAGTCACTGTTTGGAGAAAGTAGTTCCTTGAAAAGCACATTTTCCCATACGGGATATTTGATCGATCTGAGTTTCGGACAGGGATATTTCCTTCGTGCTCGTCCTGATTTCTATTCGCTTCGCGAGGATATGGAGGTGGCGGTTCATCCCAAACACACCCTCCAGTTAGGCACTGAATTAGCAACAGGGATCGTTGCCCTTTCGGCTTTCTTTACTCGTCCTCCCGACGAGGGAAAACCCGACTACGATTTTGGTTCGGAACCCAAAATTACTACGGACACCGAGGATCGATTCACATATGCGGAGGCATACTGGCAGGATCGTATCACATTGACGAGTTGGCTCTCTCTGAGCATTGGCGCCCGCCTCAACTACTTCAACCTAACGGACGCATTGCGTCTGGATCCGCGTGTCAGTTTTTCATTACAGATCCCCGGTGGAGCAAATCTGCGTGCAGCCTGGGGCGAATACCATCAAAGCCCCCAGGGATCCCAGATCTTGCCGGATTGGGGTAACCCAGACGTTTATGAGAGCAAAGCAACCCATTACGTGCTTGAGGTCGAGAGGGAGGTTCTGAAGAATACCAGCCTCAAAGTCGCAGGTTACTACAAGGATTTGCAGGATCTGATCACGGCAGATCGGGAAGCCATCTATCTCAATCAAGGTACAGGTTTTGCTCGCGGTGTTGAATTACTTCTCAAACACAAACCCTCCGAACGCTTCTTCGGTTGGCTCAGTTACGCCTACTCGTTGTCACGCCGTCAGGATCGACCAGGAGCCGAGGAACGCCTCTATAGCTATGATCAAACCCACGTCATGACACTTATCATGAGCTACAGGCCAACTCCGAAGTGGGAACTTGGCCTCAAATGGCATTACTCCACAGGAACTCCGTTCACACCGGTGGTGGATGCACAACCCATTGACAGAGCCGATGGTAAAACTCTTTATTTGCCTGTCTACGGCGAGGTGAACTCCAGGCGACTTCCCCCTTTCCATCGTTTCGATCTGCGGTTTGTCCGAAGATTTTCATTCCTCGGCGCTGACATGGAATCCTACCTGGAGATCCTGAACACCTACTATCGTAAGAATGTCCTTGCCATCGACTATAATGAGGATTACTCTGAGGAAAAACGGCTCTATCAGTTGCCCATCGTACCCTATATTGGACTTTCTGCAAAATTCTGATTCCCACTATGACACGAGGATATAACGATGAAACAAGCTCATTCTCCTGTTATCATTGCCACCTGGCGTTTTGGTAAAGAGGCTGTTGAACATGCCGGTGAATTGCTACGGAACGGTCATTCCGTGCTGGATGCCGTCGAAAAAGGTATCAATGTGGTAGAGTTGGAGCCCGCCGAGAAATCTGTCGGTTTCGGTGGCCGCCCCAATGCAGATGGTGTTGTGGAACTTGACGCAGCGATTATGCATGGTCCAACGCATGATGCGGGAGCCGTCGCAGGGCTGCGTCATATCAAGCGGCCAATTTCTGTTGCACGGCTGGTGATGGAGAAAACCCCACATGCTATGCTCGTGGGAGATGGAGCACTCCAGTTTGCGATCCAGCAGGGGTTTCAGCAAGAGCACCTGCTCACAGATGAAAGCCGGGATCAATGGAAAACATGGCTGGAGAATCGCCAAAGCGCGGATGATTCACACGATACGATTGGTCTCGCTGCCCTGGATACACAGGGTGATCTTGCGGCGGGATGTTCCACGAGTGGGATCGGGTATAAGCTTCCCGGTCGCGTCGGGGATTCACCGCTCGTTGGTTCCGGGCTCTACGTGGATAATGATGTCGGAGCAGCATCAGCAACGGGTCTGGGTGAAGAGATCCTCAAATTTTGTTCCAGTTTCCTTGTCGTCGAGTTGATGCGCCAGGGCCTTTCACCCCAGGAGGCATGTGAGCAAACTATCCGGCGTATCCTGGCGAAGAAGCCACAGAATAAGGACATCCAGATTGGTCTCATCGCATTGAGCCACACCGGTAAGACCGGTGCGGCGGCTTGTCGACCAGGATTCCAGTATGCTGTGTGGCGGGAAGATCACGCTGAACTATCAGATGCGGTGATCGTTGCATCTATCCAGCAACCGCAATGAAGGCGTGGCAGCAAAAGGGGAGAACGGCGATCAAACACTTCTTTCGCAACAAACTCGCGTTCACTGGTGGTGTGCTGGTGAGTCTATTCCTGTTGGCGGCTCTGCTGGCTCCCTGGATTGCACCGCACGATCCCTACCTGAATACAGGTGTCGGTAAAGCCGGGCCCTCGTGGGACTCTCCGCTCGGCACCGATCAGCTCGGACGCGATGTGCTGAGTCGTATCATCTACGGTTCGCGGATTTCGTTGCAGATCGCTGTTTTCTCGGTCAGCATGGCTCTCATCGTGGGATGTGCTGTCGGATTGTTTGCGGGGTACTACGGAGGAATTCCTGATACCATCTTGATGCGCATGATGGATGGTATGTTGGCGATGCCAAGTATCCTTCTCGCCATCGTGGTCGTGGCGATTCTTGGGCAGAGTTTCTTCAATGTGATGATCGCTATTGCGGTGGTCTTTGTGCCTCAGTTTGCACGTGTGCTCCGCTCAGCCGTGTTGAGTGTCCGCGAGCGCGATTATGTTCTGGCTGCGCGCGCATTGGGTGCTGGCGATTGGCGCATTGTGACACGTGCCGTACTGCCCAACTGCCTCGGACCACTGATTGTCCAGGCAACATTGGGGCTGGGAACTGCCATCCTGGATGCTGCGGGACTCAATTTTCTGGGTCTCGGTGGACAGATCGATGTCCCGGAGTGGGGGACGATGATCATACGGAGTAAGAGTCTGTTCCTGTCGGCATGGTGGGTTCCTACGGCTCCCGGGATCGCTATATTCCTGACAGTTATGGGATTTAACCTGCTTGGGGATGGCCTACGCGATATTTTCGATCCTCAATTGCGACATCGACGTTGAGAAACGCAGATGATGTTGGCACACGAGTTTTTCAGTGAGTCCCGTAGAGCGTGCAGCTTGTTCGTTTCGGTACGAAACCATCCTGGCCAACAAGCGGGCAGCATGCTCTACTTCCGCCGTAAGTGAAAAACTCGTATTAGCATCTGGTTTGTTCAAAAAAAGGGCCCGTTCCTTCGGGAACGGGCCCTTTTATCGTGGGGACAACAACAGAATCACTTGCGCCGTTTGGTGCGCTGTGTTGAACGCTGGCGTTGTTGCTTCTGCTGTTCTTCATCGTCGTCATCATCATCATTCGACTTGCTTCGGGTCGATTCCTGACGTTTCTTGATCTCGACGCGCTGGGAGGAGGAGCTTCTTTTCACGGAGGAGCTTTTCTTCACCGACGAACTCTGTTTCGAGGAACTCTTTTTCACCGAGGAAGATTGACGCTGTTTGATGCGTCGTTCAAGTTCTGCGCGATGTTGCTTTGAGTCCGGAGTCCGTGTGGTGATGCCTTGCCGTTGTTTTGCCGCAGAGCGGCTCGTGGTATTCGACCCTCTCGGCTGAATACGTACACGTTTTTCCGGCTCATTTTGACGCGCTGTATGAGTACGCCGTTTAAGATATGTACTTCTCTCAACGCCAGACTGAGTGGACCTGTTACTCCGTGCACGAGGTGCAGCCGTCGCTGTTCGTTGTCGCTGGCTCGTCACCTGCCGTCGAGCTGTCCTGTCACGGATGGTTCGCTCGGACAAAATGGGTTTCTCACGATGCATCTGAATGGTTGATCGAACACGTGTGCGTACTTCTGGCAACGTGGCTCTCACACGTGTGTTTGCTGTTCGGCTTTTATTCTGCACGTAAACTTCACGAGTACGCTGATAGGTTTCCGTCCATTTTGCTAAATGTCGCGCCCGGCGTTGATAAACGGGTCTCTGGGCATATACGTTCACATCGACATCCACATCGACGCGGGTGTAGGGACGATTCACATAGTAACGAGGATATCGCCGCCGGTAATCTCTCAGGTAATTGTAGAAGTTGCGACGCACTGAGAGGTAGCGGTGATCATAAGCAGGGTAGCTCCAGACGATATAGTAATCATAGTCTGTTGCATAGAAAAATGGGCCATCATAGAAATACTAATAGGAATAGTAGCTCCAGGGACGCCAGTCATAGTCACTGATATACCGATTGATCACGCGAATCTCTGGACGACGTCGATAAGTCGTCACATCCAGATACTCCACATCGAGCATTCCGCTTCTATCAACAACCAGATGGACTTCCATGTAGCCATCTTTAACGTGGTCGTCTGTCGGGATCTTAATGGTCTCAGAGCGACGACGCGCTCTCAATACAAAGGTGTCTCCATAGAGCGTTTCAGAATCCTCCAGATCTCCATAGGAACGATGTTCTCTTTCCTTACGCAGATTTCGGATCCACACTCGTCCGGCAATCGCTTCATAGTCGTCGAAATCAGGTTGCTCGGCGTCTCCGCGGTAGCGAATTTTAATCTCAGCATATTCAGCACGATCCGGGATCTCAAAAAAGTAGATCGCACTTGCCAGGGCAAAATCGTAGTTCTGCTCATCACCGCTGGCCCACGCACTCAACCGTATTCCATCTTCGAATCCCGGCAAAGGACTGGCTGTCACGGTTGCATTTCCGCGCTCAATCCAGTCATCTACATCCCCCGCATCACGTTGTTCCCTACTCGTGCGGTCCGAGCGGAGGTAATCATAGTCGTAGTCGTAGGCATAGCCGTAGCTCATCCAGGTATCCGCATAAACGGATGAAACACCCAGCATTGCCAGGCATATAAGAGCTATCCAGGCTTTCATGGTGATCCCCCCTTAAACAAGCAGGTGTTAGATAGTATCGTTACTTGCTTGAAATCTGGTGATAATACCACCAAACGTATTGTGGCATACTTCCTAATCGTTGTCAAGAAAATAAGTCTGGCGACTGAGCACGCCATGTGTACAGCCGCCGACTAAATGCGTTGTCCGCCAATGAATTGTTAATTAACGTCGTTCAACCTTAAAGCAATTCTGATGCCATCATTGGCCCCCCCTTTTCATCCCAATTGGACAGAAGTCAGAATAGCCTTTTCATCATTAAGAAGTCAGGAGACGGAATCCAGAAGCAATGACATTGAGCACCTGCTTCTTCTGATGTTAA
>JAJRTO010000433.1 GCA_024278235.1 Candidatus Poribacteria bacterium
AAGCCCTTCATCGCTTCCTTGATTTCCTCCTGAGTGACTCCACGGTTGATGATAGCGACCTCATCGATGGCACCGTTCCAATAGTCACCTTCGGGGGCATTCGGCTGTTTCGTCCCTATGAATATCGGTCCAGCACTGGGAATCATCTGACCTGCTGCTGGTTTACTCCCCGTCTTTTCTCCATCGATGTAGAGAGCGACTTCTGCACCATCGTAGACGCCAGCCACATGATGCCACTCTTGAACCGAAAAGATCGGAACATCCACCGTCGCTGGATTGACGCCAGGTCCTGCATCAAATCGGAAGTTGCCCCATTCCAACAACAGTCGATACTGATTATCACCGCCCCCTTCAGATTTCTGCAGGAACCGGCGATTCCCATTGGTATCCTCCAGATAACCCCAGGCCATGACGGTGATCGCTTCTGTTGGGTTCAGACTGTCAGCGTTTGGAATCTCGACCCTCTGTCGTTGCGCGGACTCAAACTTGAGTGCTTTTCCGAACTTGCCATCGACCCAGGTCGGACCATTGATACATACACCATCGTTGCCATTGCCAGAAGAATCAGTCAGGACTTCTCCAGCACCATCATTGAACAGCCACAGCCCGGCGATCTCATCTGGGTTAATGGTAGCGAGAGCATTGCCAGTAACGAGACACAAAGCCATCAGAGCTACGATCATCGTATAATACTTATTCATCTTAGTTCAGCGTGATCATAAAGCAACTATGTCACACTTACCTCCTATCATGGATTGATTCAGTCTTGAACATCAACAATTTTCATTATACCGATCCCGGGAATTGATGTCAATGCAAATATCCTTCAATCTTACCGATCATGAAGGCATTGGTCGTATTGCTGGCCGTCACGTCAACATTCTCGCCGCCGACGATATAGATAGTGTTGTCGCTGATACAGGCGCGGAGGTCATTGAGTCCATACGGTAGACGTTCAGCAAGCAGGTCATAGCTGTCCGTCTGAGTGTCATAGACCCATGCAAGATCACTGTACCCTCCGATGAGGATGCCACGTTTGGAGTCCACCTCGACGCTTTGATACAGCAGTTCCTGATCGAACAGTGGGAACCTCACAGCTCCCCCGATCAAGATGATATACCGATCTGCATAAGCAACGGCCTGGTGACCGGAGAGCTTCACCGGCATTGGGGAAACATCCGTCCAGCGGTCGGTAGAACAATCATATTTGGAGACTTGATCAAACCGTTCGAGGTGCCTCACGTTCTGCTCATCCACCCAGCAGTTGTATCCGCCAAAAAGATAGAAACAACCGCCGACCGCCGCTGCACAACATCCCACTCTTGGAGAAAAGGGCAATTCACCCAGATCCATCCAGCCGGCCATTGGATGATTGAGATCCAGTGCCTCGACACGGGTCACCTGATCGGCGGTGAAGGCCCCACCCCGTGTCCGTTCCCATTCTCCACCACCAGCACAGATGGCGAGATTCCCAACAACGGCGAGGGCTCCGTCAGCACGTCCCTGATGCAAAGGAGGTAACTCAGTCCATTTCCACTTTTCATCCATGCGTCTCAGCCACCACGCATCATTGAGACTGGCCGGCCCTTGAGGCGTGCTTTTCCGCCCGCCGATAAGGAGCATCCCATCACCAGCGGTGGCGCCTGAGGTGTAGCACCGGCCCAATGGCAGTGGCGTCGTGGGGAACCAATCCCGTCGCTCAGAGTCATAGTACCAGGAGAGTTCCGACTCGCGCCACGGCTGACTCATGCCCGCTGCATAAACCGGTGCGCCATCGACGATTCCCATCGCCCCACCCTTAATCAATGTGGGGAACCATCTTCCCTCAGACCATGCGATTTTCATCATCTGCCCCCTTCAGGAGGATGACATCTCTGTTTTCCTCCCTCATCAGTCACCTGCGATCTTCCCTCAATCGTAACGATTCTCCGCCATCGCTTCCCGGAAGAAGTCAAAATCATGCTGTCCCGTATCGGTCTTCCAACGACCTACGGAACCCGGTCGGACCACAATCCTCGCCAGAGGAATGCCCAAGAACTCCTCAAGACGCGAAAGGGTTTCCTCCTGCTTCAGGATGAAATCCTCGAAACGGATGAGAATATAGCGTTCGGGTTTGGGGGTTGATTCCATCAACTGATACTGATACAGCCAGGAGATAGCTCGTCGTCTTCGAATATCGTCAGTCACCGGATATTGGATGCCAAAATCACGCAAGTCATCCGTCTTGTGACCACCGATGATACAGTCGCGTGGGTCGCGTATCCAATGAATGTAGTGGATGTCAGGAAACATCCGTACGATCCACGGATAGATCAATGTCGTTTCCGGTATCTTCCAGCCCCGGTGTGCAGACTTATCATTGAGGACATCGGCCAGGTAAGCGCGAATGAGCGACTCAAACTCCGGATCAATGTCCATCGTATGCAGTGGTTCAAAATCCCACGATAAGCCTCCATTCCATTGGACATATTTCGCCATGATTCGGCACGCGTTGTACATTGCTTCCGGAGGGATCTTATCGCCTGATGGATTGAGCGTTTGTCCCATAAACACGCCACTAGCGTACAGCGTATGTGAAATAGCGCGTGTCCCGGAATGGCCCCGTCCAATAACCGTAATCAGAGACATCTGATAAACTCCTCAGAGAAAAACAGAACAGAAAAGGGCGTCAATCATAAATCAATCATAAATCAATCATAACGTCATCGCAGCTTCATCATCTTGAGTTCTACTATGCGATTCTTATCGCCTTCGCGCTTCGCGGTCACTTTGCCATAATAGACCCCATTGGCGACCGGATCACCGTCATCATCACGCCCATCCCAACGAATCGGCACGAACCCTACCACGCCCACTTCCCGAAAGACACGGAGCAATCGCCCAGCGAGGCTGTAGATTTTCACCTCCAGTTCATCTACAGGTACGGTGAGTTCACAGGTTATCGTCGTGTCACGGCTGAAGGGATTCGGGTAATTGAGTGCCGTAAGCTCCAGCGTGCGGTTCACCAGGAATTCGATATCCGCCGAGTTTGAGAGTCCATCCACATCGTGAACTGTCATGCGTAATGCATAGCGACCGGGCTCAAGTGTTGGCATCCAGTTCCACACAACCTGGTTTGAGCCTGGTTGATAACTGAGCTGGAACTCCGTTTCGGATATCGGTTGATAGGGAGCATCATTGACACTCAGGTCTGCTTCCAGCGGGCGTGTCACGATATCGATGCCATTATCATCGGACAGCACAGCTTGCAGATTCGGTGTGCTGGACACGGGATCCCCATCCACAAACTCTTGTCCTCCGACGCGAATGCGAACATTGGGTTCCTCTGTGTCCGTGCTTATCATCACCTGGAAAGTCCCCAGAAGGTTTGTCTCTGCCTGAATGATACCGACGGATTCCGTACGAAAACGGATATGGTCTCCGGGCTCAAAGGCCCTGCTGCCAGACAGCACGCGAAGTGTCAAACCTGTTGGCTGATGGGTAAACAGCTCTCCAAGCTGACCGATGATCGGCTTTCCTGCATTGCTCAAGACACCGGTTGCCTTGCCTTCTACCCGATAGTGGGTGGCGTCGAGGAAAAGGATGCTCCACTCATCGATGGGGCTATCCGGAGAAACACCGAGCGATTGAACCACCCCGTTTCCTCGATTGAGACCTGTCGATCCTGTGGTATTTAGATTCCTGGTGTCCTCAAAATATTCCAGTGTACGGAACTTGAGCACATCACCGAATCCAAACTCAGGCTCTTCCAGGGCAAAACGTAAACCTAGCTGGTTCGCCTGATCTGGTGAAGGACGTTCCCGTGCGAACTCGTACACATTACCCTCTGGACGTATCAGTTCGAGCATCCCACCATCCTGGCTCATATAGAGACGATAGGTGGTTGGGCCTGTGAAAAACACAACCCAGTCCGCTTCCGGGGTCACTTCGGGGTTCACGAGGATCTCTACAATGTCGCCTTGCCCCTGGTTCTCTACCGTCAAATTCACAGGTAGGGGAGTCAGGAGAAGTTCCCCGGAGCTATCCAGCGCGGGGCTGGACGCGAGACGAATCCACTTTCCCAAAGAGTCGCTCCACACATAGGCCGCCATCTGTCGCGCTCGCTCCTGGATCGCGAGGTCAATACTGTGCTCTTGTTCCGGTTCAAGGGATACGCCCTCAAAGTCAGCGAGACCGAGTTGGCTCTTGATCTCTTGACGCATCGCAGAAACATCGAACCGCAATCTGACCGGGGCAGGCTGCCTTAGCTGCAGTTCTCCGGAGAGAGTCCGTACATGATAGGCGGCGGCCGCTGCAAGACGAACCGGGGAGAGCATGGGTTGAGTTTCTACGGTTGGAACACTCTCAACCGTGGCCGAAATGACCTCCACGATATCGGGTGTCTTGAACGCTTGGGCGGGTAACTGGAGAGAGAACCCACCATCGAGGCTTTCCAGTGCGACCGTTTGCTCACCAACGCGCGTAACATCCACTTCCAGAATATCTCCTGCAAGGTTGTTGCTATCAAGGGTTTCTCTGAGATCTCCCTGAGGGGCATTGTCGCCCGCGTCTACCCACGCAAACAGAGCATAGGTTCCCTGGGACAGAACTTGAGGCACGAATCCAACAGCCACCTGGTAGATACTGAGCGAATCTTCCTGGATCGCCCGAGGTTTTGTCGGATCTTCGCCAGGATGCTTTGGCTGAAGAGGATTGACATATTGCCAGGCATTCGGTGATATGTCCACTTTTCCCAGTAATCGCACGCCCTCATCCACAATCACATCCCGGTTCATATCGGGGTTCCCTTCGTAGATGGCAAGACGCACAGGCTGCTCAACCGGTGTGTCCTTGATGTTCTGCACTTCCACACGGATACCCCATCCGCCCCATTGAGGGATGTATTCGTAGCTGATCATCGGACGGCCATCCTCAAGCGATTTGACGATTTTCAGATCCGGGAACACGACTGAGCGAAATTCCTGGATTTCTGACGTTACCGTGTTTCCCTGGGTATCCCATACCAGAATGCGATATTTGATCGGATCACCTGTTTCCGGTATAGGCAGAGCTGTTGAGGTTCGATACCAACCACTTCCCCGCACAGGATCCAGGGGCATATCGCGAGTATCCCACTGCCGTTCAACAGGATCACGCCAGTCGATGGCGACACGCGAAATACCGGCGTCACGCAGATCATCCGCAATCTGAACGGCGATGGTCAACCCTTCTGTCGTTACAGCCTCAACGGTCTGCTGGATGCGCGGAAGACGGACCGTGAACACCGCTCCTCCCATCGCGATCTTCGTCTGATTTTCTGCATAATACTCGACAATCCCCTTACCATCAGGGAGATCGGCTGGTAGGGTAAACTTGACCTCAGGGTAGCGTCCGTTCTGCACTGAGAGGAATTGCTGGTCTTCCTGTCCATTGGGATAGCGGATCGTCACCTCGAGTGAACCGCTGAAATCGTGTATGGGAGTATGCTGTTTCTTGCCGAGGATCGGATCATAACGAGCCTGCATCACCTGCCCGCTGGAAACGCGGAGTGACTGGCCCGGGGCCACGGATGGATCTGGAATCTCTGGCATCATATCGTAATCCGTCATAGCCAGCTTTGTCGCAGGATCCCCAAACAGCGTGTATGCCTGCATCACTTCGAGTTCACCCAAACCACCGTCCATCAATTGAGTGAGCTTCGAGTTAAAGACAATCGGTCCTAACTGACGCACATTCTGGCGGAATATCAGATCGAAGACGATACGATTGAGCAGATCGTTGCCGGTACCAAAGGTGAGTCGTGTTGCGCTATACATGCCGATGATACCAGCCTGAGGCAAACGCAGCAGCGATTCTGCCATGCTTGGTTCGGCAGGGGCATCGAAGTAGCCATTGTAACAGCTCAGCACGAGCATAAAGGGAAGTCTCGGATTTCTCTCAAGTCGTTCGACGGCCCTGCTGTCGAAGATGATCTCATGGGCCCACACGACCCGGCCACCGTGTCCTGCGTACTGGGCGAGCACGGAACCCTTGCTGAGTTCTTCGACGATGATCTCTTTGGTCACCTGACCTGGCAATCGATTGTTGTAGGCGGCAGGATCCGCTTCGACAGCGCTCGTGATGTCTTCGAGGAAGATCTTGACCGTCTCATAGCCAAGCAAAGTATAATTCTGTGCAATTTCATTCAGGCTTCTCTTGAAGATAAAATCACTCGGATTGTTGACATCGTCATCCGCGACAGATATGATCTTTCGCCGCCATTTGCCGTTAGGACGATTCGATTCGTAGTTGATAATCTTATCCACCACTGCGTATGCCTGCTCCGGCGATTCCACAGAGATGCGCCCCAGGAAGAAGTCGGGCAGGGCGTCTACTCCGTTCACAGTGGTATACCAGTGGTCCACGGCCGTTTGTCCGAAGGTCGTCCAGATATAGTGGGTTGGGATATAGCCCATCAGTTCTGGCGGTTCCGGATAGCGTTCCGTATCGACGCCATGAAAATCGAAGGTGCCGTCTCCCATGAGTACCACATAGGTTGGTGCAGGAGGTTGCCAATTTTGGTAAGCGTACTTTAGGAAATCCTTGATCGCCTGGGGATGAAGCATGCCATCATTGAACTCATTGTAGATATCTGTGGTACTCACAAGCGTGGTACGATAGCCCCCACCCGCCGACTGAGAACGCCATTCAACCAGCCTCTGAGCGGCTTCCATGAAGGGAGGCGACGAAATAATGATGTAATCTGCCCCATTGCTGCTATCTCGCAGATGCTCCGGTTCCGCAATTTCCAATCGAACTGGTTTTTTCGTTCCCAGGCGTGAGACCGCAACAAACTCGGCTGTGTGCGTGTCGAGTTGTTGGAAAACCGCACGATACGCGGTCGAGGGGATCCCGGTTGGGTCTTCGCCCCGTCTCTCGCGGATCCTTCTAATCCGATCCCGTTGTTCGCGTGTCATCGGGTAGCTCTCGACGGAGATCCCTTGAATACGAGTGGTGATCCGATCTTTATCCAGGGCAAACACTTCGATCTCCGGATCCAGGAAATGGAGGAGCGTGTATTCAAGCCGCCGACGTTTTCGGACATCATAACTATCGTCCGGCTCCGGTGAGCGGAATCTGAGGGCATCTCCCACGGCATACAGTTGACGTGTGTACTCGATGTCAAAGGAGTTGATATAAATGTGGTAGGGATATTTGGTGCTGTCTTCTTCTTCGTTCATGTCAACGCGAGTGAGGCTGAGTTGATTCATGCTTTCCGCCGCATCCCTCAAGGAATGGGCCGGCAGTGTCATGCTCCCCGTCCACGTATTCTGATCCTCCCATTGAGCGTTAGCAATGCGTATCCCATTGATCGCAGGGATCGCATGGTGAGGCACAGGGGTTCCCCCCTGCAAATCCACGCGAATGAACGGTTTCTCCAATGTATCCGCAACATCGTAGAGGGGAAAGTCAATGGTGGTTTCATTCAGATCGCCTCCGTTGCGGATACCCGACCAGAACCAGTGATCGTGCTTTTCAAACCAGGTATGCATCTCATCAGGTTCCGGGCGCACCTGATCGAGCACATGGTGCAGTTCATCTTCCTCAAAGTGAATTCGGGATCGGAAGCTATTGACGAACCGGGCAATCGGCGATGCGGGGAGGCCATCGACCTCCACGACTCGCAACCCGGGCTTATTCTCCGTACTCAACCAGTAGATATTCCATCGGCTATAGATATTCCGGGCGCGGGGAGCATAGAATTCCACATAATCGCCAGGCTGAAAACGCCCATCCCTCTCACCACGGATGTAAGCGGGGATCGTGTCGCCACGTGTGCTCAGTCGCCAGTAGCGCGGATCTGTGCTATCGACGACGTCTCCCCAGGTCGATTTGAGTTGATCATAGTCGAGACGGTAGACACCTTCCTCCTCGACGAAGATCTTGAGTTTGGTACGGATAGACGTATCGATTGGCGGAGCCGCCATGATGCGCGGTCGAGGGACACGCCAACGACGGGCCTGTTCATAGTTGAGAAGCACGGCCTGAAGCGTCTGCTCGATCTCCGCTGAATCCGGTGCGAGGGATGCCATTGCTGGCGCTGCGGAGCCTTGAGAAAATCGCACACGTACCTGCAAGCGAGGATGCAGAAAGAGACGCCGTGTACGATGCTCATACTGCACCGGGCGGAGTTCGAGTTGGATGATCCGCTGGTTCCGAAGAAGCCCATCGTAGTTCACCACGGCCAGAGATTGGGGATAACGTGCTCCCTGGCGATAGCTGTTGCCCGTTGCAATGTATCGCTGGTGGACAGTCTGTTCACCATTGGGCATCGACGTGACCTCCGATGTTGGCACCGGTAGGATATGAACATTCGTGCGAATTTCCGTTGAGACATCCAGTATTTGCAGCGAGACGGTTGCGCCGGTGGGAACCCCCAACAGGATCCGGCTCACCGGGAGCATTGCCTCTCCCGGATCCGTCAATCGATGGGAACTTCCGTACTCCACCAACTGATAGGAAACATTCTCAATCACCTGATCGCTC
The DNA here is from genome assembly GCA_024278235.1 of Candidatus Poribacteria bacterium. Taxonomy (GTDB): domain Bacteria; phylum Poribacteria; class WGA-4E; order JAJRTO01; family JAJRTO01; genus JAJRTO01. Next base: position 8,506 of record JAJRTO010000433.1, read on the forward strand.
ACGGTAAATTGAGGGATGTCGAGTCGAAGGGTGACACCGGAAGGATCGGAAGATTCAATGATCACATCTTGT
>JAJRTO010000434.1 GCA_024278235.1 Candidatus Poribacteria bacterium
ACGCGCCGGTTCTCCTGCTCTCACGGCAAGCAGGTTCCCCTTGTCCGTCGTGAAATCTCCGGAAGCACTCACGGTAAGCAAGATCTCGTGCGTGTCCCCGATCCATGCCTCATGTCCCGTGACCGGTGTCGTGTGCGGTTTGCCGACCTGGAGCAACGTGCGTCTGCTATCAGCGATATCCAGGAGATAGAGCGTCGCTCCTTCCTCCCCAACCAGTCGCACGAGCTTCCCCGTTTCATCGATTTCCCCTCCCCGATTGTGCTGGATCATAAGCTGTTTGCCCTCGGACGGCTCAAATTGAGGATGAGGGTTCAGGATATAGGGATCTCGATCAATGATCGCATGTTCTCCTGTCCTCAGATTCACCAATTCGATCCCAAATTCAGTGAAGGTCTCGTTCGTCACAACGCCAAAGGCATAGAACTGTCCGTCGGGGGGAAACGGTTCCAAGACTCCTGGGACGTAATCCTTCCGGGAATACATGCACGATCTCCGAACTACCGGTAGACAGATTCAGCCGGATCAGTTCGCGGACTCCGGCACCCGTATCCCGGAGGAAATAGAACATCCCCTCCCGGGTGATCGCAGGACCACCGATGCCTCTACCACCGACGCACATCTCCCATGTCCCCAGTTCGCAGATGACATACTCTGTGCGATTGGTATCGTGCCGGGGATTTGTCTGCGCAAACACAAAGTAGCGGGAATCCCCTGAACAATAGGGAGTCTCACAGTAGATATTCGACTTCTGGAGCGAATCCTCTGTGACTTGATAGACCGTTGAACCCGTATCTTGCTGAGGTAGTTGAATGGACATCCTTTTCTCCTTTGTCATCACTCATTCCAGAGCGGCAGCAATCGATTGGCGCAGGGCAAAGAAATCCTCAGCGCGCAATCCCTCAAATACAGTGCTTCCTGCGTCATCCACGAATTGGGTTTCTGTCCGGGCCGTCAGGTTCAGACGTTGTGCTACCGCAAAGGCCAATTGCTCTCGGTCGTAACTAAAACGTTCCGCCAATGCCAACAGATACTCCACATCTTGCTGTCCACGCCGCAGGGCCTTCAGACGTAGACTGGCCAGCGGAGAATTGAGCCCGAACCGCTTGCCCGGATAGAGCAGCGCAGTGGGAGTTGGGCGTTCAAAACTCCGATCGGTGCCAATCGTATTCCAGGGTAGAATGCCATCAGCACCCAGCAGAAATGCCTTGACGGCCCATGCCTCTGCGTTCAGGTTGCTCTCTCCGATTCCGTTCGCTGTGCCATAGTGCCAAAAGCTGGTACCGTAGCGTCTCTGATACTCCAGACAGCGCTGATTCTTCCGGAAGAACTCCCGACTGACGACCATCAGGTCCACCAGTGGCAAAAACGCGTCAGGATCGCGTACCCATTGAGGTCGCGAAATATCGCAACGATAACGGAACGGTATGCCAACATCGGATTCCCGGACAGCATCCTTGAATAAGCGACCAAAGAACGTCAGGGCACGCCAGTCATCCCGGTGCATAGGTTCGTCCAACAGCCACCAGGATGTCCCCCGTCCCCCCTGGTCTGGATTCTTATAGTAATACTTGTTGTTGAGATAACAGTGCATCTCCACGGATGTCCATCCCTGTTCCCGGAAATGCCGCACGAATGCCCGTACTCCCTCCTTGAACCCCTGTTGATAGGCCGATGTGAAAGCGTCCTCTATCGGGGGAGCCTCCAGAGCGTGGCGAGCAATCAGTTCAGGATAGGAGCCGTCGAACCTGTTCGCCGCATAGTGAGATTCAATGGGCATCGGATAGTTTTCGTGGAAGGGTAGATACTGGTGGTGCAGTGGTGTGCCCTGACCGGGAGGCTCTGTGAAAGCCGAGCCGTCGAAGAGTGGCCCATAGTGGGCATCGTAGTCACTCCAGTCCTGTATACGCAGTGTCCCCCCTTCGTTCTCGACGGGTGGAACCCAACCCTCCTGAGGGAGTCCTGACTGGCTATAGGGTAGCAAGTCCAACGTGCTGCGATGAGCGTGTGCGAGACGATGATAAGCATGTTCAATCGCGATGCCCTCGGGAGTATTCGAGCGCATCCCAAATTGACGCGCGACGGAGCTGTAACCGTTCAAATCGACCACGAAACGCGGTTGATCCGGCAGTGTCAGCCGCCACACCCGTAAACGCAGTGGAATATCTACGGTACGTTCATCGACCGTCAACGTGAGAGTCCCCTGATATTCGCCCGGTACAGCGTCTTTCGGCACAAGCAGATCTCCCCAAAGGATGGTATATCGCTGCCGAGAAATCGGCTCTTGAGGGGGTAGATTCAATGGAAGCGCAACTTCAGGGAACCACTGATCTCCGTCGCGCACCCACCAGACACGGTACCAGCGGAATTGAGATGCGGGGATGACGCCAACATCTCCTGTCCAGTCGCTCACTACGACAGAATCTATTCCGGTTGCCTCGATAGCAAGTTGGAATCCAACGACCTCGTTCCGGGCAGCCATGAGATGTACTGTCTGCCCATCCCATACGGTATTATGTCGCCGGTACGCCGCATCATCGCTCACCTCCAACAGATCGCCGCTGATAGGATCGACCTTCACAGTATCCGGGACAGCAAAAACGGAGGTCGCCGTGGTTGAGGCCCGTGCGAAATTCGCCATGTCGGGCAAGGGTTGTGGGAGCGACTTCGCCGGGGAAGATCGGCCCGAAAAGACCGTCGGCGCGCTGGCAATCCCTGCCTCATCCAGCATTGTCAGACGAAAGTTCATACGGGTATCAGGCTTCAAGCCCGGCACGGTGAGGCTCTGTCGCGTGCCCGGTGCTTCGGCGAATGGAATGAGATAGCGGGCAACTTCAACCCAATCGGAAGAGCCATCGGCACGCATCTCCAGTCGATAGGCAAATGCCTGGGACTGGTGCTCCCCGGGAGAAGGGTTGGTGAAGTCGAGCCGCACGGCCCCGGTACGCAGCGTTGCAGCACGTGGTTCCGGTTGCACTTGCCCAACCGTAACACCAGGCGGCGGTCCCTCTCCGGCGGGTTCCCCCTCCACGACGAGGTAGGGGGCAAACTCATGATCCTCCCGGCTGTGGACATCGTTATTCCAGCGTGTCTGACCCGTCTCATCGCTGACCGCCAGGCCATAGGAAGCCCCGCTGAGCATTGCTGCGACCAGATGGGATGACACTTCGATCTCCAGCCAATCATCCGGTTGAGAGCGTACCTCCACAAAAGCGTAGCGCGTGTATCCCGCGCCAAAACTCACATCGGTGAAATCGCTCTGCTCCCCCGCCCAACGGCGGTGCGGATAGACAGCATGCGAGAAGCTGGAACCACCTTCCGCTGCTTTATCCGTTCCCGCCCCTTCCTGCCAATCACTGGAGATCGTGGACAAACCGATGGTGCGTAATCGGTGCTCGCGAACCGCGTGGAGGTAAAGTCGTGCTCGATGCACACGCCAACCCCGGATAGGATCGAGATCAAACTTGAAAATGAGAATATGCTGGATACCTTTTATCCGCACTACTGACTTGGCACCGGCGTTGTAATGGACTTCTCTATCGGATGCTGCGATGGAATTGTCAGCAATAACAGCCAATCGCTCGGTTGCAGGCGATGCAACACAAACCGTACTCATCAGCAGTCCCAACCATCCTGAAATCAGAACGAACATTTTCATCTTTACACCTTCACATCACCCTGGCTTATGGTTCGCACGCCTCTTCTTCTCTCGACGGTTGAGCCATCAGAGGAGGGGAAACGGCGGATATTTTCTTAAGCCTAGCACACTCCCAATGCAAATGCAAGCGTCTATATGTGTCATTTGGGACGGGAAAAATGGCTGGACAACCCGTTGTCAGTGGGATATACTTCTATCTTGTCTTCACTGTGAACCCATCACGCATCGCGTATTGAGTTCGAGAGAAGGAATTTGATGAGGCCAAGACAGACACTATTCTTGATATTGCTATTGTTCTGCATCCCGTTCATCCAGGCAGCTACGATCACCTTTTCTAATTCCCCCGTCGTGACATCCCTAGCATCGCAGAATGTTCAGTTACTGAATGCCGGGGATGTTCAGGTGGCAGCAGATGCTGTGAACCACGCGCCTGTCTGGAGCTTTGGTTCCCGGATGACGTTCTACCTGGCTGAAAATGAGCTTTTTAGCAAGGATCTACAACCTTTGGCCAGTGATCCGGATGCTCAGGACGTGGTGCTGCTTTTTGATGCCTCAGAGCTTCCCCCAGGAGCCTCCCTGGATACGAGTGTGCTGCGCTGGTTGCCCGGTTACGATCAGGCGGGCAGCTACACCAGCACTGTGACCGTGAGTGATGGGAGAGGTGAGAGCGCCGAAGCGAAGATCCTTTTTGAGGTCGCGGACAGGAATCGTCCACCAAGCCTGAGCGTTATGGGAGAAACCCACATCAGGCAAGTGGAACCGTTGATGCTGCAACTCGTTGGTGAAGATCCGGATCCTGAAAACACAGGTTTTGTCTACGAAGCGATCCCACTTCCATCATGGATGATTCTGGAACCGGATACAGGAATCCTGAAAAACCGTACAGATCCCGTCCCCGGTGTTTATCCTATCACATTTTCTGTGACCGATAGCCAGGGGAGCACTGTATTCAAAGTCGTTGTGATTACGGTGGATGAACAGCTTCCCTACAGCGTCAGGATCATACCGGCCAGGAGAAACGCCCCCGCAGTGGGTGAAACGTTCAGCGTGGATGTCACCATTGATGCCGTGGAGGATCTGTATGGATTTCAGTTTGACCTGCGTTTCAACGAGAAGGCTCTCAGAGTCCTGGATGTTCAAGAAGGGCCATTCCTCAATCGTGACGGGGTGAGGACGGACTTCGCCATCCAGGCAGGCGTGTTCAATGACACCGGCTTCGTGAGAGGGGTCACCAATACGCGTGTCCGGGATGTCCGGTTCGATGTGGATCCGGAGACAGGAAAACTTGTGGAGGTCGTCGTCAAACCGGAGAGTCTGGAGGGGATGGACGGCTCCGGCACTCTGGCAATAGTTGCGTTTGAGATGCTGGATAACCTGCAAGAGTGCATACTGGAGTTGCAGAAGCTGAAGCTCTATTCGTCGCACACGGAGCTTCCCGCACAAAGCTTCTCCGCGGTGATCGTGCCGAGAACACCCATTCAGGAAGTGGTGGACACTTCGCCGCCGTCCCCGGTGTCGATTGCCCAGCCTGAGGAATGGATACTGGATGCGAATCCACAGATCCATTGGGAAGCTAGTGTGGATGCGGAGAGCGGCGTTGTGGACTATGAGTACGTAGTGGACGGTACGTTGAACAACCAGGCGGATGGTCCGTGGACGGCAATAGGGATGGTAACGACCGGTCTGACGATCACCCCGGCACTTGACGATGGAAAGTACGAAGTGTGGCTGCGTGCCAAGAATAGCGTCGGGCTCTATAGCCAACCTGCCAGGGTGATCGTCCAGGTGGATGCCACACCGCCACAGCCGGTGACAGAACTGACAGCCGAGAGCGTAGATGGCACTCGTATCCTGTTGACCTGGGAGCCATCTACTGCGAGCGACGCCGCACAGTACCACATCTATTGGGACAACGCACAGGGCACGGTTGATTATCAGACGCGCCTCGCCATATTGCCGCATCCGGCCCATACATGGACATCCGCTCCCCTGACAGAAGGTGAACGCTACACTTTCGGGATCCGAACGGAAGATCAGGCCGGGAATCTCGAACAGAATACGAGCATCCAGATCAGTATGCTTGTCAACAAACCACCCATGCCGGTGTCGGATTTACGAGCACAACCCATTTCCGGAGGACGCGTCCGGTTGACATGGAGGGCTTCTCCCTCGACGGATGTCTCCCAATATCATGTCTATACGGATGATGGCACGGGAACCATCGATCACACTCAGATCATCGGCTCGGTGCTGGCCCCCACGACCAGTTGGTCCTCTGATAGCCTGACCCATGATGTCACCTATCGGTTCATCGTGCGTGCGATGGACACAGAAGGCGTGGAAGATGTGTCTCTGCCTATCGTCGCATCCGCAACGGTGGATGGGATAGCTCCCGATCCTCCCACCGACTTTACAGGAGAGAGTCTCCCGGAAGCCATCGTTCGTTTGGCCTGGACGCCCTCTGCATCCAGTGATGTGGTCCAATATTATATCTACTGGGATAATGGGACGGGCAAAGTGGATTATGCCAATCCAATCGCTGACGTAGCACACCCCGAAGCGACCTGGGAATCGGGCCAGTTGACCGATGGCACAACGTACACCTTCGCCTTACGAGCTATCGACAGTGCCGGCAACATAAGCCAGGACACGGCTGCTCTGGTGAGCTTGTTGGCCGTGAACAACCAGTTGCCGAAAATCGAGAGTCTGTCGTCTGTGTTGGGGACACAAACCGGGGACATTCGAATAACGTATATGCTGAGCGACAGGGAATCGGATACATTGAACCTGGTGTGTGAATACAGCGTGGATGCTGGTAATTCATGGCGCCGTGCCACCATCGATGGGCTCATTGAGGGGCTTTCCAACTATCAGTATTATGGCATATTGACATGGCGTTCGAGGGCGGACATCCCATCCACTCAGGGGACCGACGTGCGATTGCGTTTCACCCTGAGCGATACCAGAGCGGGCGAACCGGTCCAGACCCGAACCTTTCGTCTGGTGAATCTGCTGGCTGATTACGACGACGACCGAGATGTCGATTTTGAGGATCTGGAGCTGTTTACCAGCGTATGGCGTCAAAACGACCTTCGATGCGATATTGGTCCGGCGACCGGTACGCCGCCCGACTTGCTCCCCACCTTCGATGGCAAACTCGATTTCGAAGACCTGGCCGTGTTTATCCTGATGTGGAACTGGTCCTATCGGAATGTTCAGGTCGCCCCAGTGATGGAGCCTGTCACAGGTGGAGATCGACAACAGATCGTGGGGTTCGATGTCCTGAAAGAGATCTCCGGCCAGCAGCTTGTTATCCTGGCATTGACTCAACCACCAGAATTGCAGGTTGCGCGTCTTGTATTCACTTTTGACCCTGACGCCCTTCGGGTAGCTCAGGCGAGCCCTGGAAATCTATGGCGTGGGTCCGCACCCTTATTCCTGAACTATGTTGACAACGAACGGGGTGTTGTTGAAGTTCAGATAGCACGATTGGGCGAGCGACAAAAAGGCCCCGATGAAAGGCCGAAAAGCCCGACAAACCGCGATGTCCTGGCATCCTTGCAGTTCGAGCCGCTATCCGCAAACGATGTCGCTGTTCAAGTGATTTATGAGCTGCGCGATGACCTCGGTCGCGTGATAACTCAGGGCCGTCAAACGGTCTCATGGCATGCATCTCCCAACACGACTCGATTGCTACCGAACTACCCCAACCCCTTCAATCCTGAAACGTGGATACCGTATCAGCTTGCCGAAGATGCCTCGGTAACGATCCAGATCGACTCTGCAAATGGACGGAAAGTGAGGATGCTGGAATTGGGGCATAAGCGGGCGGGTTGGTATGGGGGCAAGGAGGAGGCAGCTTATTGGGATGGTAGAAATGACTGGGGAGAAATCGTAGCGAGCGGCGTCTATTTCTACACGATGCGGACAGGGACATTTACGGCAACAAAGAGGTTGGTTGTGGTCCGATAGCCACCCGGTTCTGGGAAAGCGATGCCCTGTATGAGACAACATCATGGCCTTATATTAGCATTACTACTCGCCGTCAGTATTGGTTGTGGTGACCCGACGTTGGTGTCACCCGATACGACCATCACGCTGGGGCCTGCTGACGGTGAGATCGTCCGCAATGCGGAGATCACCTTCCAGTGGTTGGGAAGCACATGGGTTGCAGAATACAGTTATCAGTTGGACGAGTCCGAGTGGTCTGCGTGGATGCAAGAGAGTTCCATCACCTTCCCTGGCCTGGATGAAGGGGCGCACACGTTTGCGGTGAAGGGTAGATATCCCAGTGGTGTGGAAGATGACTCCCCGGCCGTCCGGGCGTTCACCGTGGATGCTGTGAAAGGCCCTTCGCTGATGATACGACCTCGCCAGTCGCAGATTCGCATCGGGTCGGATTTCACGGTCGAGCTGATGGCCGAAGAAGTCGCTGATCTGATGCTTGTCCACCTTATCCTGAACTACGATCCATCCATATTGTCCCTCGTGCAGATTCAAACATCCTGGGAGTCCAGTATACTTGCTATCCACGGTGGCAGCATCGTGTCGATAGAAGATACATCCAAAGCCGGTCAGATTGACATCAGCCTGGGGGTGGGCCAGAGCGATCCGGCAGGCGTTGATGGCTCCGGTCCACTGGTCCGGGTCACATTCGCAGCATACCAGTCAGGACAAGCGGAGCTGAGTTTCGGGAAGATGTCCGAGCTGAGGGACTCGCGGAATCGATCTATCCCGCTCAACGAAACAGTGAATGCCATTGTCCTGGTCCAATGAGCGCATCCAATCTTCTTGATCCATCGGGCCGAACGTGTTACACTGCCTTGAAAATGAGTCTATCGGCCTGATGCGACAATCGCATCGACTAAACGGCTATGACCACATACAAGTCGGAAGAATCCAGGAAAGGAACCATCCAATGGTTGAACATATCGTGTTGCTGAAGCTAAAAGAAGGCGTCACAGAAACTCAGACACAGGCCCTACTGGATGGGCTTATCAAGCTGAAAGAGGTCGTCCCCGGGATGCTGGATGTGTCTGGTGGTTATAATAGCAGTCCGGAAGGCAAAGATGGTGGCTTTACGTATGGCTTCATCGTTCGATTCAGTGATGTTGCGGCTCGCGATGGTTATGTCCCCCATCCGGAGCATCAACGACTTGCCCAAAGCCTCGTGCGCCCCATTGTCGAGGATGTGCTTGTGTTTGACTATGAACATGATTAGAGTATGCCTTCTGCGAGAGGGGAAATATGATGATACACGAAAACGACAGCAGGCTTGAGATACCATCCTCCAACACAGTTGTGTCACTGACACTAAGGCCGGAGATCGCGGATCTGCGCAATACGGCTTTAGAACTGCAGCGATCCGGCGGCTGGCGTGGAATTCCAACGCTTCCTCTGATTGACGCGAAAACCTGGTCAACGCACTCGGACGACGAAGATTGGCTCCTCTGGCGTGCCCGACGGACAGCCGCAAGGCTTCGCTCCATACCCATCGAACTGTTGCCGGGAGAACGGGTGGTGGGCAGACCCGAACATCGCCCCCCCACTCCGGAAGAGGCAAAAGAAATTGAGAGCGTTCAGGAGATTCTCAGAACGATCCCTCCCTATCCCGGTGGCGATTCAGGTCACTTCCATCCGGATTTTGAAAAGCTGTTTCGACTGGGTGTGCAAGGCATCCGGAAAGAAATTCAGACGCGGATGGGAGATGCTATCACGGCGGATCAGCGAGTGTTCTACCGCGCATGTGATACTGCTATGCAAGGCTTGTCTGAATATATCATCCGGGTCGCCGATGAATGCACCGATGCCGCTGCCGATGCCGCTGCCGATGCCGATGGCGAGCAAAAACAGCAGTGGCTGGCTCTTGCCGACATCTGTCGTCATGTCGCACTCAATCCTCCGTCCACGTTCCACGAAGCCATACAACTCATGTTCCTTACCATCATCGCGCTCTGGTTTGGCGAGGATCACGGTCTCACCACTCCGGGTCGGATGGATCAGACATTACGCCCGTTCTACGAAGCAGACCTTGCCGCCGGACGGATCACGCCGGAGGAAGCACTCGAACTGATTAGCTGCCTTTACATACAGCTCAATATGATTCTTGGGGCTGGGTCCGCCGAATCCGTGATGGTTGGTGGCCGTGACCGGGATGGAAACGACGCAACGTGCGAACTGACCTATCTATGCCTTGCCGCTCGCATGGCAACACAGCTCGTGTATCCCACTGTGGGTTTAGCATGGCATGAAGGAACCCCGTCCGAGCTTACGGACTTTGCCTGTCGAATGATCCGTACGGGCATTGGTGATCCCGCGTTCTTCAATGATCAGCTCATCGTCGAGGGGCTCCGTGACCACGGTGTCTCGGAAGCCGATTCCTACAATTATATGAACTCGACCTGCGTTGAGATCAAGGTGGTCGGCGCATCCAACATGTGGGTAACCGCGCCGTACTTCAACTGCCCCAAAGCATTGCTTGAAGTCATGACACAGATCACGGATGGAGCGATACCTGCGCCAACCACGTTCGACGAGCTGAAAGAACGCGTTCGCGAACGATTGAGCACGACGGTTCGAGGAGCGGCTGAAGGTCTCGATAAGGTCTGGCATCGCCGTGCAGAAACAGGTTGCTTCCCGCTGGCCAGTTGTTTCATTCATGACTGCCTCGAGAAAGGCATCGATTTTGACCGGGGCGGGGCAAGATACAATTGGGTCGAGAACTCGTTCGTGGGGCTTGCCAACCTGGCGGATGGATTGCTTGCGATCAAGCATCTCGTCTATGATTCCAATGAACTTTCCCTTGGCGAGTTGCTCGCAATACTCCAAGCTGATTATGAGGGCAATGAGGTGCTCCGACAACGCATCCTGAATCGCATCCCAAGTTACGGCAATGACGACGATGAGGCGGACGCACTCGCCGTCGAGTTCGCCGAATTCCTTGAAGATACCACGGAATCCAATATCGTGGGACTGCACCCCTATGTTCCCGGTTTCTTCTGCTGGATCGTCCACGAACGTTTTGGTTCCGAGACCGGGGCCACTCCCGACGGTCGAAAAGCTGGATTTCCACTTGCAGACGGTTCCGGTGCAGCTCAGGGACGCGAGAAATCCGGGCCGACGGCATCGGTCATTTCCACGACCAA
>JAJRTO010000435.1 GCA_024278235.1 Candidatus Poribacteria bacterium
ATCGGTGACCTTCATCGTATTTTCCTTTCAGGTACATGAGTTTTTCAGTGAGTCCCGTAGAGCGTGCAGCTTCGTGAATCCGGAAGAACGTTGGAACGTTGGAACGTTCAACGGAGAACAAGCTGGCAGCATGCTCTACTTCCGCCGTAAGTGAAAAACTCGTATCAGGTGCGTTTCAAATGGCCCAATCGGACGGAAGCATCGGGATTCGGCCATCCCGGTGGAACCGATTTGAGATCTGCGGACACTTGTTCCATTCTAGATCAACCCGGTGAGGTGACACAAGCAAAAACAGATCATTGATAGCGGACGACAAACATGCTAGAATGACAATGGATTCAGCAAAACATTGACGACCACGGATGAACCGATACAGAAAGAGAGAGAGTCATGCAGCACAGAGATGCCGGGGATTGGCCTATATTGAAGGAATATAATCAGGATCATCTCGCACGGATCGCTCTGCCGTTGGGAGGCATTGGCACGGGCACAGTGTCGATTGGCGGACGGGGAGATCTGCGGGACTGGGAGATCATGAATCGCCCTGCGAAAGGCTTTGTACCGAGAAGCGGACGGAATGTAGCCCCGTTCTTCGCGCTGTTTGTCAAATCAGCAGACGGAACGGTCACAACACGTGCCATCGAAGGCCCCATCGAACTTGAGGATTATGAAGGGGCTACCGGATGCGTTGCACCGAATCACGGTCTGCCACGCTTTCGACAATGCGGGTTCGCAACAGCCTATCCCCTGGGGCAAGTGTTGTTATCCGATCCCGATGTTCCTGTCAAGGTCAGGATCGAGGCATTCAATCCACTGATCCCCGGGAATTCCGATGCCAGCGGTATCCCCATAGCGATCCTGCGATTTGTTCTCACCAATCATGCCGACCAGATCTTAACAGCCTCTATCTGTGGCAGTTTGCCGAACTTCATCGGGGCTGATAGTACGACCAACGTCATGAAGGCCAACCGGAACCTCTTTCGTACGGGGGAACATGTCCAGGGCATCTTCATGGATTCAGAGGGGGTTGACCCCGGGGATGGACGGTGGGGCACGATGGCCCTCACAACCGTCGCTGACGCTCGTGTGAGTTATCGCACGGCTTGGGCCAACCTGAGTTGGGGCGACTCTCTGCTCGATTTCTGGGATGATTTCAGCGAAGATGGCGCACTGGAGGAGCGGGAATCTCCCGGTGTCGATTCACCGATGGCATCATTGGCGACCGGGTTGGAGATCGCGCCCGGAGAGACACAAGAGGTGACCTTCCTGATCACCTGGCATTTCCCAAACCGCCAGACCTGGACACCAACGCGGGATGAGACCGGTTCGGAATGCTGCGAAGATCCCAACCGCATCGGCAACTATTATGCGACCTGTTACAGCGATGCCTGGGATGTCGCGGAGCAGATCTTGCCAAGACTCCCTGAGTTGGAGACCGAGACGGTTCGCTTTGTGCGTGCCTTTTGTGAGACGAGCCTACCAGAAGTCGTGAAAGAAGCGGCACTATTCAACCTTGCTAACCTCCGGAGTCAAACCTGCTTCCGCACAGAGGATGGTCGATTCTTCGGTTGGGAAGGGTGTCATGACCACGGTGGATGCTGTCACGGTTCCTGTACCCATGTGTGGAACTACGAGCAGGCCACAGCGTTCCTGTTTGGCGAGTTGGCCCAATCGATGCGCAATACGGAGTTTACGCACGCCATGCGCGAGGATGGATTGATGAGTTTCCGCGTCAATCTACCCATGCGGCGTGCAATGGAATTCAACCGGGCCGCAGCGGATGGACAGATGGGCTGCCTGATGAAACTGTACCGGGACTGGCAGCTTTCCGGTGATGATGAGTTGCTCAGAGAACTATGGCCCGGAGCCCGTAAGGCGTTGGAATTCTGCTGGCTTGAGGGGGGCTGGGATGCCGACCACGATGGGGTGATGGAAGGCTGTCAACACAACACGATGGATGTCGAATATTATGGTCCCAATCCTCAGATGGGGGCATGGTATCTGGGAGCACTCCGAGCGGGCGAAGAAATGGCACGGTATCTGGGCGAAACGGAGTTCGCAGAGAGATGTCATGCTCTCTTTGAAAATGGGCGTCAGTGGATCGATGAGCACCTCTTCAACAACGAGTACTATGAGCACGAGATCCGCCCACCGGAGGGGCAACAGGAAACCGTCCCCGGACTGCAAGTAGGCATGGGAGCACACGACCTGACGGAACCGGAACTGCAACTTGGTGCGGGCTGTCTGGTCGATCAACTTGTGGGACAATATATGGCTCACGTCTGTGGCCTCGGATATCTGCTCGATCCACAGAACATACGCCAGACCCTGCTCAGTATCATGAAGTACAACTTCAAACAAGGATTTCACGATCATTTCAATCACATGCGGAGTTATGTGCTCGGCGATGAATCAGCTCTGCTGATGGCAACCTATCCGCTCGGTAGACGTCCAAAACGCCCCTTCCCATATTACAACGAGGTGATGACCGGTTTTGAATACAGCGCGGCGATCCATATGCTCTACGAAGGTCAGACGGAGAACGGCCTGCGGTGCATTGGAGCTATCCGCGACCGATACGATGGCCGGAAACGCAATCCCTTCAACGAGGCGGAATGTGGTCATCACTATGCCAGAGCGATGGCATCCTGGGCAGCGGTCCTTGCACTGACCGGCTTTCACTATTCAGGTGTGGATCAGGCGATGACTTTTACTGCTCAAGATGGTTCCTGGTTCTGGTCCAACGGATACGCCTGGGGAACGTGCCATCAGAAAACGACCCGGGATGGCATAGAGGTGAACCTGCATGTGCTCCACGGAACCCTCACGTTGAAGCGACTGGAACTCGTCAGTGTGGGTGAAGTCGTGATGGATGCTCCCCGGACGATCCGTTGCGGAGAACATGCCCACCTGGTTACGAGGAGATGAATATGAACACTGACACTAGAATCCCCATCATTCTGGACACGGACATCGGGGACGACATCGACGACACCTGGGCACTCGCCATGATGCTCAAGTCCCCTGAACTCGATGTGAAGATGGTCGTGGGCGACTATGGGAAACCCATCTACCGTGCGAAGATCATCGCGAAGATGCTGGAGGTCGCTGGACGCACCGATGTGCCCGTAGGCATCGGACCCGGCGAGGGCGAAGGCAAGGGAGGGCAATCCGCGTGGGTGGAAGGCTACGAACTCTCAGCATACCCAGGGACGGTTCATGAGGACGGCATCGGCGCCCTGATCGATACCATCATGGACTCCCCAGAGCCTATCACGCTCGTCTGCATTGGCCCAGTGCCCAACATTGCCACCGCCCTGGAACGTGAGCCACGCATTGCCGAACGGGCCAGATTCGTCGGCATGCACGGGAGCGTGCGCCGGGGATATGGAGGCAGCGAAGAGGTCTCGGCGGAATGGAACGTTCGTGCGAATCCGCAAGCGTGCCGAAAGGTCTTCACCGCGACCTGGGAAATGACCATCACGCCTCTGGACACATGTGGGCTCGTGCATCTCCAGGGCGAGAAATACCAGGCCGTGCGCGATTGCAGTGACCCTGTGACGCAAGCTTTGATCGAGAACTACCGTGCCTGGTGTGGATCAAAACCTGAGAGAGCCGATAGGGCCAGCTCGACGCTCTTCGACACGGTGGCCGTTTACCTTGCGTTCTCACAGGAGTTGCTCGTCATGGAGAAACTCGGGATACGGGTGACGGACGAGGGCTACACAGTGATTGACGAGAGTGCAAAGCGCGTCAATTGCGCGACGGCATGGAGGGACCTCTCAGCGTTCGAGGATTTTCTGGTACAACGCCTGACAACTGCCAGTTGACGAATGGAAGGACATCACTGGGGTCCGTCTCCGAAATCGTGCACGTGCATCCGAGACGCGGTTCTGGATTCACTCCAGGCCAGGCTACTTCAGATTACGGAAGGGCGAACGGTGTGAGATGCTTGTTTGGCTTGCCAGAGATGATGCCTGGATGCTACAATGTGTATGACATGTATGACATGTATGACATTGGCAAGAAAGGGAACAACTATGCTGTCCATCCGTCTTGCACCAGAAATCATGGAGCGGCTACAGGCACTCGCTGACAGCACCGGGCGTACCAAGAGTTTCTATGTGCGTGAAGCCATTCTTCAGTACCTCGAAGACCAGGAAGATACCTTCATTGCCATCGAGCGATTAGAGAACCCGACCAGACGCTGGACCCTGGACGAACTGGAGAACGGCGTTGACCTGGAGGGTTGAGTGGGATGATCGTGCCCGAAGAGAACTACGAAAACTGGACGGCTCAGTCCAGCAACGGATTCTGCAATACCTGCGAGAGCAGATCGCAACCCCACAGGACCCAAGACGATTCGGTCGGGCGCTCACAGGGGATCGCATCGGTCTGTGGCGTTATCGTGTGGGGGCGCACCGACTGATCTGCCGGATCGAAGAGGATCGGGTGGTGGTCGTGGTGCTGGCAGTGGGCCACCGAAGAACGGTCTACGAGTAAGCCCACTCCGGGTGTTCCGTAAAGCCGAGTTTGAAGAATCCCCCCAGACTTCGGCAAGCAATGTGATGGTCAACCCGTCTGTCGTATTATCGCACAAAGCTCCGTTGATGGCAAGAGATATGCGAGAGATCCTCTGCACTGGACTTGCATTCCGATGTAGGGCATCACACACGCCGATGGGTTCCTTCACTTCTTCAGGAAACAACTGCCTGAAGGCATGGATTTGGCGGCATGGGGTGGTGAACAGTGTCATAGCACATGCATGGGGATCGACCCGATTTTCGATTGACGCTCTCTGTCGCCGTGTGATAGAATCTACTATCTTCTCAAGGTTCAGCAAGAAACGGAACCTATGGCTGAAATCAGACTTGAACATGTGTCAAAGAGCTTTGATCGAAAGTTTGCCATCCAGGATCTCACACTGGATGTGCAAGATCGGGAGTTATTGGTACTCCTGGGACCGACCGGTGCTGGTAAGACGACCACATTGCGCTGTGTCGCTGGACTGGAAAAACCAGAATCCGGTCATATCTATGTCGATGGTCAATGTATCGATGATTGGACGCCTGCCGAACGAGATGTGGCATTCGTATTCCAGTCGCATATCCTCTATCCTCACCTGACGGTCTACGAGAACATCGCCTTTCCCCTGCATCCCCGGAAACTGGCCGAATCGGAAATTCGCGAGAAGGTCCTCTCCGTAGCACAGACACTTCATATCGAGCATCTGTTAGCGCGTAAACCCGCACAGTTGAGCGGGGGGGAAATCCAGCGCGTCGGTCTGGGACGGGCGATGGTCCGGGAGCCACGAGTGTACCTGATGGACGAACCGCTCACAAACCTGGATGCGAAATTACGGACAGAGATGCGAGCCGAACTCAAGTGGCGTCACCGTGAGATGGGAGTGACCACCTTTTATGTCACTCATGACCAGGTTGAGGCAATGACGATGGGCGATCGTGTCGCGGTGCTCAATGAAGGGCAACTTCAGCAGATAGCATCGCCGATGGAAGTCTATGACCACCCCGCAAACTTATTTGTGGCAGGGCTGGTCGGTAGCCCTGCGATGAACTTGCTAGAGGCTTGCATTGCTACCGAAGACGATCAAATGCACGTCGCTCTATTGCACACCGATATTCGTATTCCGTTGGGAGACGCTCAAAGACAGCTTGTGGAAGCTATGGATGGGCAGGAAAGCTGGGTGTTTGGTGTTCGAGCTGAGGATATTCGGATGGTCTCGCGAGCCGGCGATGAGGCTGAGGTCTATGCTGTGGAACCCCTCGGGGCGGACACGCTCCTCGATCTGAGTCTGGGGCGGAACCCCAACACGGAAAGGGACATTCTCATCAGGGCACGGACAGGTCCCTTCGAGCAGTGGTTGCCAGGCAGCACTGTGGGATTTCAGTTTGTGCAGGGACGCACACATCTGTTCCGTGGAGACACAGGGGAGGCCCTATTATGATGGCTGGTATCCGACTGGTGGATGTCACGAAACGTTTCGGCGATACGATTGCTGTACGCGAGATGAACCTGGACGTGAAAGATGGTGAGTTGGTGGTATTCCTGGGCCCATCTGGATGTGGCAAGACGACGACATTGCGCTCGATTGCCGGACTCGAACATCCTGAGGAAGGGGATATCTTCATCGATGATGTCCGTGTGAATCATTTGCGGCCAGCAGATCGAGACATCGCCTTTGTCTTCCAGTTTTACGCGCTCTATCCGCATCTTACCGTTTACGAGAACATCGCTTTCCCTCTTCGGGCGATCAAGCTCGACAAACAGGAAACAGACACCAGAGTACGAAATGTTGCCCGTATCCTGCACATCGCCGATCACCTGGATCGAAAGCCAAGCCGGTTGAGCGGAGGCGAGATGCAGCGTGTGGCTCTCGGACGGGCGATGGTGCGTCGGCCAAAGGTGTTCCTGATGGATGAACCGCTCACGAACCTGGATGCCAAACTGCGCGTCGAGATGAGGGCTGAGCTGAAGCATCTGCAGAATAAACTGGGAACGACCACCATCTACGTGACCCACGATCAGGTCGAGGCCATGTCCCTGGGGGATCGGATCGCTGTGATGAAGGATGGGGAACTCCAACAGATAGGACCTACCGAGGAAGTCTATCATCAACCTGCAAACCTGTTCGTCGCAGGCTTCATGGGCAGTCCCCCCATGAATCTATTGCCTGTTCAACTCCATCAGGATGGGCAGCTTCAGATCGAACACACGCCCATAAAGTTCCCACTGCTATCTGAAGCCCGGCGCAAGATTAGGGATGCCCAACAGGAACTGATCCTGGGGATAAGGCCCGAGAATATCTCCCTGGATCATCAGCATGGTGACTTTGAGGCACCTGTACATCTGGTCGAACCACTCGGTTCAGATACTTTAGTCGATCTCCTCCTGGGGCAATCGCCCGAATCGAGGGAACTGGTGCTCATGAAAGTGCGCGTTCTTCCGACCTTTCAGGTCCACGAGAACCAGAAGCTATGGATGGCATTAGGGATGGAACATATCCACCTCTCCGATAGAAAGACCGGGAAGATCGTCTGGCGAAACCGGAAGGGAGTAGACTATGGCAAAGTCCCTGGCGGAGTTATCAGCCAAAGAATTGGAGGAACTTGTCGAAGCAACCATTGATAGACATCTCAGTGTCTGGTTGACTCAGTTGATGGATGCGCTGATGAGTTCACAAGAGGATGATGCGAGATTACGACCTGAGTTTATCAACTCTTTGAGGCGCTCACTCAGACAAGCACGTTCAGGTGAAGGTGTCGATCTGAAGATCTTCCGGAATCAGATCGAGCAATGAATGCATTTGAAATTATCCTAACACCTGAAGCTCAAGCAGATGTGAAGCTTCTTGATCCGGTCATGCAAACGCGTATCCTGAACAGGCTGGAGTGGATGGGCGAAAATGCGGCAATCTTACGGCATCAATCGCTCAGAGGGAGCGAATGGAGAAGTTGTTTCAAATACCGTATCGGGGACTATCGGATCATCTATCAGGTGGATAGGGCTGCTCAGAAGCTGGTTGTTTTGAAGGTTGGGCACCGCCGAGATGTGTATGAATGACATATATTGTAATATCCATAAGCAAGTTTCACGTGAAACGTTCCCAACGTTCAACGTTAGAAAAGCACTGTGGTTGCCGGGTTCCTGGCATTTGAAACTTGACACCCATTTCTGAATATTGCTTATTGTGGAGGGATTATCCAATGAGTATTGAAGACGTCATCACTCGAATTGAAAACACACCTGTGCCAAAGCTCAGTAAAGTCGCGTTGGCGTATTCTGGAGGTCTCGACTCCAGTCTGTCCATTGAATTGCTCCGTCGAAAATATCAGGTTGATGAAATCGTAGCGATCAACCTGGACATCGGACAGGGAGAGGAGGAGATCGAAGAGGGGCTCCGTAAAGCGGAGATACTGAAGTGTGATATCATCAGAATGGATGCCAAAGAGGAATTTACCAATGAGTGGCTCACAAAGGCGATCCGAGCTAACTCGAACTACAACGGATATCCAGTCTCGACATCCATGACACGCCAGTTGATCGCCCGCATTATTGCCGAAGAGGGTGTCAAGCGGGGTTGTGATGGCCTGATGGAAGGTTCCTCGGGTAAAGGGAACGACCAGTACCGGATGCACAACGTGTTCAAAATGTTTGCACCCGAACTGGAAGTGCTCGTACCTGTACGTGACTTTGACCTGACACGTACTGAAGAGGAAGAACTTTGTCGTGCCTGGGATGTCCCCGTGACAGAAACCATTGCGGGTGGCGATGACAAGACCATGTGGTGTCGGTCGATTGCGTCGGGAGCCATCGATCTCAATCAGGAACTTCCCGATGACCTGTGGATGTGGTTGGTGCCCCCGGAAAAAGCTCAGGATAAGCCGGAGTTTATCACGATTCGTTTTGCAGAGGGGATCCCCGTCGAACTCAATGGGAAGGAATTGCCCCTCGATGAACTGATCTCCGATCTCAATGTCATCGCAGGGCGCAATGGGATCGGACTGATCGACATGTTCGAGGATGGCATCATGAGCCTCAAATCACGTGAGATCTATGAGGCTCCCGCCGCACATGTCATCCTGAAACTCCATGCCGATCTCGAACAGCAATGCCTGACAAAAGAGGAGATCCAATATAAGAAGGATGTGGATGCGCATTGGGCTTACATGGTGTATCATGGAGAATGGTACCACCCTCTGAAGAATGCACTGGACGCTTTTATCGCTGCCACGCAGGACGTCGTCAGTGGCAGTTACAGGGTCAAACTCTACAAAGGGAATATCACCATAGCGGAAAGACAATCCGAGACATCCCTCTTTACGCCTGAGATCCGCTCCATCAAAGCGCGTGGTTTTGACCAACGCTGGTGCACCAACGCCGCCAAAGTACGTGGTCTGCCTTTCGAGATCCTGGCGAAACGGCGACAGATGATGGAGTAAGCGAAGATATTTCG
>JAJRTO010000436.1 GCA_024278235.1 Candidatus Poribacteria bacterium
AGAGCGACTATCGTGCCTTCCTGGAAATTGCCCATCCTCAGGTATCCAAATCGATGCCTCTCACTTTTCTCGCCGAAAAAATGCAGATCCCACCTTCCCAGATGATCGCTTTCGGTGATAATTACAATGACCTCGATATGCTCGAATACGCAGTGCTGGGTGTGATCATGTCGAACACCCATGACGATCTGAAGCAGCGCGGGTATCGCATTGCGCCTTCCAACGATGACGATGGAGTTGCTGTCGTTCTGAATGAACTGTTCCCTGAGTAATATGCGCAACATCAGACCATTTACGCTCGCAGTCAGGCACGCAACGCAGTGGAGTGCCGTTCAGAGGAAGCAAAATGTCTAGCAATGAGGTGTGGGATGAAATACTGATTGAGAAGGAGGTAACATATAGCATAGCAAATTCGAGACCTGAATAGCCCTGAGACATGGTTCCTGTTGTTGACTCAATGGGCAAACTCTGATAAGATCGGACTCGAGTAAATCCAATCTGTGTGGAGGTATGTTCCATGTCAAAGAAGTTACTAAGGGAGAAATTATCCATGTGTAACATCCATGGCATTGTGCCGCCGATGACCACGCCATTCACAACAGATGGCCTGGAAAACGGGGATTCTGGTTCAGGTGCGCTGGACCAAGAGGCTTTTCGTGCAGATGTCCGCTACCTGATGGATGCTGCGAAAGTTCATGGCCTGGCCGTGTGCGGCAGCACAGGTGAGGGACACACGTTAACCACGGAGGAAACACGCCATCTCACAGCCTGGGCTGTGGAGGAAGCCGCCGGACAGATCCCCATTATCACAGGCATCATCACGGATAGCACCCAGTCGGCGATCGAGCGAGGTAGAGCCGTTGCGGATCTCGGCGTGGCTGCACTGCAGGTGACACCGGTACACTACCTTTTTCGTCCCGATGACGAGGCGATGGTACGTCATTTCGCAGCTCTGGTAGATGGCACAGGCTTACCGGTCATCATTTACAATGTTGTGCCGTGGACGTACCTCTCACCAGAACTGCTCGTGCGCATCATGACTGAAGTGGATGGTGTCATTGGCGTCAAGCAGAGCGCGGGCGATATGAAACTGCTTGCCGATCTACTCATGATGATCGAGGACAAGGGATGTATCATGTCGGCTGTAGACGCTCTGTTGTATCCCTCGTTTGTCCTCGGTTCTCACGGAGCGATTGCCGCGATCCTTACGGCTGTACCGGTGCTCTGTGTCCAACTCTGGGATGCGGTGGAACGAGAGGATCATCCGACAGCCCGGTCACTCCATAAAAAACTGCTGCGGATCTGGAATGCCATTTCTGCTGACAATCTACCTGCGAATGTGAAGTACGCCATGCTACTGCAAGGTCGGCCGTCAGGCGTCCCACGCGCACCGATGCCAGCGTCCTCGCCACGGCAGCAGATGGCGATCCGGGATGCTCTGGTGGGTGCAGGATTGATTTGAAAGAGGAGGCACACAATGGCTCGTTTTGAGTTACTGAAGGGATTATTTGGCCTATTACCGACACCTTACACAGAGGATCTGGAAATTCACACCAAAGATCTGCGATCGGTTGCGGATTTCTGTTGCAAGAGCGGGCAGCACGGTATCGTCTGGCCGGTCATGGTGGGGGAATTCTACTTCCTGGGAGAAGAGGAGCGTATCCGTAACCTGGATGAGGTTCTGGAGGAAGTTGACGGTCGCCTGCCGGTTGTTTTTGGCTGCTCCGGGGTTTCGGTTCCACAGGTCCTGATTTTTGCACGGGCTGCCCAGCAAGCCGGCGCGGATGCTATCATCGCGATGGCTCCGGCTCGCACCAACGCGGCTGTGGCGATGGACATGTATCGGCGGCTTGGCGATGTTTTTGACGGGCCGATCATGGTACAGAATGCCGGCACTTATGCTCCTCTGCGCGGGGAACAGATTGCCGAATTACTCGACGATGTCCCCCAGATTGAATATATCAAAGAGGAACGACAGCCCGGTCCTAAGCACATCGCTGAGGTGCACCGCCTCGTTGGTGATCGGATCAAGACGATTTTCGGTGGTGCGGCCGGCAAATTTCTCCCGGCGGAGTTACGCAGAGGGGCAAACGGTTGCATGCCTGCCTGTGAGTTGGGCGATGTGCTCAGCCGGGTCATCGAGCTGTGGTGGGCCGGGCAAGAAGACAAAGCCCGGGATTTACACCGCAGGGTATTGCCGCTGATCAACTTAGAGACACATCCATTCATGCGCTACATGCTCAAGCGACGGGGTGTCTTCACATCGCTGGTAGAACGATCTCCTGTTGGTGTACAAGCACTGGATGAAGATGACAAACGTGAGATTTCAATCCTGCTGAAGGCCATAGAGGATGAGATAGAAGCATATCCCTTTGAATCAGAATGATATGACGAACCGTCTTTCCCCAGGACTCACCTTACGTTCTTTTGTGCTTGCCGTAGTCTTCATCGTGTTGGGGAACATCTGGCTGCGATACACGGGACTGATCGCTCATTCTGGGAATTTTGCGGAGTCAGTGCCCCCTATCCCTGCTGTTGCTGCGTTACTCGTGATGGCAATCTTCAATCCGTTCCTACGGCGATGGGCACGGCGACTGGCACTCTCCCAGGCGGAGATGATCACCATCTACAGCATGGTAGCGATAGCCATCTCGATGTCTTCCGTTGGGATGATCCGCTACTTCTTACCGGTTCTCACCGCGCCCTTCTATTTTGCAACCCCGGAGAATGAATACCATCTGTTTCAGCAATACCTCCCCGACTGGTTTGTCGTAAAAGACCGCCTGGCTATCGTGGAGTCTTACAAAGGGTCTATGGACGGGGCCGTTCCGTGGGGGGCCTGGATCCTACCTTTGGCGGCGTGGACGCTCTTCTTCGTGTTGTTCTTCTGGACCATGCTCTGCCTCGTGGTGATTTTCCGGCGACAGTGGATGGAACACGAACGGTTGGTGTTTCCTGTCGCACGCTTTGGACTGGAGATCGCTCAACAGGACGAACATCGCAATCTCATTCCCGCTTTCTTCCGCAATCGACTGATGTGGATCGGTTTCGGGCTCGCTTTTGCCTACAATCTGCTCAACATCCTGCACGCCTTCTTCCCTGCCATGCCTGCTCCCGGGAAATATGTGGATATTGGTCGTGTCTTCACAGATCGTCCCTGGAGTGCCATGCGTCCATTTGCGTTTCAGTTTCGGCCGGCGGTGTTTGGATTGGCCTATCTGATGCCGCTTGACGTGAACTTCTCGGTATGGTTTTTCTATCTGGCTTTCAAATTCGTCGCCGTGCTGATATCCGCCTTCGGTGCGAATTATCCCGGCTTCCCCTTCCCCTACGACCAGGCGAGCGGCGCCTATATGTCTCTGGTGGTCGTGTTCGTATGGGCGGCACGTCGGCATCTCCTGCAAGTGCTGTCGAGAGCATTTGGCAATACCCAGGTGGATGACCACGATGAACCATTCTCCTATCGCGTGGCTTTCTTTGGGGGACTGCTGGGATTCATCGGCATCTGTATGTGGGCCACAGCCGCGGGAATGGCTCTGGATGCCGTGCTATTGTTCTTCGGGCTCCTGCTCGGTACAGCACTCGTGTATACCAAGATCCGTGCGGAAGCAGGTGCGCCGATGATCTGGCTCTTTCCCTGGGCGACCAATAAAGAGGTTCTGTTCAACATATTGGGACCGCGCTATTTCATGCGTGATGGTAGCTTTCGCACGATGAGCATCATGGCAAGCCTTGCCTTCCTCGGACGGGGATACTATCCCCAGTTTATGGCCTATCAGTTGGAAAGTTTCAGACTCACCGAGGATGTGCGCATGCAGGCGAGACGGATGGCATGGGCGATCATGCTGGCACTACTCGTCGGATTGATCGCCGGCTATTGGATGCACCTCACGACTTACTATGAGTATGGAGCCAATATCCTGGAAGGTGGCACTGCAGAGTGGGGTGGCACGCGGGGAGCTGCCTTGATCCGACAGGAATACAGTCGGATGCACCGCTTGCTCGGAGCCGCCGGGGATCCGAATATGACGCGGAGTATGGCTACCGGATTTGGATTTGTATTTACTTTGGCCCTGGCTGCTCTGCGGCGTGGGATGCTCCAGTTTCCACTCCATCCACTGGGTTACGCGATGGTCACCGCCTATGGAGATCCGCTCTGGGGAGCCTTCCTTTCTGCATGGATCATCAAGAAAGGGGTCACCCGTATAGGGGGTATTGGTCTGTACCGTCAGTTAATCCCAATGTTCCTGGGGATCACGCTGGGACATTTCTTCACCGCAGGCATCCTCTGGGGAATCCTGGGAACCATGGGGAATGAGATCTTCCGCAATTACGGCGTATGGTTTGGATAGGCCCCGACTATTTTTCAAGCATCCCCTTATAGTAGTCGATCGTATGCTTGAGCCCTTCTTCCAGAGGAATCCCCGGCTCCCAACCGAGTTTCTCTTTGGCCAGTGTGATATCCGGTCTCCTCCGGGCGGGATCATCTTGCGGCAACGGCTTATGAATGATGTCCGACGGAGTGCCGGTCAGGCGGATCACATGCTCAGCAAGCTCCAGGATGGTGGATTCATGGGGATTTCCCAAATTCACGGGCCCGGTGAATTCTTCGGGAGTGTTCATCATGCGGATAAGCGCCTCAACCAGATCATCCACATAGCAGAAAGAACGAGTCTGTTTTCCATCTCCATAAATGGTGATCGGTTCTCCCCGGAGGGCCTGTAGGATAAAATTGGAAACGACTCGTCCATCATCGGGATGCATCCGGGGGCCATAGGTGTTGAATATGCGAACCACCTTGATCGGGATGCCGTGCTGGCGATGGTAGCTGAAGAAGAGCGTTTCTGCACAACGTTTGCCCTCGTCGTAACAGGCTCGCGGCCCTATCGGATTGACATGCCCCCAATAGTCTTCTGTCTGTGGATGCACCTCTGGATTGCCATAGATTTCACTCGTTGAAGTTTGCAGGATCTTTATTCGGAGCCTCTTGGCTAGCCCCAGCATGTTGATTGCACCGTGTACGCTGGTTTTTACTGTCTGGACAGCATCCCACTGATAATGGACAGGCGAGGCAGGGCAGGCCAGATTATAGATCTCATCCACTTCTACATAGAGTGGGAAACACACGTCGTGGCGCAACAGTTCGAAATAGGGGTGGCTCAAAAGATGGGCTATATTGTGTTTGGAACCTGTGAAGAAGTTGTCCGCACAAAGCACTTCGTTGCCTCGTGCGAGGAGTTCTTCACATAAGTGAGATCCCAGAAAACCCGCACCTCCGGTGACCAGAATACGTCTTTCTGTCATTAAACGTTCCTCTTCATTATCATTTTGATGGCGAGACAATAGCTACCGGTGATCGGTATGCGATAGAACTTCACGATTTCCCGCCCACAGTACTGCATTTGCCAGGAGGCGCAAAAACATATCCTCCCTGAAATCTTGCCGATGTCCCAATGAAGTGTAAAAAACGCGACCGCCCTGATTCAGGCGAGTCCAGGCAACAGGCTCAAGATGTTCACCTGTGTTCCCGGTGAGTAAAAGAGTGGTGTCCGCCGCAATGGGCGTGTTCTTATAGAGGCTTCCGGGGGAATCAAACGTTGAGATTCCCTCCAGAATGAGGTGGTCCGCGGCCTCTCCCGCGATCTCTACGCGTGTCATAGGCCCTGAACCGTAGTGCCCATCGTAATTGCCACCCAAAACCTCCTTATCGAAAGCGAGCCAATTCTGGAAGGCATGACTCGCAGTGCGTACCCCCACAATCGGCTTGCCCCGGGCACAGTATGCTTTGAAACGCTCTAACTCTTTTCCCTCTGTGTGAAGGCGTCGCGTGAATACCAGCAGAACATCCGTATCCTCTATCGGCTCGAGGGATGGGTTATCATCTTCGGATGTGTAGATGATCAGCCTCGGATCCACAGCATGGTTCCGCGCTATATACTCCTGAAAAATGGTAAGAGATTCTTCCGAATCGTACTCAAAGGACCCCGAAATCAT
>JAJRTO010000030.1 GCA_024278235.1 Candidatus Poribacteria bacterium
ATAGATGCTCCCTAGCTGGGTATGCACATCCGCAAGAAACGCTTGATCCTTTATCCCCGCGTTGAGGATTGCCTGACAATGTTCGATAGCAGATGCATATTCTCCTCTGCTGGCCTGGACTCTGGCAAGGATCAGCCGCATCGCCCAGTCCCGCGGGTTCTCCTTCACCACCCACTGCGCTTGCTCAAGAACCCCCTCTACGTCGTTCTGGCGAATATAGGCTTCAACGAGTTGACGGCGCGCGGATGTCTCCGATGGATTCAGCCGCAGGATCTCCTGGAATTCGCGGACTGCCTTCTCCCAATCCTCAAGCTGCACATAAAGTTTGGCCAACTGACTATGAGCGGGGAGATAATTTCGATTCCAGCGAACGATTGTCTCAAACTCGTCGGCGGCGTTCTGTAATTGATCATCGCCAACATAGGCACGTCCCAGGTTATAGTGGAATTCAGGACTATCAGGTCGCAGATGGATCAGCTTCTCATAGTTTGTAATGGCTTCGTCATATTCCCGGTTGAACAGCGCGATGTTAGCCAGCATCCGCAATCCATCAATGAATTCAGGATCTCGTTGAACCGATTCCATGAAGAACTCTTTTGCTCGGCGCGGTTCTTCTTTGATAAGGCTGATTCGCCCCCGGAGGTAATAGGCTTCAGCATATTCCGGATCCAATTCGATTGCTGTGACACACTCCTTATCCGCAAGCCTTATATCTCGCAATTCAATACTGAGATAGGCCATCTTCAGGTGTAGAAAGGGGCTATCTGACTGTACTTCGATCGATTCCATAGCAGCCTGTAAGTGTTTTTTCGATCCGCTCAAGTCCCCCAATTTCCCCAGATAGACAGACATCCCCAGGTGAGAGTATGCGGCTCGATTCTCCTTGAGTACAGGATCCTGTGCCGCCGGTAACACTTGCCATTCAGTCTGTTCAATCCAGCTTTGTGCTTGAGCAGAAGCAACCACCAGCATAGTGAGCATGACAACCAGGCTCATTCTCATAGCAGACCTCACTGATTCATTGCAACATGGTTATTCATCAGCATCGACATCCTCTGAATCATCATCAGTATCATCAATGGACACCTGCGATTCGCCACTGATCTTGGCGATGTCGACTACCGTTTCGTTTGAACGAAGGGCCATAATCCGAACACCCTGTGTATTACGCCCGATGACCCTGATGTCACTCACGGCCATACGAGTAACCATCCCAGTGGAACTCATGACAATCAGTTCATCAGTGTTTACGACCCGTTTGACCCCGATAACACCTCCGTTGCGGATACTTGTCTTGATGGCGATAACCCCCTTGCCACCTCTGGACTGCACGCGATATTCTTTCATAGCAGTACGCTTCCCGTACCCATTTTCCGTGACAACCAACAGTGTCGTTTCATCTTCCACGACCTCAGATCCAACGACCCAATCATTCTCAGCCAGGCGAATCCCACGCACGCCCTGGGCGCTACGTCCCATACTTCTGACATCCGTTTCATGAAATCGGATAGAAGTGCCGGCATGGGTCACCAGTGCCATATCCTGGTTACCCTCGGTGAGATGAACCGCTATCAACTGATCGTCCTCAGCCAACGTGATTGCAATGATACCAGTCGATATCGGCCGGCTAAACGCCTTGAGAGTACACCGCTTGACAACACCTCGCCGCGTCGTCATAAAGAGATAGCGATCTTCTCTAAACTCCCTGACAGGGACAAAGGCTGTGATATTCTCATCTGATTGGAGGCGCAAGAGATTGACGATAGCGCGTCCCCGGGAGGTCCGACCGGTTTCTGGGATCTCGAACACCTTCATCCAATAACATTTTCCCTGATCCGTGAAGAACAAGATGTATTGGTGATTGCTCGCAACAAATAGATGCTCCACAAAATCTTCTTCTTTGGTGCCCATCCCAATGACGCCAATACCTCCACGGCGTTGACGACGGTAATTCTTGATCGACAGACGCTTGATGTAACCATGATGAGAAATAGTGATGACCATATCTTCATCCGCAATCAGGTCTTCGATCTCGATATCACCAATATCCTCAACGATCTGAGTCCGACGTTCATCCCCATATTTCGCTTTCAGTTCGAGCAACTCTTCTTTGATGATACTGTCCACCAGAACAGGATTTTCCAGGACGGCCTTGAGTTCCTCCACCCGTACCAGCAGGTCTGTATGCTCCTGGTTGATACGCTGCCTCTCCATCCCGGTAAGCTGACGCAATGTCATGGAGAGGATCTCGTTCGCCTGTATATCAGAAAGTTCGAAGTTGTTCCCCAACTCCTCGCGCGCCTGAGCAGCGGAATCAGAAGACTCGATGATCCGAATGACTTCTTCGATGCTACTCAGGGCGATCTGGTAGCCTTCCAGGATATGCACTCGTCGTTCACAGCGCACAAGTTCAAAGGATGTACGCCGTCGGATCACATCCCGCCGGTGCTCCAGATAGTAGGTCAGCATCTCAAGCAAGCTGAGCACACACGGCTGCCCGTCTACCAGACAGAGGTTGATCACGTTGAACGTGTTCTGCAACTCGGTGTGCTTGTAGAGCTGATTGAGGACGACCTGGGCGATTTCCCCTCGTTTGAGTTCCACAACGACACGGACATTGCGGTCCGATTCGTCACGGATATCACTAATCCCTGTGATCCGCTTGCTGTTGACAAGGTGCTCCATCTTCACAAGCAACGATTCTTTGTTCATCTGGAACGGAATCTCCACAATAATCAGGCTTTCCCTGTTGTTCCTGTTCCGTTCGATATTGATGCGAGCCCGGACCCGCAGGTGGCCCTTCCCCGTCTGATAGGCTTCACGGATACCATCACGCCCGACAATCATTCCTCCTGTTGGGAAATCCGGACCTTCGATGATGGTGAGCAGATCATCGACGGTCGTCTCAGGATTTTCCATGAGTAAGATGATGCCATCCACCAGTTCGTTCAAGTTATGCGGAGGGATCTTGGTCATATATCCCACAGCAATGCCCAGCGTACCATTCAACAGTAAATTAGGAATTCGCGCAGGCAGTACCATAGGCTCCATGGTGGAATCATCGTAGTTGGGCTGAAAATCAACCGTATCCTTATCGATATCCACCAGCATTTCCATCGCAATCGCCGAGAGACGCGCATCTGTATAGCGCATCGCTCCAGGGGGATCCCCATCAATCGTGCCGAAATTCCCCTGTCCATCGACCATAGGATAGCGCATTGCAAACGGTTGAGCCATACGAACCAGCGTTCCATAGATGGCATCATTGCCGTGCGGGTGATAGCGCCCCATGACAGCCCCGACTACCTGCGCACACTTCACATGCTTTCGGTTAGGAGCGAGGTTCAACTCATTCATCGCATAAAGGATCCGCCTATCACTCGGCTTAAGCCCATCCCGCACATCCGGGATCGCTCGATTCGTGATCACACTCATCGCATATGTCAGATAGGATTCTTTCAGTTCATCTTCAATATAGCGAGTGAGGATTCGTCCGCCATCCATGCCGGATGCCGGGTTCTGGATTTCAGGATTCTGGATTTCAGGATTCTTTTCTTTCATTTTCCCCATATCCCATTTCGGGTTTCAGAACTCGTCCCTTCGTCAGCCTCAGTACCTCACATTTTCGCCGTAGGAGCGTCTTCCTGGACGCGAACATCGTGGCCGGGAGGCCAACTCCTACCTCGCCCCGTAGGAGCGTCTTCCTGGACGCGAACATCGTGGCCGGGAGGCCACTCCTACCATAGAATGGTGATCTACTGAGCCTACCATCTGTAGTCCTTAAGCTCCATAAAGATCAAGACGCACATGGAGACCATACCGCTGGATGAATTCACGCCGTGGCTCTACTTTTTTACCCATCAGCGTAGTAAACATATGTTCCGCTTCAACCATGTCTTCCAGCTTCACCTGAAGCAAAGTGCGTTTTTCTGGATCCAGAGTTGTTTCTTTGAGTTGGTCATCATTCATCTCGGACAACCCCTTGTAGCGTTGGATGGTAAGCCCGCGTCGTCCGATCTCAATGATCTGATTGATAAGCTCCCAGACATTGTTTGCATACAGAGGCTCACGGTCACCCTCGATAATGACAAACAACGGGGAGGCATCCTCTTCCAGCGGCTCTTCTGATCGGATGAAATCAGCAGGCAGGATGTCTTTCCTGCGTAGCTGTTCGATGATTTTGTCCATCTCCTGAACTTCCGAAACTTCGACCTCTTCAACGATCATCTCTTCGGAATCCATCTCTTCAAGCATATCTATTTGCTGTTCTTCCAGCTTGTCCGGGACTAAATCATCTATCGATTCATCCGCAAATCGATAGAAGCTCCCCGCATCGGTCCGAATATGCAGCAAAGGAACTTTATCCTCACCTCGGAACCGCTGCGCAAACAGACGTGCAACGTTGATCCCCCTCTGTTCCAGCAGTTGTCTCAACTCTGTGATTCGCTGAATGTAACGCACCACATCATGATACTGAAGCTGTGTATAAGGCCGTTCTCTTCGGGTATTGTGAAGTGTTGTGGCATCCATCGCCAGTTCGAGGAGATAGCTATTCATCTGCTCCTCGTTTTGGATATATCTCTGACGCCTCCCTCGTTGCACACGATAGAGTGGAGGTTGCGCAATATAGATATTTCCATTGAGGATCAGTTCGGGCAACTGTCGAAAGAAGAAAGTCAGCAACAAAGTACGAATATGTGCCCCATCGACATCGGCGTCGGCCAGCAGGATCACTCGATGATACCGGAGTTTCTCAATGTTAAAATCATCCGGACCGATTCCGGTTCCCAATGCCTGGATAAGCGTGCTGATATGCTCTCTGGCCAGGATGGTATCGAGTCGTGCCCGTTCACGTTCGACATTCAGGATCTTTCCACGCAATGGCATCACAGCCTGAAATTGCCGATTGCGTCCCTGTTTGGCAGTTCCACCAGCCGAATCTCCCTCCACAAGGAAGATCTCACAGCGCGCTGGATCACGATCCGAGCAATCCGCCAGCTTGCTCGGTAGCGTTGCCGAATCGAGAACACCTTTGCGTCGTACCAATTCACGTGCTTTGCGAGCCGCTTCACGTGCCTGGGCAGCACGAACACTCTTATCGATGATCATTCTCGCGATCTTGGGATTCTCCTCCAGGAAATTCCCCAGGTTTTCATTCACCAGCACCTGGACGATGCCATCGACCTCGGTATTGCCGAGCTTGGATTTCGTCTGGCCCTCAAACTGGGGTTCAGGAACCTTGACACTGATAACGACAGTCAGCCCTTCGCGAATATCATCGCCCGACAGTGACACCTTAGCGTTTCTGAGCAGGTTGTTTTTCTTGGCATACTGATTGAACGTGCGGGTCAGAGCTGTTTTGAAGCCGCTTTCGTGGAAACCACCCTCTGTCGTACGGATGCTATTTGCAAATGAGAAGATATTCTCCCGAGAATAGCCATCATTGTACTGCAATGCAATTTCAACCGATACCCCATCCCGCTCTGCTTCAAAATGGATCGGAGATTTATGCAAGACGTTCTTGTTTTGATTCAAGAACTGAACGAAGGAGGCGATCCCTCCCTCATACTGGAACGTGCGAGGTTCACGCAAAGTACCATCTTCAGCCGGCCGCTCATCCACCAATACGATCTTGATCCCTTTGTTCAGGAAGGCCAGTTCCCGCAGTCGCTCAGCAAGTCGGTCGAAACTAAACTCAATGGTTTCCTTGAAAATCTGTGTATCTGGATAAAAAGTCGTCTTGGTTCCCGTTCGTCGAGTGGTTCCGATAGTGTTGAGCGGCGTTACGGGGACCCCTCGTGCGTATTTCTGCTGGTAGATCTTGCCGTTCTGTCTTACCTCGACCGTACACCATTCAGAGAGCGCATTGACACAAGAAGCTCCCACGCCATGCAGTCCTCCAGCGGATTTATAGCCGACATTCTGACGGCTATCGAATTTGCCGCCTGCATGCAGCTTTGTCATGACCAGTTCGAGGCCCGAAACCCCTGATTCATGCATGTCTACAGGAATACCATGCCCGTTGTCTTCAATGGTGACACTACCATCTACGTGGAGTGTCACCAGGATCTCCGAACAACGGCCGGCAGCAGCCTCATCGATGCTGTTGTCTACAATCTCCACGACAAGGTGATGTAATCCAGACGGTCCGGTACTCCCAATATACATACTTGGGCGTTTGCGAACCGCTTCAAGACCTTCTAGTACCTGGAGATCAGCCGCTGTGTAACTACCTTGTGCCATCAGATTCGCACCTCCAAAGATTGTCTACGGATTGTCTGCAGCCCACTGACATACTTGATGTACGACAACACCATGTAACCAGCGGGCTAACGCCGCAACCACTACACATAAGTATAGCACATTCAACACATGATTTGCAAGCTATATGTTCCCTGCGAAAACTTTGAATGAGGCATCGTAAAGATTGGCCTGGAGTTCGATTCACACTTCACGCGCGACGCTCGTACTTTTCCTATGTATGGATATGCACAACGATTCATGATAACAACTCTGAAATCAGATTTATGGACTCACGCATCACGCTCTACGGTTTAACCCAGGAAGTCTATTGTTCCTGCAATCTGGCTTTGGACAACTTGTTCTGCTCCGTGAAAATACGTCGTAACGTATCCTGAAGTTCCTGGTCTTCCACGTCGGCAACGGTCTGCTCAATGAACTCCAGCTCACTTTCATCCAGCGCCACATCATCAGTGAAAGCATGATCGGCTGAGCGAGAAACGGGCTCTGTGGTTGGTTGTCTATGCCCATCTTCCTGGATCGTGCCAACTCGAAAGACAATATCCTGTAAGATATCCGCCTCGAGACGCCGGTTGATCTGTTCGATCAACCGAGGCTTGCGGAAATTGAGTTCTGTGAGCCACACAGCGTCGCTTACCGTCACTCGAAGTTTCCCTCCGGCGATCATGACAGGTTGGGCGTGTAGGGCAAATTCATGGCCAACGATCTCTCCCCAGATCAGCATGGCACGTTGTTCGAGCAGCTTCCGATCCAGCCCCCGTTCACGTATCACGATGTCAAGTACTGTATCAATCTGATAAGTTTCAATGGACGATGACACCATCTTGGACCTTCAATATCTGGAACAAGGAAACATCCAGTTTGAGATGATCGACGTTCGTCGTCGTGACAAACACTTGGGCATCTTGCTCTGCAAGCCATTCAAAAAGGTACAGGGTACGCCGCTCATCCAATTCAGAGGCAACATCATCCAGAAGCACGAGAGGAAACTCACCAGTGATCTCACGGATTAACTGCAATTCAGCGAGCTTCAGTGCAAGCGTCAGTGTACGCTGCTGTCCCTGAGATGCAAAGCGTTTGGATTCTTGCTGATTGATCGAAAAGATGAGATCATCTCGATGAGGTCCCACGGAAGTCATCCCTCGGAGCAAATCGTACTGCCGTGCAGCTTTCAACTTCGATACATATTCAGCCTGGTTGGCAACATTTGGAGCATAAGATGTCTCCAACATCTCCGATCCTTGAGTGAGAATCTGCAATCCTCCCCCCGCTATTTTCCCTAAACGCTCGACAAAATGCGCACGGGTTTCGACGATCTGCCCGACCAGAGGGGTCAATTGAACATCCCATGGATCGAGTAGATCAACGGTTGACCGTTTGTCGCGAATCTGCTTCAGGAGTTCATTACGCTGTTTCAGAACTTCGAGATAGGTTTGCAGTGCTCGCAGATAGGATGGACTGAGTTGAGAAATGACCCCATCAAGAAAGCGTCTTCTATCACCAGGACTGCCTTTAACAATACTCAACGATTCAGGAGAGAATAAGACAACACGCATATATCCAATCAACGAGGAGATTTTATGCTGAAATTTCCCATCCACCCTAATACGTTTTCTCCCACCCAACCTGTTTAGGATCTCAACACAGGTCGAGTGCTTGCCCACTTCAAAATCCGCTTTGAGGTAGAACCCATCTTCTCCGTGACGAATCA
>JAJRTO010000437.1 GCA_024278235.1 Candidatus Poribacteria bacterium
AGAAGAACTTCAGGATGTGTTCATGGCGTTCCGTTATGACATTGATGTATCCAGTGCGGAAACAGGAACGGCCAGCTATTCAGCCGATGATTTCGTTGCACTCGATCAAACGCCTGATGGTCTGAATCAGGAAGCTCATCCGAACCGCTACCTCTCTTATGGGTTCTCCAATGCCTCAGCCCCCGGTTACATCGGCCTCCGTGTGCTCGATGCTTATCAGGGCGAAGATACGGCAGCGAAGATCCCCTTCACGGCGCATAAACGTATCACGATTGATACGGATCCGACGACGGATGCAGAAATGTACGCGCTGATCAGCACTCCTGGTGTGGATCCCCTCCCAGCCGCATTTGATGATCAACGTTTTATCCAGTCTTATGGCCCCGTTGCTTCACTTGCACCCGGCGAAAGTTTCACCGTTGTGATGGCGGTTGGCATCGGTACCGGCCTCGAGGGATTGCGTGCCTCCGTGGACTGGGCTCAGAAACTATACGATGACAATTATGTGGCGCCGGCTCCTCCCCCTTCGCC
This sequence comes from Candidatus Poribacteria bacterium, assembly GCA_024278235.1. GTDB lineage: Bacteria > Poribacteria > WGA-4E > JAJRTO01 > JAJRTO01 > JAJRTO01. The sequence continues at coordinate 532 of JAJRTO010000437.1, forward strand.
CAATGTGAGCGTCTACCCTGGCGACCAGAAGGTCACGTTGGTTTGGGATGGTACGGATGCTGAATCCTATGTCGATCCCACAGATCCTGACAAACTGTTTGAGGGCTATCGCATCTACCGTCGTGAGATATCCTACGATCGTAACACGGGTCAACCCAAGCAGGATTGGTCTCTGTTGGCTGAGTTCGACAAACCGGGTGATACTGGCAATTTCTTCACCGTATCTCATCCCGGGAAGGTATCCGATGCGACCATTACCAATGAAGGTGATGAACCATACTATGCGGACTTCTTCAAGGCTGCAACCTATGTGATCAAATTCATCACGGACACTCAGTTCGAGGTGATCAACACAGACACATGGGAACTCCTCGAATACAATCCCAACGATGATGGCTCTGGCTATACCATGTACAAAGATCTGGTAGACTACGAAGTCGAACCAGATGGCACGTATCGCTCAGGACAACCGATCTACTTTGGCGGTTTGTATGTCTCTATCGCCGGTTCTCCGGCGGCAGGCGATGTCTTCAAAATCGTCTCGACTCCTTCACAGGCCATCGGTGAGGATACGGGTCTTGCGAATTCCTATATCGATGAAGGTCTGATGAATCATATCTCTTATGAATATGCCATCACCTCGTACGATACGGGTAATCCGAAGACCGGACTGCTCAGTATGGAGAGCAGCAAGAATGATACGGCTGTACGTGTATTCCCTCGTTCGTTCCCCGCTGGTTACGAACCTCCCTCGGCAACGGCAGAGCATCTCCAGAAAGATCCGTCACTTGGTCCCCCCAGTGATGGGGAAGTCGTTGCAGAACCCATCGAACCTTCCAAGGTGACGGGACATCAGTATCGGATTACCTTCGGCGAGGGAAATAATGCGACCTGGACATTGACCGATATGAACACAGGGCAAGCGATCCTCGAGGATATGCCGCAATCGGATGCTCCCCTGGTCGTTGAAGGTCTGCTGCTGGTGGTCAATGGCCCTGCCCCTAATATGACAGGTGAACAGATCGCCGGTTCGGGCGATGCCAAGATCGATTTTGAGCAAGCCTACATGGGTGGGCGTAACGCGAATGCACACGATTTTGAGATCCGCTTTGTCGACTCGTTGGAACCCGGGATCGTTCGGGAGGAACGCGCGGCTGTCGATAGTGTTCCATTCGAGTTGTGGGATCTCGGTTATGGGACACCCGATGACCCATCTGATGATGTGCGGACCTGGCCACTCTTCTACGACTATTCCACATCGGACAGCTTGTGGACGGCCGGAGATGGGGCAGCGGACATGATCGTTTTCACCAGTATTCCAATCAGCGAAGATTTCTTCGCCAATGCAGATCATGATCCCGGCAATGGTGCTTACTGGGGCTACGATCCATCCGATCCGATGAGTCGTTATGACTGGCTGTATCGTATGCTATTTGAGACGCAGCCTCAACCGGGAGACATGTGGCGATTCATCAGCACAAAGCCCAATACTTCCAATGACATCTTCGTCCTCAATACTGTCGCGGAAGTGATCCCCTCTGAAGCAGATGAATCGGTGCTCGATGCGATTCGAGTCGTTCCAAATCCCTATCTTGTGACCAACCGTTCAGTGACATCGGAGGGAACGGATCAGATCTTTTTCAGCAATCTGCCAGCACAGTGTACCATTCGGATCTACACGCTTGCCGGCGAGTTTGTGCGCGAGATCGTGCATGATGCATCCCTCGGCTTTGCCCCTACGGATCGAAACGCAGAGGGAACCCGGGGCGGAAGCGAGCCGTTTGATCTGCTCACTTACAACCGTCAAGCGCTGGCGAGCGGTGTCTACATCTATCACGTATACGCTGAAGGCATCGGCAATAAGATCGGCCGCTTTGCTGTGATTCGATAAGGAGAAACGCGATGAAAGCACGGTGTTTATGGTTCATACTAGCTTGTGTCGTACTCGCTGCTACGCCCGTCTGGGCGATCACGAATGTGGGTACCGCAGGTGCGCAATTCCTGAAAATCGGTCCAGGAGCGAGGGCTGATAGTCTCGGTGGGGCTTATAGCACCATTGCGGATGATGCCACGGCGATCTATTGGAATCCTGCTGGACTCACTCAACTGGAAACGCTTAGCCTTTCCAACACATATGTCCTATGGGTAGGAGATACTCGGTTCAATTTCCTTGCCGGAGCCGTTCCAGTCGGGGAAGTCGGAACTCTCGCCGCCAGTATTACCGCGCTCATGATGCCTCAGATGGAAATCACGACCCTGGCGAAACCTGACGGCACAGGACAGTGGTTCGATGCCGGTGACTGGGCCGTTTCGGTGGCCTATGCCAGACAACTCTACGACAGTGAGGAAGGTGCACGTCTCTCTGTGGGGATCAACGCAAAATATATCTATCAGAAGATCCACCGCGAATCGGCCAAAGGCGTTGCTCTCGATGTGGGCACTCTCTACTATCCTGGCTGGAAAAGTCTTCGTCTCGGCATGTGCTTTTCGAATTTTGGGCCGGAGATGAGTTTCAGTGGCCCGGATCTCGAAACCGGCTCGGAAGAAGCAGGAGATCCGCGCTTCGCCGACTATCGGCCTTATCCGGACACCTCGAATCCAACCCGAGATGCCACGCTCGAAACGACAGCATATCCGCTTCCGATCAACTTTCGTCTTGGGATCGCCTATGATCTGGTTCAACAGGATGACCATCTGCTGACGCTTGCGCTGGATGGCAACCATCCCAACGACAATGCCGAACGTTTGAACTTCGGCGCGGAGTACTGGTACAAGAACGCAGCCGCGTTGCGCGCTGGTTACAAGGTACGACTTCCGGGCAACATCCCGGATGAAGTGAATGCCGGAGAGGAAGAGGGCCTGACCCTGGGATTGGGACTCCATTTGAACCTGGGCGAGTCAGCGCTGATACTTGACTACGCCTTTGCCGACTTTGGTCGCCTCAAGTCAGCTCATCGTGTCAGTCTCGGCCTACGTTTCTAATAACGTGCAACGTCCGAAACACCTAAAGTGCCTGGAGCCGTCAGCGTCAATCAGCTTTAGGCACTTTAGTTCATTCTAAACAGTGGAGTCACTGCAACGCGGAAGGAATTCATGAGAGAACTATTCTTCAGAGGTGGGGTTTTCATGTACCCACTGTTAGCGTGCTCGATCATCGCTCTGGCCATCGTGATCGAGCGGTTTATTGCCTTCTTTCGGGTCCGCTCAAACCCCGAGGAACTGGTGGATCAGGTCGTGGACTGTCTGACCGCAGACCCGGCAATGGAACTCGGTGCAAGGGTTCAAGCTGCAACCGAGGTGTGTGATGCCACCACGGGTCCCATTGCACCTATCATCTGCGCAGGACTTGAGAAATACGATAAATTCACCAGTTCGATAGATCGAGCGATGGAGAAAACGAGCCTCCGTCAGATCTCACTTCTCGAACGTGGTCTTGCCACCCTGGCAACTCTTGCCACGATTTCTCCCCTCATCGGCTTTTTGGGAACCGTCTCGGGCATGATCCGCTCGTTTAGTGTGATTGCAGAAAGCGCGACCCGCGAACCTCAAAAAGTGGCTCAGGGCATCTCCGAGGCGCTTATCACGACGGCCGCCGGCTTGCTGATTGCCATCCCCATCTATATTGCTTACAACTACTTTGTCAATCGTATTGGCAAGATGACTCTGGAGATGGAAGAGAGTGCCGGTACTCTATTGGACACGCTCGTCGAGATAGGAGCGGCGACTCCTGTACGTTCGGAGGATGATTGATGAAAATCCGTCGGCAGACCCGCATATCAAGCGAAATTCCAACTGTGTCTATGGCCGATATAGCGTTCTTGCTGATCATCTTCTTCATGCTTACGACCGTGTTCGAGGTGGAGAAGGTTGCGGATGTCAACGTGCCCCGTATGCAGGCCGGTCATGGCAAGCCCAAGCAGAACATCCACGTCACCGTGACTCCCGATGAGCGAGTTCAGATTGGTGAGGAATTTGTCGATTTCTATCAGGTGCAACCAATCGTAAGGCAGCGACTCGCGGAGAACCCGGAAGCCATCGTCATTCTGCGAGGCGATGAAACCAGTACCTACCGGTTTGTCATGGATGTGATCGATGAACTGAAGCAGGCGGGGGTCGATAAATTAGCTCTGGCAACAAAGGAAGAATAACGAGTCCTCGGACAGAAAACGAAGCATGCCGTTATCCAACGAAGATAGAGCTTACTTCAGGCGAATGGGGATCGCTGCTGGCGTTGCGATAATCATCAACGCGCTGCTCATCCTGCTCATACCTGGATTTCGCGAGGCCGTCAAAGAAACCTATACCATGATCACGCTACGCGATGTTCCCCAGACCATCCCCAAATTGCCGCCTCGTGAGCAGCCGAAGATCGTGAAAGTGCAGAAGATCAAGTTCACACCGATCTCAGGTGCCATATCCTCCGGTCCCGCCACGCATGTTCAGAACATCAGTGATGGACCAGGGCTGAACATCGGTGAGGTTCGCGTATCAGCAACCGGAAAACCGATACCGATGCAAGCCGGGCGCATGGAGATCTTCCCTACAGCAACAAACAGTTCCGTGGGTGTCGGAGATGATGTGCTCATCACGACTCCCGGTCCGTCTTCACTCACAGGAACGCCACGGTTGGCTCCCCTATCCGCTGCCCCTGCTTTTGATATCACTCCTGAAATCAACGCTCTCCTACCGAGTGGGCCTGTGAATCCACCTCAGGTTATCAACCGCGTTCCGCCCGTCTATCCGGAGGAAGCCCGCCTTGCCGGTCTTGAGGGACGTGTGTCCTTGAAAGTGCGGGTGCTCTACGATGGATCCATCGGCCAAATCGAGATCCTGCAATCCTCGGGGAGAGAAGATTTCGATCAGGCTGCTATTGAGTGTGTCCGTCAATGGAAGTTCAAACCTGCGATGCAGAGCGGCATCCGGGTCGGTATGACGGTCAGCATTCCTATCACGTTTGAGATCAGTAACAAGTAAGAGCGCGGCATGTACATCATTTGTCACCCACTGGGCTTACGGAGTGATTGTTCCTGATGCAGTCCTTATTTCCCCCGGCCCGGATGTCCTCGGATCTTTCTCGCCCTAAATTTTCATCTTCACCAAATTTCAAGCAAAGGAGATTATGATGGCTCCTCAGTTAATCATGGATCAATTGGTGACCTTTGGTACTGAATATGGCTTAAAGATTATCGGTGCTATTCTTATCTTGATCATCGGCCGGATTGTGGCTGGTATAACACGTCGAATTGTACGGCGCGTATTGGAGAGGGCTCGAACCGAACCTTCCATCGTATCGTTTGCAGCAAGCCTGATCTATCTCCTCATCATGATCTTCACCGTTTTGGCAGCTCTGGCCAAGTTTGGTATACAAACGGCCTCGTTCGTAGCGATCCTCGGTGCAGCCAGTTTTGCTATCGGCTTTGCACTCCAGGGATCACTCGCGAACTTTGCGGCTGGCGTATTGATCCTGATATTGCGCCCTTATAAAATAGGAGACATCATCGAAACGGCTGGAGTTCTCGGTACGGTTCAGGCGATCCATCTATTCAACACTGAAATCAGCACGCTGGATAACATCAAGGTGATTGTCCCCAACGGTCAGATCTACGGGAATGTCATCCACAACATCACAGGTTATGACACAAGACGGATTGACCTCGTGATCGGTATCAGCTATGCCTCTTCTATCCAGAAAGCCATTGAGATCGTTATGGAGTTGATCCGACAGGATGAAAGGATCCTATCCGAACCGGAGCCACAGGTTGCCGTTTCTGAACTGGCGGACTCCAGTGTCAACCTCGTCGTACGTCCCTGGGTCAATCCAGCGGATTATTGGGCCGTCCGTTTTGATTTAACTCGTGCGATCAAGGAATCCTTTGATGCCAATGGTATCGAGATCCCCTTCCCCCAACGTGTGGTGCATATGGCTTCGGAGAATGCTTGAGAAAAGGATACTACGATGAGCCAACCCAATGTCGTTTTCTTTTTCACCGATGACCAGCGATTCGATACAATTCATGCACTTAACAATTCGGAGATCGCTACTCCGAATCTCGATCAGCTTGTGGTGCGGGGGACGAGCTTCGTCAACGGCTACATCATGGGGGGATCGTGCGGGGCCGTATGCATGCCCAGCCGCGCCATGCTGCATACCGGTCGCACACTCTATCGTATCGAGCGGCAAGGACAGGGCATTCCGGAGGAACATGTCATGCTGGGCGAGACCTTGCAGGCAGCCGGATACACTTCGTTCGGCACCGGGAAATGGCACAACGGCACGCAAGCCTATGCCCGCAGCTTCAACGCCGGAGCCGAGATCTTCTTCGGTGGCATGGGAGATCATTGGAACGTCCCTGCTTGTGATTATGACCCAACTGGCGAGTACAGGAGAACTCCCAAGATCGACAATCCAGGACACAGCAATCGGGTGACCTGGCGGCTCTGCAATCACATCACGGCGGGCAAACACTCCTCCGACCTGTTCGCCGATGCGACCGCCAATTTTATTGAAGAACAATCGGATGATGGACCATTCTTCACCTACATTTCCTTCATGGCTCCCCACGACCCGCGCAGCATGCCACCGGAGTTTCTGAACATGTACGATCCCGATGCCATCGAGCTGCCTGAGAACTTTCTGCCGGAGCATCCGTTCGACAACGGCTGGATGAGGGGGCGCGACGAAGTGCTGGCCGGATTTCCCAGAACCGAACAGGAAGTTCGTCGGCATATCGCCGAATACTACGCGATGATCAGTCACCTGGATGATGCCATCGGTCGGGTGATCGCCAAACTTACGGAGAAGGGCATCCTGGAGGACACCATCATCGTCTTTGCCGGCGACAACGGCCTTGCCGTCGGTCAGCATGGTCTTATGGGCAAGCAGAGCGTCTACGACCACAGCGTCCATGTGCCGCTCATCTTCGCCGGACCGGGCATTCCACAAGGCGAAAAACGTGAAGCGTTCGCTTATCTGCTCGACATTTTCCCAACATTGTGCGATCTCGTTGGGATCGAGATCCCGGATACCGTGGAAGGCAAGAGCCTCGTCCCCGCACTCGAGGATCCGTCGGAGCCGACCCGCGAGTATCTGCATTTTGCCTACGAAGGATTCCATCGTGGCATCCGTGACGGCCAGTACAAACTGATCGAATATGTGGTAGGTGGAAAACATGTCCAGACACAGCTCTTCGACCTGTTGAAGGATCCACGTGAAACCATCAATCTGGCGGATAGTCCTGAGCACACCGAGGATCTCGTGCGTCTGCGGCATGCGTTGAGGGGATGGCAGACAGAATACAGCGACACACAGGAGCAGGGACAGTCGTTCTGGGATGCTTGTACTTTTTGACGCTTCTCCGTTATGCTTCGCCTTTGGATTTCATCAGTTCATTCCATACGGAAGGTTCAGGGCGTCCGAGCGCGTCGGCGGTGGTCCTTTCAGCATCTTTGCAGAACGCATACATGGCTTCGAGCATGGGCATACGGAAACCTTTGACGGCAGCTTCCTCGAGATAGTATGCCCACTCTGCGAACTCATAGGAGAATCGCCCTATATCACCACTTTGGACGGCTTTGCACAGCCTGGCATAGGGATCTTGGGCATCGGGGGATATGTCAAGTGCGCGCATGAGTGTCTCCAGGTCCAGTCCCGCGCGCAACCCAAAGGACATCACCTCGATTCGCGCGACGTCCGGGAATCGAGTGGTGAGTTGCTGGACCACCTTTGCCACTTGTCCCATGCCGATTGGGCCACTATAGACGACCTTTTCCGGGTTGCCGATCACTTCAAACAGAGGCCAACACTGTTGGGCCGTCGCTCTATCTCCCCCGACAAAAATCCGGAGCGTTCCAGCCGCTGCTCCACCCACGCCTCCGCTGACAGGGGCATCCAGATATCCGCATCCCTTTTCAACGAACAGCTTTCCGATGCGGCGCGTTTCCGGAGCAGGTACGGTGCTATGGTCGATGAAGATCTGGTCAGGGCGGGCATGGGGTAGCAGAACGTCATCCGCTAATGTGATAGATGCCCTGCCTTCGACAGAGATCAAGACGATATTGCTGCGTGCGATGATATCCTCTCCACTCGATCCCGCACTGCCGCCCGCCTGAACCAGTCGATCCACAGCATCCGCCTTCAGGTCGTATCCGATAACAGAATGCCCTGCACGCACGAGGTTCGCGGCAATGCCGCTCCCCATCTGTCCCAGTCCTATGATTCCAATGGTACATCCACTGAGGCCCATTTGTCCCCCCTCGGTTGATATGCTCGACGTCTCTACGATACACGGTGATCCCATTTTTGCACAGATATTCGAGCGGATCAATTGAAATCGGGCCACGTTCGACGTCCCATATCACGCATCAAAGCATTTGACACAACAGGGGATTTCGATTAAGATATTCT
>JAJRTO010000031.1 GCA_024278235.1 Candidatus Poribacteria bacterium
CAAGCATGGATCGATCATTACGCTCATCAACTTCAAAAACATGCCAGTGCAGGTAACAGTGCGTCTGGTAGGACTACCCCATGCGACGAAAGTCCAGAGTATGCGCCACGGCCCCCTGCCGGTGCAGTATGAAGAGGGCATCCCCCAGGTGAATTTGCTTGTCGATCAGGGGGATTTCCTGGTGATTGCAGACACGATTGGATCGCCTGTTCGCGGGCTCCAGGTTCCCGAGTAGAGACAGGCTCACAATCAGGCAAACTGCGGTGATCCACCGTCCGGAGCGATGTGCGGAAGCAGGCGAGAGCAGCTTGTTCAAGGCTGGATTCGTTGATGCTGTCACTCACAATCATGTCTCCCTGATACGGTAAGAACCCGTTTTGGGCGGGCCGACGAATTCAATGATTCCATGCTTTTTCAAGGCCGCGATGTCTCTTTTCGCCGTCTTCTCCGCCACGCCCCAACGGACAGCCACATCAGCGGCCTGCACTTTATTGCCTGCGCCAAGCTGGTTCAGGAACCATCGCTGTCTCTCGTTTACAGGGACATTTACAGGGACATCCACATCCGGAGCAAGCGTGACGTCAGGATGCGGGTAAAAGGTGACACGAAAGGCCGAACTCAACTCCTGCCACTCAGGGGGTGGATATCCGTCACTTTGACAAGCCTCCATGACTCGCCGATATCCGGTACCCCATTCTTCCATGAGTCCCAGCTCGCGGAAGACACGGGCTAGGACCCGGTTACGTATCTTGCTTACGCCGCTCCGTAAATCATCCATTGTCATTCCAAACGGCAGCATGCCGGGATTCTGAATCTCCATCCGGTCGGCATAGAAGGTTCTGTCGAACACTTACCGCAATGCGTTGATGCAGCGACACCACATGATCCTGGAATCGAGTTCCTCCGCCTCGGCCATCTGTTCGTAGAGTGCGGCAGAGAATTCGGCCATCCTCTCCTCGAAAGGCACGTCCCCCCCCGATCTCCTCCGCACCAACGTAGCGACCAGGCGTTAGCACGTGGCTGTGCGCCTGGGTTTCTTTCAGCGTGACGGCCTTGCAGAAGCCGGACTTGTGAGTGGAAGTACAGTCTATATTATAAGCGAACAAATACCAGCATGCAAGCTTCTATTTAAGGCGTTCTTCATCTACGGTACAGGTAAGATCTACCTCCTGCGGAGCGTCAGCTCAGTGACAGAACCGGTATTTGAGAAAAGTGAGATCCCTGTGGAATAGAGAGCGAAAATCGAGTAGAATAGTCTGCAGCCAGCTATTCGCTGCCTGTCATCCAACCCACATCCTCTGAGGGAGGTAGCCTTATGCGTGCCCCTTTGCTCTTTGAAAAACTTCATCGTCTGCAAGATAAAGATTACCATGCCGTGGGACTATGGGGGAACCCCGCCTATTCAGAACTCCACCGAGGAGGAGACATCGACATCTCAGTTCCGCGAGAAGCCCTGGAACGGAAGGTGAGATCCTCCATAGAGCAATTCTTCGATGCAACATGCCCTGATGAGATCCCTCTCCATCTCTATTTGTTCAGCCGAGACGGAGGTGCAGGGAAAAGCCACACCCAACAGGAGATACGGAAGTGGTGTCATGAAAAAGAATGGCCTTTCGTTGAAATATGGCACGAGGATCTACATGAGGGAAATGTGAGAGAGAGCCTTCCGTATCTGATGAAGCTGATGGGAACCGAGCGATCCCTCGCCTTATTGGAGTGCGATCACCCGCCTGAACTGTATGAACAACTGTGTGGTGTCGAAGGTGTCTATGTGATCGGAAGCGGTCATGCCCCATCGGAGGAGCTTTCGTCGGTGCGGGATCAGTTTGAGGTGCTGGATCTGGATAAAGATTACCCGTTGACCGAGGAGCAGATATTCCAGCTACTCGTGCAGAGCATGCAGGCGATCCGAATAGGACAGACAGAGATAGTGGACGACACGATACTGCATGCGATCAGTCAGAAGATTCGTTCTCCCGGAAAAGCACTCAACATCCTCGGCGTCTGTCTGGCGATCTACACATATCATGTGCGATCAGGAAAACCCTACCAGATCACCATCGAGGATATCCACCAGTGGGCGTACCGAAATATGCCGATGGACTAGAATCAGAACGCGGACAGAAACAGATATACCAACCTTACTGGAGAGAAAGATGATCCGTACGTACAAACCTGAAGACCTTCCAATCATTATGGATATTGGCAACCGCGCCTGGCGTGAGATCTACAAGATGTTCCGAGAGACCTACGGCGACGAACTCTTTGATCTTCTCATCCCCGACGAATCCACGGCTAAAGGGAAGCAGATCAGGGCGCATTGCGAAAGACACCCGGAGTGGGTCTTCGTCTGTGAAGAAGAGGGCTGCGTCGTTGGGTTCGTGACTTTCACGTTGGATCCAAACAAGAAGCTCGGCACGATTGGCAACAATGCCCGCGATCCGGAGTGTGACCTCAAGGGAATCGGCCAGCAGATGTATAGAGCCGCCCTGGATTATTTCCGAAAGCATGACATGCTCTACGCTAAGGTGCAGACAGGTCTCGATTATGCCCATGCCCCCGCCCGAAGGGCCTACGAGAGAGTCGGATTCAACGTTCACCATGAAGATGTGGATTATTATATGAAACTGTAACGTTTGGGGCCAATGGAACCCTGATGAGCCGTTTACCCCTGCCTCATCTGATACCTCTGGCCTGTCTGAGAAGACTTGATTGCGCCGAAGGCCATTTCCAGGCTGTTGAGATTGTTTTGCCCAGAGAAGCCCGGTTCTTCGTCTCTTTCCAGGTAATCGATGAACTTCTCGAAGATGATCTTATTGAGCGCTG
>JAJRTO010000032.1 GCA_024278235.1 Candidatus Poribacteria bacterium
ATCCTCCGGAGCCGCTGCTACCAGGTGCGTATACGGCCGATTTCACCGTTACGGATCTGGCTGGTAACAGCACAGGTGTGACCAGCCGCTATGTCGTGGAACGTGATCTGACGCCTCCCGTCATTAGTCTGGTGGCCCCACAAGGTACTGTGATGAACCAGACGCCGACGATCTCAGTTTCATTTACGGATGCATCTCCTCTGAGTTCAGCGATGTTCACCATCGATGACAGAGCGGAAGCAGCCGCAACGGAGATCGCGAGAACCGTTGTGACCTATACGCCGGATCCTGAACTGGAACAGGGTGAACACGCGGTGAAAGTGGTGCTCACGGATGCCTTTGACAATTCAGCCGAATTCTCCTGGACATTCATTGTGGAGATCGATACCGAGGCTCCGGTGATCACTGCAACATCGCCACAGGGCACTGTCCGGATCGCCGATCCACAAGTGATTGTCTCTGCATCGGACAATGCCGGTGTTGAAGGGTTGACGGTGACGCTCGACCTTGTCGATAGTGCTGATAAAACGGTTGATACGGCGTCGACGACGGGTACCGGCACGGCTGTAATTGCTGCGTCGGGACTTGCCGCCGGAAGCTATATCGCTCGTGCGACGGCAACCGATCAGGCGGGTAACGTAACGTCTGCTGAGTGGACATTCATCGTCGAACTTGACACCGTGCCGCCAGTTATCACAGCTACTTCGCCGCAAGTGACGATCTACATTGCGAATCCGCAGGTTATCGTATCAGCGTCGGATAACTCTGGAGATGATCCCAGTGTGAAGGTGAGCCTGTTCCGAATACTTGACAGTGGCGGTCAGAGAGCCTCTGGCTCCGCTTCCGGCAATGGTACCGCGACCTTGAAAGCGACGAACCTCGTATCCAGCCGATATCTCGTGAAAGCGACGGCGACGGACTCCAGTGGTAATGCGACATCCGCTGAGTGGGGTTTCGTTGTTAAGCTCGATAGCGTGGCCCCGGTGATCACCGCAACTTCGCCTCAGGGCGTTGTGCGGATCTCCGATCCTGATGTTGTCGTAGCTGCAACCGATGATTCCGGCGATGCTCCCGCCATCTCGCTCGAACTCTTCAGCGTCGACGAAAGTGGGACACGCACCTCGAAGGGCACTGCAAAAGGGAATGGCAAAGCTACTCTCGGTGCTCAGAATCTGGTTTCCGGTAGCTATGCTGTCGAAGCTACGGCAACGGATGCTGCTGGCAACAAGGCCGAGGCGGATTGGACTTTCACCGTCGAACTCGATGACACGCCGCCTATGATCGGTGCAACAGCACCTCATGGTATCGTAAGGGTCGAGAAACCGACTGTTTCAGTTGCGGTCACGGATGATGTCTCCGGTGTTGACAAGGTGACGATCAAGCTGGCAAAAGATGGCAAGAACGTCGCTGGAAAGACGACACCCGGCGAATCTTCGGCAACCTTTGTGCCCGGTAAATCTCTGGATGCCGGCACTTATACGGCAAGTGTCACAGCGACAGATGTTGCTGGCAACAAGGCCGAAACGGAATGGTCCTTTACCGTTGAATTCGACACGGTGCCACCTACGATCACGATCGTCACGCCGGTGGATGGCGCCCGTACTCTCGAACGTCAGCCAACCATTGCTGCAAGTTACAGCGATAACCTGGCAGGCGTGGATACGGATAGCGTGAAGCTCACGCTGACCAATCCTGATGGCACGAAGGATATTACTGGTGAAAGCACTGTCACGATGGTCCAGATTCGCTACACGCCCACCGCTGATCTGCCAATCGGCGTCAACACGCTGAAGCTTACGGTGGTAGATAACGATGGGAACGAAGCTGTTCAGGAATGGAGTTTCGTGATTGAGGCTGAGCTTGGTATAATCAAGCCACGCAACTACCCAAATCCATTCACGGCAAGGACGACGGTTGCATTTACGTTACCACGTCAAGCCGAAGTCTCCATCAAGATTTACGATGCTTCGATGCGGCTCGTCAAAACGCTCGTAGATCGAGAGATAAGGGAGGCCGGTCCGGTTGCCATTGAATGGGATGCGACAGTCGGGAACGAGGGGGGCGATGAAGTGGCGCGTGGTGTCTACTTCTGCCAGATTACTATGAAGTCCGAACTCAGACCCGAATCTACTGTTATCAAGATGGTGCGTCGTTCTGAATAGCACTAGCGTTCGCCAGTCGAAAGTCTCTGGTCGAAAGTCTTTAGCCATAGGGCTATCGACTTTCGACTACAGACTCGCGGCTATTGACAATAAAAGGAGGTTATGAATGCTTCGGAGAACGCATTTCCTGCTCGGCATTGTGCCAGTGGTGCTCCTGCTTGGGCTTGCATCGGTCAGCTTAGGCGATGGTATTGATGCGGCACCTTATCTCCGCTTGGGCGCTGGTGCTCGTTCGCTTGGCATGGGGCGCGCCTACACTGCGGTTGCCGATGATGCAACTGCGAGTGTATGGAATGTTGCCGGGCTCTCCAATGTGCAAGATTGGTCCTTTACGTTTTACACAGCCAAACTGAACCTTGATACGAGACACAACTTCTTGAGTATTGCCAAAGATGTGGGTGATGCCGGAGCGCTTGCTGTCTCATGGACAAACTATGGGGTCGCTGGTATTGAACAATGGGTTACCGGCGATGAAGAGGCTCCCGTCTCTCTGTTCGACTATTCCTCGAACGTCTTTTCTGTTGGTTACGGACACGCGCTTGAGGATCTCAGTATCGGTGGCGGCTTCAAGATTATCTCGAGAGGCGATAGCCTGGACGGTGGGCTCGGCTCAAGTGGTAGCACTGGCTTTGGTGGCCTTGACCTCGGAGCTATCCTCTATGCCTTCGAAGATCCCGAAAGTGGCCAGGATACGGTTCGTACTGCTCTATCCTTACGCAATCTGCTTGGTGGCGTGGGTGGGGACTCCATCCCTGTGCTGCTGAATTTAGGCGTCTCCTTCAAGGTGCTCAAGCGGCACGAAGCCCTTGTGTCATTTGAGATCGAACATGAGTTCGTGGATCTGCCTGAGAGTACTACCAGCATCCGTCTCGGAGTCGAGTATTGGCTTGGCGGCGTTCTGGCCATTCGAGCCGGTGGAAATCACACGGGAGATCGGCGGAGCCTCTATGCTGGCTTTGGTGCTCGAGTTGCTGGTGTACAACTAGACTATGCGTTCCGTCCTGGTGACGATACGCTTCATCAACTGGACAAAAACGCCCACTATGTCTCGTTGTCCTACAGCTACTAGAGGAGAGGAGAAAGCCGATGAAATTCAAATCCACTTTCGCAATTGCTCTTGTGGCTTATCTGTGTGTGTTTCTGACAGGGGGGCCATTTGTCCTGACAGCTTTTGCCAAGATCACCATGAAACCCACGGATGATGACATGAAAATTGTCACCATCGTCAAAGGGGATACGCTTTGGGACCTGGCTGCCAAGTATTTGGAAGAACCCACTAAATGGCCCTGGTTCAAGAAATACAACGAGTATACGAACCCCGATCTGATCTATCCGGGGGAAGAGATGCAGGTCCCTCTGAAATGGCTCAAGGGGATACTGGAGGAGGAACAGCAGCGAGGCGTTGAAACATCCGCTGAGCTTGAAGAGATCCGTGCCATGTATCAAGAAACGATGAAGCAGCTCGATGTTGCCAAAGAAGAGCTGGATGGCACGCGTGAACTTCTCAATAGTCTGAGAACCCAGAACGCATCCCTGGAGAAAGCTCTCCAGGACCGTGATGATCAGATGACGGCCTTGCGTGAACTGTTCGAAGAATCACGTGGTCAATTGGGCGGTGAGCTTGAGGCTATACGTGATATGCTGGATGACGTCGCTAAATCGGGAGACCTACGGCGTCAGCTCAAGGCTACCAACGAAAGCCTGATGGCCAAAATCGAACTGCTCGAAGCTTCCCTCGAAGCTCGCTCGAAGCAGCTCGAGGATACGCAGGCAAGAGGGGTTTCTCTGGAAACCCAGGTTGCACAATTGCATACACAACTTATTCGCACCCAGGAAATGATCACGGCCCTTGAGACCCGTATTTCTGAGGTCGAAGGTGTCGTGGAAAATCCTAGCAAGAACAAGAAGCTGTTTGCTTTTTTGACTGCTGTTGCTGGCGGGATCGCCTGGGTAGCCGTCAATTCTCTCTCCCACGCTGAATAACAAAATGACTATGAGGGATACGCAGAGATAGGACAAAATCGCTGTGTATCCCTTTCTCCTTACTATCCTCGCGTATGTTCACGCGGTCGGACCAACATGTCAATCCCAACGACCTCTCAACATTCTGCAACCGGTCTTCCCTCTCCTCTTGAGGATGCCATAGACAAGTTTATCGAACTCCACGGCGACCGGGTCGGAACCGATGCTGCTGATATCCGTGGAGGGTTAGCCTGGATCGCTTCCCATCGCTGTGTGCTTATTTCCTTCCTGACAGACACTGAGGATCCAAGCCTTTCTCCAGCGGCTTGCCGAAAAACAAGTCGCCTCCTGCATCTTGCGATTCGGCTCCAGCGTCCTCTCCTTCTATGGAACATGGAAAAATGTCTTCGTCAGCCTGGCGACTCTCTACTCCATGCCATGGCGCATCAGGCACTGATGGAGACCCTGATTCAGTCGCCCATCCCCATCGTTGCATTTGGACATCAGGAAAATCTGGAGATAACCGATCGGCAACTTCGTGCTGAGGATCAAAAGTCGCCCGAAAGTCTCTGCAATTCTCTGGATACCACGTTGCGTACCCTCTCAGCCATCCCTTCTGATGAACTCATTCAGCGGCGGATGCAGCAGCTCCAAAACGCTCTTGACAACCCTACTGACCGATAGTATAATACTACCGGTTGCCCCTGTGGTGGAATTGGTATACACAGCAGGTTGAGGGCCTGTGCCTTCCTAGGCATGCTGGTTCGAGTCCAGTCGGGGGCACCATGTCATTCTTCGAAGAGCAGGTTGAACTGCTCTTTTTTTGTGCCCTATTCCCATGCATCCACTCAATCAGAAATTTCCCCGCATCATCCTTGCTTCCGCTTCTCCCCGTCGTATCGCTTTGCTCCGCCAGATTGGGCTTGAGTTCGACACCATGCCGAGTTGTGTGGATGAGAATCCTGCCCTGAAATTGACACCTGTGGATGGGGTTCGATGGGCATCTCGAGCAAAGGCACAGGCCATAGCAGAAACTGTATCTGCAGGGCTTGTGATTGGAGCCGATACCGTTGTCGTCCTCGGTGATGAGGTGCTTGGCAAACCTCGTGATCTGGAACATGCCCGTCACATGTTGATGTCACTCAGTGGTCGCTGGCATGAGGTGATCACAGGTATCACCATTTTACAGCTTGAGTCGCAACGCGAGCTAACATGGGCAGCCCACACGATGGTTGAATTCCGCAAGCTGGATCAAGAAGAAATTGATGGATATCTTGTGTCTGCTCAGCCTTTGGACAAGGCGGGAGCTTACGGTATACAAGAGCAGGCAGCAGCATTTGTGATAGGCATCGAGGGATGTTACTTCAATGTTGTGGGGCTTCCGCTTGCAGAACTTGTGGAGCGTCTGAAGGCGTTCTGACATACAGCACAGGATATGCGATGTGCAACACATGATGTAGGCCGCGTCTTCTGCCCTATCCTGTCTCGTTGTATATGCTTCTGAGAAGAAAACCATTGATCCTATGCGGATCTTATGGCATAATCTATCTGTCTCTACAATATCAATAGTTCATAGTTCTAACTTCACCGGGGATCTATGAGTATCTCTTGCAGGAGAGTGTTTCTGCACTCGATGGATCCGTTTTCACCATTTCATGAAATCCAGGTGCGATCAGTATAACTGTTGTGTCAAGGAGGTAGGAAAAGATGCGTACATGGTTAGTGATACTCATCTGCTTGTTGAGCTTAGCTGTGCTTTCAGCGGATGCTCAGGAACTGAAGGTATTGGTGCTGGCTGGGAATGTCTCCAATGCGGAGTTTCCACAACTCGAAAAGTTCGATCAGATTGAAGGATTCAAATACTCTTACGAAAAGACAAGCGATCGGGCCCTCCCGGGACTAAAATCAGTAGACATTCTCTGGATCGGTCAGGGAGAAATTTGTGAAAATGCCTATTTCTTCAAGGCAGAAACTGAAAATGCCATCAAGAGTTTCGTGGAAAGTGGAGGCATTGTGATCTCCCTGGGTCAAGACAGTGATGGAGGACGTCCATGCGAGGTAGGTTGGGTCACCGCGCCGATGGTCGGTGTCGAACGGGGGGGGGTCGAGATATTCGACGTCACAAAGGCTCCTGAAGTCGGTGATCTCTTTAAGCGGCCCAACGATGTGAGGCAGATTCACCATGACGATGCGTGGACCGAACCAGATCCCTCTATCATTTTACTTTCCACGATAAACGGTGGAGCTGATGTCGGTATCGGTCTGCTCCAGCATGGTAAGGGATATTATCTGATCACCAGTATTGAGAACGAGGATGCAGGGGATGTCGCCGTCAATGCGCCTATCATGGAGAATCTGCTACTTTATGCAGCCCAGTTGAAGACATTTTCTGTGGAATCGAGTGGCAAACTTGCTGTGCGTTGGGCAGATCTCAAATCGCAATAATCTGCTCAGAAATCCCATAACTTCCTGGGGTTGATCCATGCACAGATAGCCGACATCGTGTGTCACTTTTTGCTCGAATGCATGTGGGGGAGATGAGGGAACAAAAAAAGAGAGGTACGAAGGGAAAAACAGGGAGAATGCTCCCTACCATTCTGTTCTCTTATCTCCCTTATATTTATTTCTGTGCTCGTCTGAGCATCCTATCTTGGCATCGTTTAGGAGAAATATGGTACGACAATCAACAGGAGCGTGGCTAGAGTGTCTGCGTTCGAAAGATCCTTTCATTTTAGAATACTTTCATCAGATCTATGGGGAGCGTCCCGATTTTATCGAACAACAGCGTCAACGTTACATCCGGATGCTTGAGACCTATGAACGTGTCTATGGCATCCAGGATGTATTGATTGTGCGTGCTCCCGGAAGAGTGAATCTGATTGGGATGCACATCGACCACCGAGGAGGATACGTCAATCCAATTGCTGTTAAGGAAATGACGCTTGTCGTGGGGGTACGCGACGATGATCAAGTTCACTTCAGCAACATGGATCCCCGTTTTCCGGATGGTCGCTTTGTCATTTCAGAGGAGATTCCGGAAAAGCCGATTCAAGATTGGACGGCATGGACTCAAGAGCAGAGCGATGCCCGGAAAACCAAAGGGACTGCGGGGAACTGGGGGAACTATCTCAAGGCGCCGCTCGTGTATCTTCAGGACCAGTTGCGGAGTCCTACGGGGAAATTTGCTCCCCGTTTACGCGGGATGAACATACTGGCGGAAGGGACCGTACCGATAGCGGCCGGACTCTCGTCATCCTCGACACTGGTGGTCTCGGCAATGGAAGCGACCATCGCTGTGAATCAGCTTGACTATACTCCTGAAGATATCGTGGAGATGTGTGGAACGGCTGAATGGTATATCGGTACACGTGGTGGTAAGGGGGATCATGCAGCTATAAAGTTAGGAAGACAAGGGTATCTCTCGCACATTGGCTTTTTCCCCCTATCTGTAGCGTATGTGCCTTTTCCTGCCGACTATCGGGTGGTGGTATGCCACAGTCATATCGAGGCAAAGAAAAGCACCGGTGCAAAGGATATTTTCAATCAACGGGTAGCAGCTTATGAGATAGCACTGATGTTGCTGAAAAACAGCTTTCAGGATGTAGACGATCATGTGGAGTATTTTCGGGATCTCTTGAATCCGGAGAAGTTGAGAGACCTTCATAGAGCAACTCAGGGATCGGAAGATATTGTCCATGAGGTGTTGTTGTACGATATGCTCGAATCCCTACCGCTGCGGATGACACGCCAGCAGGTTGCTGAAGTGTTGCCCGAATCGATCCATGATACGCTGGCGCGTCTCTATCAGACTCATTCCGAACCTGAAGATGGGTACCGCGTTCGTGGTGTCGCCATGTTTGGCCTGGCGGAATGTGCTCGAAGCCAACATGTCACAGAGGTGCTGGCGCGTGGCGATGTAAGAACCTTCGGCGAACTGATGAGCCGGTCGCATGATGGAGATCGGATAAGCATTGAGCAGAACGGAGAGCGTGTTCCATACACAGCGGATATTTCCGATCAAGCTCTTCAGAACCTTCGAGATTCTCTCTTTAGTGATTCACCAGAGGAGGTAACATCAGCAAGACTGGCGTACCAACCGGGTGCCTACGCGGTGAGTTGTGAGGAACTTGATATCCTGGTAGACACAGCATGTTCGGTAGATGGTGTGCTGGGAGCCGGTCGAATTGGTGCGGGGCTTGGAGGCTGTATCTCGGTGCTGGTGTGCGCAGATCGGGTTGATGCACTGACGACGGCTTTGGAACAGCGTTACTACCGCGCTCGGCAACTGCCACCCGTTATTGAGACTTTCTTCCCTGTAGCAGGTTCCGGTGTCGTCTGTGATTCGTAATTCATTACTCATGATTTGATATTCGGATCATGAGCTTCGATGGAGGGGAACAAAGCTATTGCACACTGATATGATCCGATCTGCCGTGCTCCTTGCCGCAGGGGAGGGGACTCGATTACGTCCTCTGACGGATAACATCCCCAAGCCGTTATTACCCCTGGCGTATACTACTTTGTTGGGACACAATCTGGAGCATCTTGCGGAAGCGGGTATTCACCGTATTCTAACGGTTATTCCACCCGATACACAAGCGGCGTTTGAAGCCTATTCCCAGCAGTATCCCGATCTGGAACTCACATTCATAGAGCAGCGACGACCTCTAGGAACGGGGCATGCGGTAGGTCTTGCTCGCAATTGGATGAACGGACAGCCATTCTTTATGTGCTATGGTGACAACGTAACGAATTACGACTTTCGCCAACTTGTTGTCGCCTATCTTCAGAACGGTGATGCCTGTACTTTAGCCCTCCGCCGAGTTGCAGATCCTACACAACATGGTGTTGTGGAACTCGATGGTACGAACATACGACGTATTGTTGAAAAACCGAAGGATCCGCCTACCGATCTCACGTTCGCGGGGATGTGTATCCTGCCTCCCAGGATCTTTGAGGCCATTAAACAAACCCCACACAGTCGTGATGGTGAGTATTATCTGCCAGATGCGATCCAACTGCTGATCAATACAGGGGAGCAGGTCGGATTCGACCAACTCAATGTCTGGCGACTGAATGTGAATCGCCCGAGGGAGTTGATGGAGGCTCATCGGCAACTGTTTCGATATTCAGAAGTGCATGTCTCAATGCAAGAGAGTCATCGTATTCAGCATCCTGTCGCCCTATCTGATGATGCGGTGATTGGCAAATGCTATCGCATCGGCCCTGACGTGACCATCACGGAAGGCTGTACTATTGGAAATGACTGTATGCTCAAACAGTGCATCCTTCTGCCTGGGGCGGGTATCGGGGATGGATGTGTTTTATCGAACGTTATTGTGGCTTCCGGTACCAAAATCCCAGAAGGTATGGTGTGTGAAGCGGAAGATGAACCGGCGATATTGGCCTAGGAAAGTTGTGCTCCCTGCTCTGAAGCTTGCTATTCTTCTCTACGGGATCCTCTTACCTGTATTTGTATTCTCACAATCTCCATCCGCTTGTAGACTGCTTGTCGATTCAGATGGGATCTATCAGGTGACAGGACAGGATCTTCGCGATGCTGGTATCGACCTCACCGAGATTGTTCCCCATAAGTTATCACTCACCTGTGGCGGACAGCAAGTCCCCATCTATCTGAGTGGTGCTTCTGATGGTCGATGGGATGCACGGGATGCGTTGGAATTCTATGGTCAGCATCTTCGTGGCACATATTCGCAGCATGGTGAATATGGCGACACGAACGTCTACTGGCTTACCTGGGACGGACGTAACGCAGCCCGTATGGTTTCAGAACTCGCAACCCCACGAACCGATAAATTCGTAGGAGCCTCTTACCGTGAAAAGTTGCATCTGGAGGAGGATCGAACACGAGCTGGCCTCGGTTATACGGATGGTAAAAGGGACATCTGGTTCTGGAAGTTTGTCCAGGTGGAAGAAGTGGCCGAGGTGTCGTTTCAGGCCCATGACATCATCCCGGAATTCCCGTTCATTTTACGCGTTGCGATGCATGGTTGGGCGCTGAACTGGCACCAGATCCAGATCACACTGAACGGTTTTCCTGTTGGTGATATCCAGTGGCGTGGTCAGGAGAAGGCCCTGTTCGTAAGCCGTCCTCTGGATACGCGTCTCCTCAGAGAGGGAGAGAATGTCGTTGGAATCAGAGGGCTTCTATCGAAGGATCCGGTCGATTCATCTCAGTTGGATCGCGTCTATCTGAACTGGATCGAGGTGGAATACAGGCGTCCTTACAGAGCAATCGACAATCAGATGGAATTCGAGGTAGATAAGAACGGGAGTTACGAATTTGCCGTGGATGGTTTTACCACGTCATCTATTAGTGTGTATCGATTACCCTATGTGAGGCTTACCAACTACGAGATACAGCCCTCTGATACAGGCTATATGGTGCGCTTCCGGGACGAAGTGGTCCAAAGTAGTCGCTATCTGCTTCTTGCATCCTCTACCAAGAAGTCGCCACGAGCCATCATCCCCGATGAAGGAACCCGGGGATGGAATCTTGCCGATCATCTGCGTTCTCCTGCCAATGCTGCTGACTACATTGTCATTACCTACGATGATTTCTATGATGCCATCCTCCCACTGGCACGTCATCGATCCCAGGATTTCCGCACCGTCGTTGTAAAGGTCCGGGATATCTATGACGAGTTCAATGCAGGCCGCCTTTCGCCGGAAGCAATCCGGGATTTTCTGAGGTACGCTTATAGTAATTGGCAGAAACCGGCTCCCGGCTATGTATTGCTTGTTGGGGATGCAACCTGGAATTTCAAGAATGGCAAGAACTATCTCCCTGCGAGCTATTTCCACTCTTTCAAGTGGGGGCAGGCTGCTACCGATCATCACTATGCCTGTTTGCAGGGGAATGATCTCATACCTGATATCTCCATTGGTCGCCTGCCTGTGCGTTCCGTTCAGGAAACTCGGGATATCGTTCGGAAGATCCTGCAATATGAGAGATCACCGGTGCTTGGTGATTGGCGACAGCGTACTCTGTTTATCGCAGCACGCGGCAGCTTCCTCCGGGACACAGAAAACCTGATCCGGGATTATATGGCTCCGCTCTGCATTACGGAAAGGATCTATACCGATCCGGAATCCCCGCACTATGGGAGTACACCTCAAGTCCTCGATTTCTGGAATGAAGGCGTTGGGTTGGTCCATTTCACCGGTCACGGTGGTGGTAGCATCTGGAGTGATGAGGGGATCTTCAAACTTGAGGATGTGCCTCTTCTCCTCAATGATAGAAGGTTGCCGTTGGTGATGAGTTTCACTTGCTTCACGGGCTATTTTGACGACCCCAGCAAGCGGGGACTCAACGAACTGCTGATGATGAAGCCGGAGGGGGGATGTATCGCCGCTATTGGCAGTTCAGGACTTGGTTGGATAAAGGGCGATTATTATCTGGAGCAGGCGATATTCGATGTGTTCTTTAACAGGGGCGAACGACGTGTTGGACCTGCGCTTGCTGCCGCGAAAATTCAACTGATGGCCCGACATCCGGGTTCTATCGACCTTGTCAGATTGTACAATCTACTTGGGGATCCTGCTATTACGATGCCGGTAGCTCTACCGGGTGTGGATTTGGAAACCAATCTGGAGGGCCATAAAATTGTCCAGGTGAAGGGGAACACAAGCGTCCTCAAGAAGGGGGTCGCATCCGTTTCTATCCGAAGGAACGATGGAAGTCGCCTGCTTCGCCGTACCACCCCTGTCGAGGATGGACGCTTCGAGTTGAGGGTACAACTTCCACATGAGATTAAAGAGACATATTCAGTACACGCCTATCTGGCTTCCGA
>JAJRTO010000438.1 GCA_024278235.1 Candidatus Poribacteria bacterium
AGAATATGAACTTTATTCAGTCACTGGCTAAACTTGAGATCAAGCAGTCCAGTAGCAATGTGCTGCAAGACCCAACAGCGAACCTTACCCTTATCGGATCTCTGGATGTCATTCTCCAACCCGTCCATTACTTCGAGATCTACAGGAAGTAGGCCATCCGCAGCGCTGTAAGCGATCAGTTCGGCAGCAAGGTCGCGGCGACATCGGACCTCTTCATCGGCCGATCTCGACTGCAATTGACGGACTCTCTTGACATTGCAGGTGAATATCGAGTACTCTATTTTCGTAAAACGAGTGCTGGAGATCGTCCGAACTACGAACAGGGATATGCTGCTGAACTCGGATTTTGGTTTATTCCCAATCTCCGTACTGCTGTTGGCTACAATTTCCGTGGCGGCAGTCGTGACAAAGATTTCCCGGAAAGCTCCTACTGGGCTAAAGGGCCCTTTGTACGTCTGTCTTTGAAATACTAGCACCATTTCTGATCCCTGCTCAATCCCTTATTCTCCCCTCTCTGAAAGGATGCATGATGTTATTGCGAGTGTGTCTCTGTACTCTGATCGGATTGCTGTGCCTTACAACCGCCATCCATGCACAAACCGACGAGATCACGGTAGGTAATCATTCAGGGGTGGATGCACGTGCTCTGGGCATGGGAGCCGCTTTCACCGCGGTCGCTGATAATGCTTCCGCACTTCAATGGAACCCGGCCGGTCTATCTCAGTTAAAGCGTCATCAATTTTCTGCGACACTGTCTCACATAAATAGGGAGACCAAGGCCCTTCTTTTTGGTGGCGATTCTCGGCAGGCAGATCGCAACAATGTCCGTCTGAATATGCTCAGCGCCGCTTTTCCCCTCACTTCCGCCTGGAATCATCTCGTTTTCGCGCTGGGAATCAGTCGAGTGCAGAATCTGGATACCCAGACAGATGTACTCGGTCAGCTTGGGGTCGATGCCCCGGTACTCGCCGGTCTTGCGATCGATGAACGGACACGTAACACAGGTGGAATCTATAGCTGGAGTGCAGGGATCGCAGGACGGGTATCTCAACGTATCTCCATTGGTGGCACATTGGATATCTGGACGGGGGATCATCAGGAGGAATTACTGAGTGAGATTACCGATCCAGATGACGTTACTGACATCACGTTCCAGACACTGGAGGACACCGTTGATCGAAGCTACCTCGGTTTTGGGGTGCGGCTTGGTGGTCTCATGCGCGTTAATTCATACTGCCGTATTGGGGCCCACATACAGATGCCAATGAGCCTGGAAATTGATGAATACTGGACCCAGGACACCTTTGAACTCGATGATGATGGCACCGAATTCGAGAAGTTTGATGATGGCACCCTCCTCTATGACCTGCGACTTCCCATCAGTGCAAGTATCGGGTTGAGCCTCGGAGACACCCGGGCGCAGATCGCTGCGGATCTCCAATACACCAACTGGACGAGCACCGCATATAGTACACCTCCGGAGGTAAGCATCCGCAACAGCGATTTTCAGGATTTCTACCGGGATGTGCTTCAATGGCGTATCGGTGCCGAGTACCTGATTGAGCCGATTCAAACGAGGATCCGCGTGGGATACTGGAACCATCCCCTTGCATTCACAGCGAATAAGATCGTCAGCGACAGGGAGTTTCTCACATTTGGTATGGGCACCTTGCTGGATGAAACCATTGGGCTCGATGTGGCGTATGTACGGGGAACATGGCAGCAAGACAGTGATGTGCTCGCTCAGGAGATAGTGACACACCAGATATTCGTCTCGGCAAGCTATCGACAATAGGATCTATCTCCTGGGTAACCCGATTGGAGGATTCATTGTGACATTGCAGGAACGCATTTGGGCAGCGATCCAGGGCAGCCCAATGGATCAGATCCCCTGGGCTCCACGCTGGGACCTCTGGTTTGGGGCTGCGAAAAAGGATGGACGTTTGCCTCGTAAATACGATGGCTGGAACTTCCTTGACATCACTCGTGATTTGGGGATGGGCATCAAGGGAAACCGTGGTCCGCTCTATCGAAGCGAGATGCGTGGGGTGGAAGTAAGAACCCAAACCAAAGGAAACGAAACGTTCACCGAATATGAAACGCCGGTGGGGACCGTTACGACCCGTTTTCTGACCAGCTCTGTGTTGGAGCAACAAGGGGTAGGTGGCCTGGAACAAAACCATAAAATCGAATCGCGTCAAGACTACGGGCCCGTGCTCTATATGATTGAGCATACGGAGCTTACTCCGACGCACGAGGAATTCGTGGATTACGAGGCTTCCATCGGAGAGGATGGACTCGCTATGGCAAATGCGCATGATTCGCCGATCCATCGCATCATGCGCGAATTCACAGGTTATCAGAACTTCTACTACCAGCTCAACGATCACCCGACACAGATTGAACAACTGTTGGCTGCTCTCACAGAACAAGGAGAGCAAATCCTTCGCTTTGCCGTGGAGTCACCTGCAAAGGTCATTCGCCACGACGGCAACTACGATGCCCAACTCACTCCCCCGCCGATCTACCGTGAGTATTTCCTGCCCTGGTTCCAGCATTTCACCGGGACGCTACACAGAGCAGGGAAGATCATCAGCACTCATACGGATGGGCACAATGATGGGTTGATGGAGTTGATCCTTGAATCAGGCTTCGATATCGCAGAGGCGTTTACACCGCCACCGATGACCAATATTGGCGTCGCCGATGCACGGAAAGTGTGGGGAGACAAAATCACCATCTGGGGTGGGCTGGCTTCCACGATGCTTTCGGTCTCGGTGTCGGAAGATGAGTTCGAGGCGCACGTTCGACAGATACTCCACGAGGCTGCACCGGGGGATCATTTCATCCTGGGTACCGGCGACAATATCCCTACGGATTCCTCGCTTGAACGTATCCAACGTCTGACCGAGTTAGCGCATGAATGGGGACAATATCCCGTTCGTGTTTAGTGTTCTGTCGAAACCCACTACCTTCCTCGATTTCATTATCGGCGATAGGCCGGGTTTCACCATAGCCGACCGTGTTGAATCGAATCGGATCGAACTCGAATGTCTCGATCAGGTAGTCCATGACAGCGTTGGCACGGGCT